>NZ_JBMJCT010000033.1:0-403353 GCF_049222185.1 Streptomyces sp. LaBMicrA B280 | reverse complement strand
TGCGCGACGTCGCCGAAAACCGCCAACTCGGAGACGTCACCACCCTCACCGACTCCAGCGTCATGGACCTCATCCAGTCCAAACTCCCCACCACCCCCACCGAGGACTGATCCCGCACGACGGACAAGGGGCGCCCGGCATCCGCCGGACGCCCCTTCCGCAGGTCAGGGCCCACCGGTCCCGGTCGCCTTTCCCTCGCCCGAGAAGTTAGGTAAAGTAACCAAAGCGTCAAGAAGTCAACAAGATCCATATGGGGTGTGCCGGGAAGTCTGGTCGGCAGGTACGTAATCCTGCCCGCTTCCGGAGGTCCCCCATCGTGACCGCGCCCCGCACCCCGCACCCCGCCCGCAAGGCCCTCGGACGCCTGTCCCTGCCCGAGCGGACCTATGTCGCGGACGCCCTGCGCACGGAGACCGTCGGCGGAGTACTCCTGCTGCTCGCCGCCGTGACCGCCCTGATCTGGGCGAACGTCCCGGCGCTGCGCCACAGCTACGAGGCGGTCAGCCACTTCAGCTTCGGCCCCGCCGCCCTCGGCCTGGATCTGTCGGTCGCCCACTGGGCCGCCGACGGCGTCCTCGCGATCTTCTTCTTCGTCGCCGGTATCGAGCTCAAACGCGAACTGGTCGCCGGAGACCTGCGCGACCCCAAGGCGGCCGTGCTCCCCGTGGTGGCCGCCCTGTGCGGCATGGCCGTACCCGCGCTCGTCTACACCGTCACCAACCTCGCCGGACACGGCTCCACGCAGGGCTGGGCGGTGCCCACCGCCACCGACATCGCCTTCGCGCTCGCCGTCCTCGCGGTGATCGGCACCTCGCTGCCCAGCGCCCTGCGCGCCTTCCTGCTCACCCTGGCCGTCGTTGACGACCTCTTCGCGATCCTGATCATCGCGGTCTTCTTCACCGACCGGCTGAACTTCGCCGCGCTCGGCGGCGCGTTCCTCGGCCTCGCCGTCTTCTGGCTGCTGCTGCGCAAGGGCGTGCGCGGCTGGTACGTCTATCTGCCGCTCGCGGTCGTCAACTGGGCGCTGATGTACAACAGCGGCGTGCACGCCACCATCGCCGGCGTGGCCATGGGCCTGATGCTGCGCTGCACCACCCGCGAGGGCGAGGGGCACTCGCCCGGCGAGCGCGTCGAGCATCTGGTGCGGCCCCTGTCCGCCGGGTTCGCGGTACCGCTGTTCGCGCTGTTCAGCGCCGGTGTGGTGGTGTCCGGGCGGGCGCTCGGCGATCTGTTCACCCGGCCGGAGACCCTCGGCGTGGTGCTGGGCCTGGTCCTCGGCAAGGCGCTCGGCATATTCGGCGGCACCTGGCTGACCGTCCGCTTCACCCGCGCCTCCCTGAGCGAGGACCTCGCCTGGCCGGACGTCTTCGCGGTGGCCTCGCTCGCCGGCATCGGCTTCACGGTCTCGCTGCTCATCGGCGAACTGGCCTACGACGGCGACGCGCTCCTCACCGACGAGACCAAGGCCGCCGTCCTCACCGGGTCCCTGATCGCCGCGGTCTGTGCCACCGTGCTGCTGAAGATACGCAACGCCAAGTACCGGCGGCTGTGCGAGGCCGAGGACCGCGACGAGGACCTCGACGGCGTCCCCGACGTCTACGAGGAAGACGACCCGGCGTACCACCTCCGCATGGCCCGGATCCTGGAGCGCAGGGCCGCCGAACACCGGCGGATCGCCGCCGAGCGGACGGCCGCGGCGGACGACGGGCGTGCCGAAGTACCGGGCGGGGCAGGCGACGAGGGCGGCCGTCCGGCATGATCTGACGAGACGGTACAAATCAAGACGGTGACCCGGGGCGGGGCGGCGGCCCGCCCGGCAGGCCCGGGGACACGAAAGAACTCGTAAGGGAGAACGCGATGAGCGCACCCGACGGCAGCCCGGTCGGCGCCGAACGCAGCATCGGCCAGCTGTTCGCCTCGGCGACGACCGATTTGTCGGCGCTGGTGCACGACGAGATCGCGCTGGCCAAGGCGCAGCTCAAGCAGGACGTGAAGCGCGGCGCGACCAGCGGCGGCGCGTTCTCGCTGGCGGGCGCGGTCCTGATCTTCTCCCTGCCGATGCTCAACTTCGCCCTGGCGTACGGCATCCGCACCTGGTCCCACTGGAACCTGGCGATCTGCTTCGTGCTGTCCTTCGCGGCGAACGTGCTCGTCGCCGGTCTGCTCGCGCTGATCGGTGTGGTCTTCGCGAAGAAGGCCAAGAAGGGCCGGGGCCCGCAGAAGGTCGCCGCGTCCATGAAGGAGTCGGCGAGCGTCCTGGGCAACGCCAAGCCGCACCCGCGCCCGGAGCTTCCCGAGGATCGCAGCCCCGCGGCCATCGAGGCTGTGGCACGCTCGTCGTCATGACGGACCCCGCTCATGACCCCGCTCCTCCCTCACCGGTACGGATCGGCCTGCCCGGACACCAGGTGATCCACCGGGACGTCGCCGCGAACGGCGCCCGCTTCCACATCGCGGAACTCGGCGACGGCCCCCTGGTGCTGCTGCTCCATGGCTTCCCGCAGTTCTGGTGGACCTGGCGGCACCAACTGGTCGCTCTCGCGGAGGCCGGCTACCGGGCGGTGGCCATGGACCTGCGGGGCGTCGGCGGCAGCGACCGCACACCGCGCGGCTACGACCCGGCCAACCTCGCCCTGGACGTCACCGGTGTCATCCGCTCGCTCGGCGAGCCGGACGCCGCGCTGGTCGGACACGACCTCGGCGGCTATCTGGCGTGGACCGCGGCGGCCATGCGCCCCAAGCTGGTGCGGCGGCTCGCGGTGGTGTCGATGCCGCACCCCCGGCGCTGGCGCGCCGCGATGCTGCGCGACGCCCGGCAGACGGCCGCCAACTCCTACATCTGGGGCTTCCAGCGGCCCTGGATCCCGGAGCGTCAACTCACCGCGGACGACGGGGAGCTGGTGGGCCGTCTGATCCGGGACTGGTCCGGGCCGCGCCCGCCGGAGGACGAGGCGGTGCGCGCGTACCAGCGCGCCATGTGCATCCCCTCCACCGCGCACTGCTCCGTCGAGCCGTACCGCTGGCTGGTGCGCTCCCTGGCGCGCCCGGACGGCGTGCAGTTCTACCGCAGGATGAAGCGTCCGGTGCGGGTGCCCACGCTGCATCTGCACGGTTCACTCGATCCGGTGAGCCGCACCCGCAGCGCCGCCGGCTCCGGGGAGTACGTCGAAGCGCCGTACCGCTGGCGGCTGTTCGACGGGCTCGGGCATTTTCCGCACGAGGAGGACCCGGTGGCGTTCTCGACGGAGCTGGTCAACTGGCTGAAGGACCCCGAGCCCGACCGGTGACGACGCGGCGCGGAACCGATGCGTGGAGTATCCGGTTCCTCGCCACTTGTCCCCCGTTCGGCCACATGCCCGCCGCATACGCCAATTGGCCGCCGTCCAAGCGGTTATCGACCTTGGGGCGGGGGCACACGGACCGGTATGGGCTTGACGCACGACTACAGTGACGCACCCCGCAACCGCCGCTCGGCCACGGGCCTGAGCACGCCTCAGCGAGGCACCCCGCAACTCGCGGAAGGCGAACTGCGGGTGGGGATCCCGCGCATCCTGCGCCGCCGGGCCCGCTGGGTCTCGGTGCGGCTGCGTCACCCGCGCAACTGAGCCGCCCCGCGGCTCACAGCGCGCAGCTGTCCGTGCCCACCTGTTCGTTCGCCGTGCGACCGCGGGCGATGTCCGGCCGGATCTCGTCCGCCGTCAGCGCGTAACCGGTCTCGGCGTCGTCCAGGGACTTGGCGAACACCACCCCGTAGACCCTGCCGTCAGGGGTGAGCAGGGGTCCGCCGGAGTTTCCCTGGCGGACGGTCGCGTACAGCGAGTAGACATCGCGGCGCACGCTGCCGCGGTGGTAGATGTCCGGGCCGTTGACCGAGATGCGCCCGCGCACCCGGGCCGCGCGCACGTCGTACGAGCCGTTCTCCGGGAACCCGGCCACGATCGCGCCGTCGCCCCCGGCCGCGTCCGGCGCGGAGAACTTCAGCGCGTCCGCCTTCAGGTCCGGTACGTCGAGTACCGCGATGTCGCGCTTCCAGTCGTACAGCACCACCTTGGCGCCGTACCGCCGCCCCACCCCGCCTATCTGCACGGTCGGCGCGTCCACCCCGCCGACGACGTGCGCGTTGGTCATCACCCGGCGGTCGGCGAAGACGAAGCCGGTGCCCTCCAGGACCTTGCCGCAGCTCTGCGCGGTGCCGGTGACCTTGACGATGGAGCGCTGGGCGTGGGTGGCGACCGGGCTGCCGGCGAGGGCCGGGTCGGGCGGCTGGACGTCCTTGATGGGCTCGTCGGAGAACGGGCTGAAGACCTGCGGGAAGCCGTTCTGCGCGAGGACCGAGGAGAAGTCCGCGAACCAGCCGTCGGCCTGGGCGGGCAGCGCCCGGGAGACCCCGAGCAGCACCTTGGAGCCGCGTACCTGCTTGCCGAGGGTCGGCAGGGTGGTGCCGGCCAGGGCGGAGCCGATCAGCCAGGCGACCAGGAGCATCGCCACCACGTTGACCAGCGCGCCGCCGGTGGCGTCCAGGGCGCGGGCCGGGGACCAGGTGATGTGCTTGCGCAGCTTGTTGCCGAGGTGGGTGGTCAGGGCCTGGCCGACGGAGGCGCAGACGATGACGACGACCACGGCCACGACGGCGGCGGTGGTGCCCACCTGCGCGTTGTCGGTCACCGCGTCCCAGGCGACGGGCAGCGCGTACACCGCCGCGAGGCCGCCGCCCAGGAACCCGATCACCGACAGGATGCCCACGACGAAGCCCTGGCGGTAGCCCACGACCGCGAACCACACGGCAGCGACCAGCAACAGGATGTCCAGCACGTTCACCGCTTCAGGCCCTCGCCTACTCCGTTCCGCTTCCCGCGGCTCGGACGAGGCGTCCGGGCCGCCCCCATGGGGACTTCAGGGACCCTGCGTCCCCGGGAAAGAGACAGCACGGGGATCACCCTGTCATGAGCTCCAGTCGAGCGGGGACAGCTTCTCCCGGTCCCAGGGGCGCTCCCAGCCCGCGTAGTGCAGCAGCCGGTCGATCACTCCGGCCGTGAAACCCCACACAAGGGCCGATTCGACCTGGAATGCCGGACCGCGGAATCCGCTGGGATGGACGACGGTGGTGCGGTTGGCGGGGTCCGTGAGATCCGCCACGGGGACCGTGAACACCCGCGCCGTCTCGTTCGGGTCCACCGCGCCGACCGGGCTGGGCTCGCGCCACCAGCCGAGGACGGGGGTGACGACGAAGCGGCTGACCGGGATGTACAGCCGGGGCAGCGCGGCGAACGGCTGCACCCCGCGGGGGTCGAGCCCGGTCTCCTCCTCGGCCTCGCGCAGGGCGGCGCGCAGCGGGCCCTCGCCGAGCGGATCGCCGTCCTCGGGGTCGAGGGAGCCGCCGGGGAAGGACGGCTGGCCCGCGTGCGAGCGCAGCGAGCCGGAGCGCTCCATGAGCAGCAGTTCGGGGCCGCGGGTGCCCTCGCCGAACAGGATCAGCACGGCCGACTGGCGGCCCGAGCCGTTCTCCGGCGGCAGGAAGCGGCTGAGCTGGAGGGGCTCGATGGTCTCGGCGGCGCGTGCGACCGGGTGCAGCCAGTCGGGCAGTCCCCGGCCGTTCAGCACCACCGCGTCGCCTCGTGTCTCGCCGGCCCACGTCATCGCCCACCCCCGTCGTTCCGTGTCGTCCAACGCCGAGGGCACCGGGTTCGTTCCGTCACGCGGCCCCCAGCGGCGGCGCGGGCCTGCCGCCCGCGTCCAGATAGGCCTGTGGCGGGTTGAGCCGCTGCCCGGGCAGGCCGCCCTTCTCGTACTTCAGCAGCTTCTTCGCCTTCTCCGGGTCGGTCTCGCCCTCGCCGTAGGCCGGGCAGAGCGGGGCGATCGGGCAGGCGCCGCAGGCGGGCTTGCGGGCGTGGCAGATGCGGCGGCCGTGCCAGATGACGTGGTGGGACAGGTCGGTCCAGTCGCTCTTGGGGAACAGCGCGCCGACCGCGGCCTCGATCTTGTCCGGGTCGGTCTCCCCGGTCCAGCGCCAGCGGCGCACCAGCCGCTGGAAGTGGGTGTCCACGGTGATCCCGGGCCGTCCGAAGGCGTTGCCGAGCACGACGAAGGCGGTCTTGCGGCCGACGCCGGGCAGCTTGACCAGGTCCTCGAGACGCCCCGGCACCTCGCCGCCGAAGTCCTCCACCAGCGCCTTGGAGAGCCCTATGACGGACCTGGTCTTGGCCCGGAAGAACCCGCAGGGGCGCAGGATCCCCTCGACCTCCTCCGGGTCGGCGGCGGCCAGGTCCTCGGGGGTGGGATAGCGGCCGAAGAGGCCGGGGGTCGTCTGGTTGACGCGCAGATCGGTGGTCTGGGCCGACAGGACGGTCGCGACCAGCAGCTGGAAGGGGTTCTCGAAGTCCAGCTCAGGGTGGGCGTAGGGGTACACCTCGGCCAGCTCGCGGTCGATCCGGCGGGCCCGGCGGACCAGGGCGGTCCGCGACTCCTTGCCCGGCGGCTCCACGGCGACCTTCTCGGCGGGCGCGGCCTTCTTCACCGGGACCGCGCCGTCGGCGGCCACGGCCTTCTTCGCCGGGGTGACCTTCCGGCCCGAGACGGACTTCCCGGCCGGTGCGGCCTTCCGGGCGGAAGCGGACTTCTTGGCAGGGGCCGCCTTCTTCGCGGAAGGCGCCTTCGCGGCGGAAGCCGCCTTCCCGGCAGACCCTGCCTTCCCTGCCGAACCGGTCTCTTCCGTCATGTCAGCCTTTTTTCTACTTTTCCTACTGCCTCCGGGGCTCTGTTCGCCCACAGCGGAATCGCGACGTACAACCACCCGCTAAGCCCCCTTGGCCTGTGCTCTCACCGGTGATTTGGACACCCGGCCAGCCTAGAGCCCGGCACCGACATCCGCCCCGGACCCCGAAGATCGGCCCCCGATTGGACCCCTGACGCTTACCCCGGCACACCGGTGCGGCATCCTTGTGACAGATCACACTGTTTGGACCGTCCGGCAAAATGAGAACACGGTCCCTGGCACACAGGGGAGAAAGATCCCCTGAGCAGGTCGACAAGGAGAAAACTCGTGGACGACGTTCTGCGGCGCAACCCGCTCTTCGCGGCGCTCGACGATGAGCAGGCCGCGGAGCTTCGCGCCTCGATGAGCGAGGTGACCCTCGCTCGCGGCGACTCCCTGTTCCACGAGGGCGACCCGGGCGACCGCCTGTATGTCGTCACCGAGGGCAAGGTCAAGCTCCACCGCACCTCCCCCGACGGCCGCGAGAACATGCTCGCCGTCGTCGGTCCCGGCGAGCTGATCGGCGAGCTGTCGCTGTTCGACCCGGGCCCGCGCACGGCCACCGCGACCGCGCTGACCGAGGTCAAGCTGCTCGGCCTCGGCCACGGCGACCTCCAGCCCTGGCTGAACGCCCGCCCCGAGGTGGCGGGCGCCCTGCTGCGCGCCGTCGCCCGCCGGCTGCGCAAGACCAATGACGCCATGTCCGACCTGGTCTTCTCCGATGTCCCCGGCCGTGTGGCGCGCGCCCTGCTCGACCTGTCGCGCCGCTTCGGCGTGCAGTCCGAAGAGGGCATCCATGTCGTCCACGACCTCACCCAGGAGGAGCTGGCCCAGCTGGTCGGCGCCTCCCGCGAGACCGTCAACAAGGCCCTGGCCGACTTCGCCCAGCGCGGCTGGCTGCGCCTGGAGGCACGCGCGGTCATCCTGCTGGACGTGGAGCGGCTGGCCAAGCGGTCCCGCTGACGCCCGGGTCCCTCCCGGTACGACATCCAGGGCGCGGCTCCTCGGGGGCCGCGCCCTGAGTCGTGTCTCCCGGCATAAACCCGCTGCCCCGGACCGGTCGGGCACGGCACGATGACCCCCATGACCGCACCTCCCGCCCCACCCCGCCCGCACGGCCTCGACCCCGACGGCTTCTTCGTCCGCGAAGGCTCCCTCGCGCGCGTGCCCGCCGCCTTCCGGCCGGTCCTGGCCGCCGTACGGGAGCGGCTGCCGGAGGTCTTCGGGGCGCGGCTGGACGGCGCATACCTCTACGGGTCGATCCCCCGGGGCACCGCGCGGGTGGGCCGCAGCGACCTGGACCTGCTGATCGTCCTGCGCGCGGAACCGGCCGACGCCGACCGTGCCGCCCTGCGAGCCCTCGGCGAGGCCCTGGACCGGGAGTTCCCGGAGATCGACGGGGCCGGAACGCTGCTGTACGGCCGGGAGCGGCTGCTGAGCGAGCGGGAGCGGTACGACATGGGCTGGTTCCTGGCCTGTCTGTGCACACCGCTGCTCGGGAACGACCTGGCCGAGCTGCTGCCCCGCTACCGCCCCGACTCCCTGCTGGCCCGTGAGACCAACGGCGACCTCGCCCGGCTGCTGCCCCGCTGGCGGACGCGGATCGCCGCTGCCGGGGACGACGAGGCGGCCCGGCGGCGCCTGGTGCGCTTCATGTCCCGCCATCTCGTCCGCACCGGCTTCACGCTCGTCATGACCCGCTGGAACGGCTGGACGAGCGAGCTGCGCGAGATGGCCGAGGTCTGCGGGGCGTACTACCCCGAGCGGGCCGCCCAGCTGCTCGCGGCGGCGGAGTACGGCCGCGAGCCCGTGGGCGACCCGCGGGTGCTGCGCGCCCATGTGGACGACCTGGGCCCCTGGCTCGCCGCCGAGTACGCGCGCGTGCACGGCGTGAAGAGCCCGGAGCCGGGGGAATCCTCCGAGATCAGGCCCTAGACCAGGCCCTAGATCAGGCCGTGCTCGCCGAGGTACTCCAGCTGGGCGCGGACCGAGAGTTCCGCGGCCGGCCACAGGGAGCGGTCCACGTCGGCGTAGACATGGGCGACGACGTCGGCCGCGCCGCGGTGGCCGTTCTCGACGGCGGTCTCCACCTGGGCGAGCCGGTGGGCGCGGTGGGCGAGATAGAACTCCACGGCACCCTGGGCGTCCTCCAGGACCGGGCCGTGCCCCGGCAGCACGGTGTGCACGCCGTCGTCGACCGTGAGGGAGCGCAGCCGGCGCAGGGAGTCCAGGTAGTCGCCGAGCCGTCCGTCGGGGTGCGCCACCATCGTCGTACCGCGCCCGAGGACGGTGTCGCCGGTCAGCACCGCCCGGTCGGCCGGGAGGTGGAAGGACAGCGAGTCCGAGGTGTGCCCGGGGGTCGGTACGACCCTCAGCTCCAGGCCGCCGGTGGTGATCACGTCGCCACCGGCCAGGCCCTCGTCGCCGAGGCGGAGCGCCGGGTCCAGGGCCCGCACCCGGGTGCCGGTCAGCTCGGCGAAGCGGCCCGCGCCCTCGGCGTGGTCCGCGTGCCCGTGCGTGAGCAGGGTCAGGGCTATCCGGCGGCCCGCCTTCTCCGCCGTGTCCACGACCGCGCGCAGATGGCCCTCGTCCAGCGGGCCCGGGTCGATCACCACGGCCAGATCGGAGTCCGGCTCGGCGAGGATCCAGGTGTTGGTGCCGTCCAGGGTCATCGCGGAGGCGTTGGGCGCGAGGACGTTGACGGCCCGCGCGGTGGCCGGTCCGGAGCCGACCGCGCCCCGGGGCTGACCGGGCAGCGCGCTCGCGTCGGTCATGCCCGGCCTCCCCCGGTCGCGTCGGCGGGCGCCGAGCTGGACGGAACGTGCTTGGTGAACTCCTCGTGCCCCGGCCAGGACAGCACGATCTCGCCGTCCCGGAGCCGGGCGGTGGCCTGCACCGGCGTCAGATCGCGCGCGGCGGCGGCCGCGAGGGCCTCGGCGGCGGTGCCGTACGGCAGCAGCTCGCGCAGCGCGGCGATGGTGGGCGGCATCATCAGCAGCTCGCCCCGGTCGTACCCGGCGGCGGCCTCGGCCGGGCGGATCCACACCGTGCGGTCGGCCTCCGTGGAGGCGTTCCGGGTGCGCTGCCCCTCGGGGAGGACGGCCGCGAAGAACCAGGTGTCGTAGCGGCGCGACTCGAACTCCGGGGTGATCCAGCGTGCCCAGGCGCCCAGCAGGTCCGAGCGCAGCACCAGGCCGCGCCGGTGCAGGAACTCGGCGAAGGACTGCTCACGCGCGACCAGGGCGGCGCGGTCCGCCTCCCAGTCGTCGCCGGTGGTGTCGCCGACGACCGCGTCCGGGTCGGGCCCGGCGAGCAGGACGCCCGCCTCCTCGTACGTCTCCCGGACCGCCGCGCAGACGATCGCCTGGGCACCGGCCTCGTCCACCCCGAGCCGCCGGGCCCAGGTCGCGCGCGGCGGGCCCGCCCAGCGGATCCGCGTGTCGTCGTCGCGCGGGTCGACGCCGCCCCCGGGATACGCGTACGCGCCTCCGGCGAAGGCCATGGAGGCGCGTCTGCGCAGCATGTGGACGGCCGGTCCGGCCTCGGTGTCCTTCAGCAGGAGCACCGTCGCCGCACGCTTGGGGGACACCGGGGTGAGGGTGCCGTCCGCGAGCGCGCGGATGCGGTCCGGCCACTCCGGGGGGTACCACTGACCGTTCGCCATGGCCGGAGGCTATCCCGTGTAGGGCGAATGTTCGAGAGGTACCCGAGGTGCCGGAGCGGTGCGGGCGATGCCGGTGGTACGGGTGCGGCGGGGCTACGGAACCAGCTCGACCTGGATCTCGACCTCGACCGGCGCGTCCATCGGGAGCACCGCGACGCCGACCGCGCTGCGGGCGTGCACGCCCTTGTCGCCGAGGGCCTCGGCGAGCAGCTCGCTGGCGCCGTTGATCACACCGGGCTGGCCGGTGAAGTCGGGCGCGGAGGCGACGAACCCGGTGACCTTGACCACGCGCGCGATCCGGTCCAGGTCACCGGCGACGGACTTCACGGCCGCCAGCGCGTTCAGCGCGCAGACGCGGGCCAGGTCCTTGGCCTCGTCGGCGGTGACCTCGGCGCCCACCTTGCCGGTGACGGGCAGCTTGCCCTCGACCATGGGCAGCTGGCCCGCGGTGTACACGTAGACACCGGACTGCACGGCCGGCTGGTAGGCGGCCAGCGGCGGTACGACCTCCGGCAGGCTCAGGCCAAGACCGGCCAGCTTCTCCTCGACCGCGCTCATGCCTGCTTCTCCCGCTTCAGGTAGGCGACCAGCTGCTCGGGGTTCGGCCCGGGCACGACCTGGACGAGCTCCCAGCCGTCCTCGCCCCAGTTGTCCAGAATCTGCTTCGTGGCGTGGACGAGCAGCGGCACGGTTGAGTATTCCCACTTGGTCATGGGCCGACTGTATCCGCTGTGACCGATCACTCCCTCGTCGTCTCCCCGTTATCCACAGCCTCCCGCGTGACGGTCGGCCGGACTGGTTAGTCTCGAAGACGTGAGCAGGCTCCAGGTCGTCAGCGGCAAGGGCGGGACCGGAAAGACGACGGTCGCCGCCGCACTCGCGCTGGCCCTCGCGACCGAGGGGAAGCGGACGCTTCTCGTGGAGGTCGAGGGCCGGCAGGGCATCGCACAGCTCTTCGAGACGGAGGCGTTGCCGTACGAAGAGCGGAAGATCGCGGTCGCTCCCGGGGGCGGGGAGGTGTACGCACTGGCCATAGACCCCGAACTGGCCCTTCTGGACTACCTCCAGATGTTCTACAAACTGGGCGGCGCCGGGAGAGCCCTGAAGAAGCTCGGCGCCATCGACTTCGCCACCACCATCGCGCCCGGCATCCGGGACGTCCTGCTCACCGGCAAGGCGTGCGAGGCGGTGCGCCGCAAGGACCGGGCCGGCCGGTTCATCTACGACTACGTGGTCATGGACGCGCCCCCGACCGGCCGCGTCACCCGCTTCCTCAACGTCAACGACGAGGTGGCGGGCCTGGCGAAGATCGGCCCGATACACAATCAGGCGCAGGCCGTGATGCGGGTCCTCAAGTCGCCGGAGACGGCGGTGCACCTGGTGACGCTGCTGGAGGAGATGCCGGTCCAGGAGACCGCCGACGGCATCGCCGAACTGCGCGCGGCGCGGCTGCCGGTGGGCCGGGTCATCGTGAACATGGTGCGGCCCGAGGTGTTGGACGCCGGGGATCTGGAACTCGTGCGGACGGTGGACCACTCCGCCGTGGCCCGGTCCCTGTCGGCCGCCGGTCTCGGCGGCGCGCGGCGCGGCGGGAACGCGGAGAAACTGGTGGACCCGCTGCTGGCCCAGGCCGCGGAGTACGCCGAGCGGCACGCCCTGGAGCAGGAGCAGCGCGGTGTGCTCGGCGAGCTGGGCCTGCCCCTGCACGAACTGCCGCTGCTCGCCGAGGGAATGGACCTGGCGGGTCTGTACGAACTCGCCGCCGAGCTGCGCGAGCAGGAGGTGTCATGACAGCCGAGGAGCAGGGCGCGGCCGACGGGCGCGAGGCGGCGACCGGAGACCGGGGCGAGAGCCTCGGCAGATCCGGGGGCCGCGACAAGGCCGAGGTCCGGGAGGAGCCCGGGATCCGGGAGAAGGCCGGGAGCCGCGACAAGGCCGGGAGCAGGGAGAAGGCCGAGGTCCGGGAGAAGGCCGAGGTCCGGGAGAAGGCCGAGGAGCGTGGCGCGGCCGAGGGGCGGGAGGCGGCGGCCCGGCGGCTGGCCTCCTCCCGGGTGCTGGACGTCGACGCGCTGCTGGACGACCCGAAGACGCGCATCGTGGTGTGCTGCGGCTCCGGCGGCGTCGGCAAGACGACCACCGCGGCCGCCCTGGGCCTGCGCGCGGCCGAGCGGGGCCGCAAGGTCGTCGTGCTCACCATCGACCCGGCCCGCAGGCTGGCCCAGTCGATGGGCATCGACTCCCTGGACAACGTCCCCCGCCGGGTCAAGGGCACCGACGGCGCCGGCGAGCTGCACGCCATGATGCTCGACATGAAGCGCACCTTCGACGAGGTCGTGGAGGCGCACGCGGACCGCGAGCGGGCGGCCGCGATCCTGGCGAACCCCTTCTACCAATCGCTCTCGGCGGGCTTCGCGGGCACGCAGGAGTACATGGCGATGGAGAAGCTGGGCCAGCTGCGGGCGCGGGACGAATGGGACCTGATCGTGGTCGACACCCCGCCCTCCCGCTCGGCCCTGGACTTCCTGGACGCCCCCAAGCGGCTCGGCTCCTTCCTGGACGGCCGGCTGATCCGCCTGCTCACCGCCCCCGCCAAGCTGGGCGGCCGCGCGGGCATGGCGTTCCTGAACGTCGGGATGTCGATGATGACCGGCACCCTGGGCAAGCTGCTCGGCGGCCAACTCCTCAAGGACGTCCAGACGTTCGTGGCCGCGATGGACACCACCTTCGGCGGCTTCCGCACCCGCGCGGACGCCACGTACAAGCTGCTCCAGGCGCCCGGCACGGCGTTCCTGGTGGTGGCGGCCCCGGAGCGGGACGCGCTGCGCGAGGCCGCGTACTTCGTGGAGCGGCTGGCCGCGGAGGACATGCCGCTGGTGGGTCTCGTGCTCAACCGGGTGCACGGCAGCGGCGCCGGCCGGCTGTCGGCCGAGCGGGCGCTCGACGCCGCGGAAAATCTTGCGGACCCCGGCATTGTGGATCAGGGGGACGGGAAAGCTGGACTTCGTAACTCTCCCGACACATACGGCAGTTCACAGTCTCCCGCAACCGAGGCAGCACCCGGTACCGACGCATCCGGCGCTCTCCCCGACGGCTCCCCCACCGACGAGGAACGTTCCGTCGACCGGCTCGCCGAGGGCCTGCTGAGGCTGCACGCCGAGCGCATGCACCTCCTGGCGCGCGAGCAGCGCACGCGCGACCGCTTCACCGCCCGCCACCCCGAGGTGGCGGTGGTCGACGTACCCGCCCTGCCCGGCGATGTGCACGACCTCACGGGCCTGCGCGACATCGGCGACCGCCTCGCGGCGGGCGCGCCCACGGAGCGCCCGGAACCGTCGTAGCGGACGCGGCCCGGCACAGTGGACGCGATCGCTCTCGCCCTGGGCTCCTGGCCGAACCCGAGGCGGGTGGGCCGCGAGGTCTGCGGGGCCTGCGGCGCTTGACCTGTGGTGTGTTTGGCCCGCGCCCGCGGTCCTCAGCTCACGGCCGCGTAGTGCTCGTACACCTCGTCGCTGTCGAGGCTCACGAACCCGGTGCCGCGCTCGTACTCCGAGCGGGCGGTCTCCAGCAGCCTGCGCCAGGAGGTCACGGTGGGACGCCGACGCAGCAGCGCGCGGCGCTCCCGCTCGGTCATGCCTCCCCACACGCCGAACTCGACGCGATTGTCCAGCGCGTCCGCCAGGCACTCGGTGCGTACCGGACATCCGGTGCACACCGCCTTGGCTCTGTTCTGCGCTGCTCCTTGAACGAACAGTTCATCCGGATCGGTAGTGCGGCAGGCAGCCTGCGCACTCCAGTCGGTTACCCAGCCCATACCGGCGCCGTCCTCTCCCGAATCGAGGCTCCCCCACGGCGGCAGCGGCATATTCACCGCAGCCAGTTGAGGACGTTACGGAAGGTGGGCACAGCGCAACACCCCCGTCGGGCCCAATCTTGAATGGCCCGAACGGACTATGGGTAAGCGGCAGATCACCCGCGGGAGTGAGCTGGCGACATATGCGACTGTCCCGGCAAACCAGGACAGCTACGGTGCGCCACAGCGGGCATCAAGTGACACACGAGGCGCAATCGGACACGTCTCGGGGTGCGACACGGGTGGTTCGCAAGGGTTCGGGACGCCGGACGGAGTGGTACCGGGCCGCACAGCTGTGACAGTTGGGAGCAGCTTAGGCCAAGGGCTGCGCGCCTGTCCGGGAAATGGAAACGTAGGCAGGTCAGGGGGCACGCGGGGGCCTCGTACCGGGCACGGAACATCCCGAAGGCAAGCCGCTCCCTCAAAACGCTCAGGAGTACGGATTAGGCTGCCCCCATGCCAAAGAAGCGCTCGGGCGGTGGTCTGTCGCCGTTGCAGCAGGCCGCGAAGTTCCTCGGTGTCAGTGTGCTCGCGGGAGCCGTGATGGCCGGCATCGCACTGCCCGCGGCCGGCGCCCTGGGCCTCGCGGCCAAGGGCTCGGTCAAGAGCTTCGACGAGATCCCGGCCAACCTGAAGAGTCCCCAGCTCAGTCAGCGCACGACGATCCTGGACGCCAAGGGCGGGCAGATCGCGAGCGTGTACAGCCGGGACCGTACGGTGGTCGACCTCAAGGACATCTCGCCGTACATGCAGAAGGCGATCGTCGCGATCGAGGACTCGCGCTTCTACCAGCACGGCGCGATCGACCTCAAGGGCGTGCTGCGCGCCCTGAACAAGAACGCGCAGGAGGGCGGGGTCGCGCAGGGCGCCTCCACGCTCACCCAGCAGCTGGTGAAGAACTACTTCATCGAGGAGGCCGGCGACGACCCGACGAAGGTCGCCGAGGCCACCCAGCAGACCATGGGCCGCAAGGTCCGCGAGCTGAAGTACGCGATCCAGATCGAGGAACAGCTCGGCAAGAAGAAGATCCTCGAGAACTATCTGAACATCACCTTCTTCGGTGAGCAGGCCTACGGCGTGGAGGCCGCCTCCGAGCGGTACTTCTCCAAGCACGCCAAGGACCTGAACCTCCAGGAGTCCGCGCTGCTGGCCGGCATCGTGCAGTCCCCGAGCCGCTACGACCCGGTCAACGACGAGGCGGAGGCCACCAAGCGCCGCAACACCGTGCTCCAGCGCATGGCGGAACTGGGCGACATCTCCCCGCAGGAGGCCGCCCAGGCCAAGCGCCAGCCGCTCGGGCTCAACCCCAGCCAGCCCAAGAACGGCTGCATCACCGCGGTCCAGGGCGCCGGCTTCTTCTGCGACTACGTGCGCGAGGTCTTCCTCACCGACCCGGCCTTCGGCAAGACCAAGGAGGCGCGCGCCAAGCTGTGGAACCAGGGCGGTCTGACGATCCGTACGACGCTCGACCCGCAGTCCCAGCAGTCCGTGCAGAACTCCATCAAGAACCACGTCTACAAGTCCGACCAGGTGGCGACGGCCGCGACGATCGTCGAGCCCGGCACCGGCAAGATCCTCGCCATGGGCCAGTCCCGGCCGTACGGCTTCGGCACGAACGAGACGCAGATCAACCTGTCGGTGAACCAGGGCATGGGCGGCGGCGCGGGCTACCAGCCGGGTTCGACGTTCAAGCCGATCGTCGCGGCGGCCGCGATCGAGGGCGGCAAGTCCCCGGCGCAGCAGTACTCGTCGCCGTACGAGATGCCGTACCCGAGCCCGGTGGCCGCCTGCAACGGCAAGACCTGGCGCAACGACCCGGCCAAGCCGGCCAAGCTGACCAATGAGAACGAGTCGGAGCACGGGCCGTACGGCATGAAGGAGGCGACCGCCAAGTCGGTCAACACCTACTACGTGCAGCTGATCAGCGACATCGGTATCTGCCCGGTGATCGACATGGCGAAGAAGATGGGCGTGGCGCGCGCCGACGGCCGCAAGATCGACCAGGCCCCCTCGATCGCGCTCGGCACCCAGGAGATGTCCCCGCTGACGATGGCGAACGCGTACGCCACCTTCGCCTCGCGCGGCATGTACTGCACCCCGGTCGCCATCGAGTCGGTCACCCAGACGACCGGCAGCCGGGTGAAGTCCCTGCCGGTGCCGCGTTCGACCTGCTCGCGCGCGATGTCCGAGAAGACGGCGGACACCGTCAGCACGCTCCTCAAGGGCGTGGTCGAGGACGGCACCGGCCAGGAGGCGGGCCTCGGCGACCGCCCGAGCGCGGGCAAGACCGGTACGACGGACGAGCGCTTCGCCGCCTGGTTCGTCGGCTACACCCCGAACATGGCGGGCGCGGTCTGGGTCGGCGACCCGCAGCACCGGCGCCACATGGTCAACATCACCATCGGCGGCATCCCGCACGACAAGGTCTACGGCGGTGAGGTCCCCGGTCCGATCTGGCGCGACATGATGAACGGCGCCCTGGAGGGCAAGCCGACGGAGGACTTCAACCTGGTCGACATCCCGGACGACAACGGCTCCGGCGACAACCACCAGGGCCAGGGACAAGGACAGGGCCAGGGCCAGGGCAACGGCGGTCAGCACGGCGGCGCCAACGGGGGCGGCCACGGACAGCTGATCGGCGGCCTGCTCGGCGGTCTGACCGGCGGCGGCGCGAACGGCGGCGGCCCCGGCGACATCGGCGGCACGGTCCCGTCCGCACCCGGCAACATCGTCCAGGGGCAGACGAACGGCGGGGCGAACGGCCGGGCGGTCGGGGGGACCGGCGGTCGCCGCTAGCCCTTCGGGGAGTACGACGACGGGGCCGCACCCTTTGTTTCGGGGTGCGGCCCCGTCGTCGTACCGTCGTGCTGTCTTCCCCGTCCCGGGGTCAGCCCTGGAGGAGCTTCTTCACCGCGGCGGCGACCCGGCCGCCCTCGGCCCGGCCGGCCACCTTGGGGTTCACGGTCTTCATGACGGCGCCCATGGCCCGGGGCCCCTCGGCGCCCGCCGCCCTGGCCTCCGCGACGGCCTGGGCGACGATCGCGTCCAGCTCCTCGTCGGACAGCTGCTGGGGCAGGTACTCGGCGAGCACCTCGCCCTCCGCCTTCTCGCGCTCGGCCGACTCGGCGCGGCCGCCCTTCGCGAAGGCATCGGCCGCCTCCCGGCGCTTCTTCGCCTCGCGGGTGATCACCTTGAGGACCTCGTCGTCGGACAGCTCCCGCTTCTGCTTGCCCGCGACCTCCTCATTGGTGATCGCCGAGAGGGTCAGCCGGAGCGTGGAGGAGCGGAGCTCGTTGCGCTCCTTGATCGCGGCGTTGAGGTCGTCCTGCAGCTTCGACTTGAGCGTGGTGGTCATGTGGTCGATTGTCTCAGGTGCGGGGCCGGGGGTGCCTGCCGATTTAGCGGGCGGGCGGTCCCGGGGGGCGGGCGCGGTCTGACACGATGGTCATATGCGCGCGCGATACGGAATTCCCCTGGGAATCATGGCGGCAGGCGCCGCCGGTCTGGCGTACTCGGTGGGCTTCGAGGCCCGCTCCTTCCGCCTGCGACGGGTGACCGTCCCCGTCCTGCCGCCGGGCATGCATCCACTGCGGGTGCTCCAGGTCTCCGACATCCACATGGTCGGCGGGCAGCGCAAGAAGCAGCGCTGGCTGCGCTCGCTGGCGGGCCTGCGGCCGGACTTCGTGATCAACACCGGCGACAACCTGTCGGACCCGGAGGGCGTGCCGGAGGTGCTGGACGCGCTGGGCCCGCTGATGGAGTTCCCGGGGGCGTACGTCTTCGGCTCCAACGACTACTACGGCCCCAAACTCCGCAACCCCGCCCGCTACTTGCTGGAGAAGACGAGCGGCCGCCACGGCCTGAACGGCAACGCGCCGGCGGTCGGCGTGATCCACAACCCGTGGGAGGACCTGCGGGACGGCTTCGACGAAGCGGGCTGGGTGAACCTGACCAACACCCGCGGCGCCCTGAAGATCGAGGGCGTGTCGATCGAGCTGACCGGCCTGGACGACCCGCACATCAAGCGCGACCGCTACGCCAAGGTGGCCGGCGGCCCGACGGAGTCGTACGACTTCTCGCTCGGCGTGGTCCACGCTCCCTACCTGCGCGTCCTGGACGCCTTCACCGCGGACGACTACCCGCTGGTCCTGGCCGGCCACACGCACGGCGGGCAGCTGTGCATCCCCTTCTACGGCGCCCTGGTCACCAACTGCGACCTGGACACGGACCGGGTGAAGGGCCTGTCCACGCACACGGCTCAGGGCCGTACGTCCTATCTGCATGTCTCGGCGGGCTGCGGCACCAACCGCTACACCCCGGTCCGCTTCGCGTGCCCCCCGGAGGCGACGCTGCTGACGCTGGTGCCGAGGTCGTAACTCACCTGGCGTAGCCCGCATGGCCCGCATGCGCGCCCCTTCCTAGCGTGAGGGCATGACCGCCCAGATACCCAGGGAGATCCCGGGCCTGCCCCCGGTCCCGGCGTCCCCCCTGCTCCCGCGTTCCCCGGCGCCCGCCAGGGCGGTACTGGCCCCGTCCCACCGCCGCCCCGGGGCCGCCGCGTACCGCCTGCTCACGGCGCTGATCGCGGCGGCGGGCGTGGCCCTCGCCGTCCTGCGGAGCACCCCGGCGCACGCGCTGAGCTACTTCGGGGTGCAGGCGGGGGCGATCCTGGCCGGGACGATGCTCCTGTCGGCGTCCCGCGCCTTTCGCGCCCACCGCGCCCTCCCCTCCTGGCTGACCGGCGCGGCCCTGCTGTACGCCCTGGTGTCCGCGCTGACGTACCACCTGCTGCTGGCCAGGACCCCGTTCTCGATGACCGCGCTCTCGACACCCCCGGAGCGCTGGCACACCCAGTGGATCACCCTCCAGCTCCTGCACACGGTGGCTCCCGCGGCGGCCCTGCTGGACTGGCTGTGCCTGACCCCGGCGCCCCGGCTGCATCTGCACCAGGCCACGACCTGGCTCCTCTACCCCCTGGCCTACCTGGCCTTCTACCTCGCCCGCGGCACGCCTTACCTCTACCCCTTCCTGAACCCCGCCGCCCACGGCTACCGCGTCACCCTGGCCAACGCCCTCCTCCTGGGCCTGGGGACCTACGCCCTGGCCACCCTCCTCGTGGCCCTCGACCACATCCGCCCGACCCCGATCCACCGCCACCTCTGAACCGGATTTCGTTTCCTGGCCCCCAGTGGGCTAAAGTAAACGACGTCGCCGCGACAAGCAGTGACATCGGGGTGTAGCGCAGCTTGGCAGCGCGCTTCGTTCGGGACGAAGAGGTCGTGGGTTCAAATCCCGCCACCCCGACAGCCGAAACACCAGGTCAAGGGTCTGATCCGCTTCGCGGGTCGGGCCCTTGACTGGTTTCTGAGGCCATTTTGGGAGCCGATCATGTCCTGGCTCCCAAACCGCTCCCGTCACCCCGTCGCCAAGCCTGCTCGTTCATGCACCAAGGGTGGCGGGCCTCCAGTGATCACGGGGCAGCACTCACACGCTGCCATCCGGCCATTGCCACACTGCCGCGTCGGCATCCGCGTCACGTACGCCCTTCAGCTTCACGTCGGCCATGGTTTCGACGTCGAAGAAGCGCAACGGATCGGTGATGATCCGCAGCATCGGGGTCCCCCTGCCCTCTTCCAGGTTCGAGGCGATGACGAGCGAGTAGTTGCTTCCCTCTGCAAGCGCACGTGTGAGTTCCGCGCCGGTGAGTGAGACGTCGGCCGGCTCTGCCCCGCCATGAGCCTTGATCTCGTAGAAATGGCCTGTCGAGTCGACGGCGTCTGCCCCCAGCCGTTGAAGACCTCGCTGGTCTTCCAACGTCCGTCCGCTCAGGTCAAGGATTCCGGCAAGCAATGCCAGGACGGTCTTCTCCTTATCCCGGTCCTGGTATCCGAGCAGGCCGGAGTACTCGCTGGGTGCGGCCCCGCCCTGACGGGGTTGCGGCAGCGAGACGACGCGCCGGCTTCTGACGGAGGGCGCAGAGCGCTGCTGCGGCGAGGAACGGGTACGGGTGCTCTGAGGGGTACGCGTCTGCAGTTCGCTCAAGGGGACCAGCCTGCGAGCCGGAGGAGGGGCAGGTGGGGATGCCACGCCGGAAGGTGTGGGACTCGCAGGAGGAACAGGCACAGGCATCGACCGAGGCGACTGGGCTTCTTTTGGTGGCTTTACCTGGCCGCTCGCCTGGGTCGGCACCGAAGGACCTGCGGGCCGCGACAACTCCCGCTCCCGCAGCTGCGAAGCCAAACGCTCGCGGTCCTCGTGATCTTGTTGGCCGGACGGGACGAGCGGAGTGACGGGAGCGTCCTGCGGCCAGTCCTCCTCCCAGAGATCGCGCCAACGGTGGCCGACGTGAGCGCGCTCCGCTGCGAAGAGGGAGGCCACAGCCAACCCACCTCCCCGGGCGGTTCTCAGCGCCCCGGGACTATCGACGAAGAGCGCCTTAGCTTCCCGATCGACATGCGCATCGACCGGGATCTCGATCACCTCATCGTCCTCGTTTGTGTTCAGGCGGATCCGCAGCCCTGGCAAGACCCGTACCTCAAGCTCCATCAGCCGGGCCCAGTCCGTGAAAGCCTCAGCGGCAGCTGGCTCATCCCTGACGAGAGTGTCCTGCAAGCTGGTCACGGCCCATCGAAAGTCCCCGGTCAGCTGCTGATCAGAACGTCCACTGTCCGGGGCAACGACACACGCTTCCGCTGTCTCCAGCTTGTGCACCTTGAGGACACCCAGCAGGCCAGTGAATTGCTGGAGATCTCCGCCCGGCTGCCAAACATGGAGGTGCTCACCGAGCGTACGCACGATGGCGGGGTGGTCTACCGCGTAGACGGGCCGTTCCTGCGTCCAGCCTCGGGTGGTGCGCAGCGGCAACCAGCGCAGCTTGGACCGCAAGCCAGGAGAGATGGAACCCTCAGCTGAAGTGACGGTGTCGGCGAGGGACCTCAGTGCCTCCAGCATTACGCGCTGTTGGTCCGCCTGGAGCTGGGTGCCGGACTGCGCGATCTCCTTCAGCACATCGGCAAGGTCCTCAGGTCTCGGCTCTTCGATCCAGAGAGCTTCCCAGAGCGGGTTCAACTCAGGGTCAGGAATGGTGAAGGGTCGGAAGCCGCGCAGGATTGTCGGGCCGCGGAAACAGGCAGCCGCCCCCTGCCATCCCTTGTCGGTGAGCACGAAGTCGTTGCCGTTGAATGCATCCCGAACCCTCTTTCGCAGCTCACTGCGAGACGTGCCCACCGCCTCATGGCTCAGCCGCCCTGCCAGAGCCTGATAGACGAGATAGACCTCGGCTTTGAGACGGTCGTCCACCGAGCCGAGAGCCATGGAGCGCTTCCGAAGTTCCCGCAATCTATTGATCAACTGAGGAACGTCGGGGTCTCCATTCACCCCGAGAACCGCCAAGACATCGATCCGGCTGGACGTGTTCTCCTGGATCGCAGGGTGGAGATATCCCGGGTCGTCACGGCCGTAGAGCGCCTGCGAGTCGCGCGTGGACAAGTGCACCTGCGCCGGAGTGCGCAGTTTGCCGCTGGTGTCTTCCAGCCAGGCGGCCTCCCGGAGGCGCCAGACCCACAGGGCCGCCGTCTGGCCGTGCGCGATCCATCGGCGGTTCGCCTCCGCCGCTTGTACGTCCGCGTAGTCGGATGAGGTGACCATGCCGGGCCTGCCGAGCGTCTGCAACAGAGCGGCCGTACGGCGCCTGCGTTCCCGAAGGTTCTGCTCGGAGACGATGTGCTTTACCACGGCATCCAGGTCCGGGCTGATGCGGTCGTCCAGCGTGTAATCCGCCCTCAACCGGCGTAGCTCCCTCGCGCGAGCAACTGGGGACAACCAGCAGTCTCGCGCGAGACCGATGCGGGAGTCGGCCTCATACGACTTGGTTTCTCGGCCCGGCTGAAGCTCCTTGAGCCGGGGTGTATCCGCCACCCCCAGAAGGCGTAGGAAGGCAGTTCGGCTCAGCCCGCACTGACCTTGAGACAGCAGAGTGCGTGTGTAGGAGCGCTGCGCCCACTTGATGCCGGGAGTCTTTCCTGCGGCGACGGCGAAACGATCGCCGTCGGTGCTCTCCAGCACTTGGGGGAGGTAGGCATGTGCGGGTGGCACCTTGCATGGCATTTCGTTGCCGTCGGAGTCGTACACATATCCATCGAGGAGTAGGGCCTTCCCGATCCCGGGACCGAGTCGCTCCCGCACCTTCTTCGACACTTCGCCCAAGGCCGCTTGGATGGCCACGAGTTGCTCGACTCCGCATCCCGTGTCGCCGCCGATTCGGCTGCCAACGCGGCCCATCCGCTCGATTCGGCTCAGTACGGCCGCGGTGTCGTCGCGTCGTACGAGACAGCCCTGTTTCCGCAGCCAATCGAGGACACGTCTTGCCCACGGCGAGTTCTCCGCGTAGTCGGCATGGAGGTTCACGACGATGCCCAACGCGTCCAGCGGATTACTGCTGCGCGGTTCAGCGTCCTGGGGCTCAGCGAACGCGATTCCGGGCGCCGTCGGCCGCAGTCGCCGGCCATCGGCGTCGATGACACACGGACGATTGCGCAGCAGGAAGTCGAGATCCTCCTCAATGGCAGCCGCCGCGAGACGGATGGTCTGCCCGATGTCGTACTGGATGTCGTCGAGTGAGCTGAGCGCGTCCCTCACCCGCACCTCATCGGCGAGTTCTGCGGTCCCCTCGGAGCGCCAGTCCGTCAGGACCTCACGCCACTGGTGAGCATCGTCGCGAGCGCGTTGCGGAAAGGTACTCCGCAGTCCGGCCAGCCGGGCGATGTCCTCGTCATCCAGCACACCCGACAGCTGCGGCTCCTCAACGGCGAGCGCCGAGAGCGGCTTTATGGTCCCGTCCGGGCAGAGGAGGGAGATCCGGGAGGCCAACCAGGTGCGGGACCGGTCGACCAACGCCGCACGGATGCTGTCCGGGAGCCGAGTGGAGGATGACGGGTCGGAGGGCAATGGCAGCGGAACAAGGTGCCAAGCCGAAGGTTCGACCTCGCTCAGTACATCGAGGGCGGCAGCGGCCCAAAGGTCTGCGACGAGCGGGACGAGGTCCGCGTTCCATCGGCTGGCAGCGAATCCCTCACGGCTGACGACGGGGTCGAACTGGGCGTGCACTCGAGCTGGGGCGCTCAACTCGGCCACGGGTAGACCCGCGTGCACGCTCCCCAGTTCCGGTCCGTGCACCGGCAGCGCGACGGCGACCGGCATGGAGGCGCCCACCGCCTTGTGCCGACGTGTACTCGTGCCGTGCGGTGCGACGTGGGCGTCGTAGACCCTCCACAGGGCCCCATTGGTCGTCCGGGCTTCACGGACCCGGACCTCCGCTTCCTCACTGTCGATGCGCAGTTTTCGCCGGTCGATCTCTGCCCAACTCAGCTTAAGCATCACCGATGGCGTCTCGTCGTCCCCCTGCTCACTTGAACAGTCGCTGAGGGCTTCGACCTGCCGCACGTGGCGGAGGAAGAGCAGGGAGCTGTCATTCCACGTCTCGAACCACTCGAAGAGCTCCGAGGCGGACAGAGAGTCGGGCGGCAGAGGAATTCGGAAGACCGTCCATTCGCGCCCCACAAGTTGCTCCGGCACCGTCAACGGTTCCACAGACCGAATCGACAGGTCGGCGAACCGCACGTGAAAGGGGTGACAGTGCACCTCCCAGGTGGTCGCCAAGGCGCGCAAGGTAGCCAGCCCGATTCCGAATCGCCCCGTCGCCTCCGCATCGGAGCTCTTGCCACTGAGCCAGGGAAGGCCGAGCAGCAAGATGTCAGCCAGTCGTACACCCTTGCCATCATGGGCAATCAACAACTCCTGGGGGCGCCAGATGAATCGGACTTGGGTAGCGCCCGTGTCATCAGCGTTCTGCACCATCTCGGACAGGACTTGCAGGCGGTCCGATGAGAGAGTTTCGGCGCCCCTCTGCCCTCCCTCAGCCATCAGCCGGAAGACGCCGGGCCCATTCTGAAGGCCCTCATCGAGGAGTCCTACTGCGCGAGCGGCCTGTTCAACGGTCGCGATATCGATACCCGGATCCGTACGCGGATCCGACAACAGTGCTTCCACTGCCGCGATGAGCTCTCCATCCTCGTTCACCCGAATCCCCTCCCCATGGTTGTTTTCAAGAGCGCCCCCGCGCCCAGCCAAAGCCTCGGGGCAGTTGGTGCACGACCTGGCTATGACCGGCGAATTTGCGCCAAAAACCAGTAACGTACAGCCTGGAGTCAGCACGTCAGTACCAGAGCAGGCCGCGCGCCACAGTCCGCCCAAGCACACGACCATCAGCTCACGCCACAGCCGGTGAACGACCGGAACTACCTGATGCTGGGGCCCGATTGTCAGACCGAGATGCTAGAGGCGACGGACGCTGAGGCGCTCGTACTCCCTTGAACCCGTGGAGCCATCCCGTCGGCCCACTGATACTCATGCGCCTCGTGGACACCATGGAAGTTCGCTCAGTCAGCAGCCCTGTCCCAGCTGTTTGCACCGCGGCACCGTCGAGGGTTGACGGGTAGCCCCGAACGCCTTGTGTCGCAGCGACCACAGACGGTGCGACGAACGCCGTGCACCCTTGGCCTCGGTCAAATGACCGGCAGCCAAGTCCATACGGTCACGAAGCCTCTCAGCCCGCGCACTCGCCACGCTTTGCAAGGATGCTGCGAACCGTGTTGCGGGAGTGGCCCGAGAGTTGAGCGATTTCGACCTCGCTCAACCCCGATCTCTTCGCCTCGATGACCAGGGCATCTCGAGTCGCACACGTACGCCGGTACTTCTCAAGTTTCTCCCGTACGGCGTCTGCGCTGTCCGGCGACGGTGCATACGAGACGCCCGTCCTCTCCATCTTGTATGTGCGGTGCGACCGGGAGTCGTCGCTGGTGCTCTCCATCCGCCGCACAGTAAGCGGTAGCGGCGCTCTTGCAACTGTGCAGCTCTGCACACACCTGTTCAAGTTTGCACAGCACGCCTACTCCCTACGAGTGATTACTGCGCCGCGTCACCGCCCCCTGCCGGCGAAGAGACCGCTGGTCTGCGGCATCTTGAGCGTCAACTCACTACAGAAAGGGGGCGATTGTGCAGAACTGCACAACCATCGTGTTCCGGCAGTGTTTTCCGGACCTTGAAGTTCACCCTTTCGTCTGTAGGAACGGAAACGCGTGTCTACTCCTCGCCTCGTAGCGGCCATCGACCTCGGCACCCACGGCATCGGCGCCGCCTGGAGCGTCATCTCGGAATCCAACTCCGAAGCCTCCAGCCGGAAGATCCATTTCTGTGACCAGTGGGAGTCGCAGCCCGCGCCCACCGCGAAGAACCTGTCAGCACTCCTGCTGGACGCCAACGGAAAACTGATCGCCTGGGGGTACGACGCCCGACGGCTCTGGCTCACCCAAGGAGCCGCGCTCCGCGGCCAAGGGGCTCGCTACCACCACGGCTTCAAGATGGACCTCGGTGTGCGCCGCCCGGCTCCGGCGACCACGAACGACAACAGCGTCGACTCGGACCCCCCGTCAGCAGAACCCGCCGACGAGGAGCGGGACGTGCTGAAACGCGGCGCCCCCACCGACCGGTTGACACCTGACCTGCTGACGATGCTGCTCCGCGAGGTCGTCGCCGTAACGCTCCGCCAGATCGCTGCCAGCGGATACGACGAGGACGACATTCGCTGGTGTCTGACTTCGCCCGCCTGCTGGAGTGACTACCAGAAGTCCGTGCTGCGCAAGATCGCGATGGACGCCGGACTACCCAGCGAGGACGGGAGGGTGCTGCTGTCTCTGGAGCCGGAGGCGGCGGCCCACTATGCGCGCGTGTCCGGGGTGCGGATCGTGGGCGACCACGATGGTCCCGGCAGCGATCTCCTGGCTCCTGGAGCCCGGTTCATGGTGGTGGACTGCGGGGGCGGCACCGTGGACATCACGGCCTACGAGAACGATGCCGAAGGGAAGATGATCGAGATCGGCCGATCCATCGGCGACCGATTCGGATCGGACTTCCTCAACCGAGCCTTCGAGAAGGACCATCTCAGGGAATGCCTCGGCGATCAGGACATCCTGGACGAGATCCAGGAGAACTGCCCGGACGCCCTGCTCAACCTCGTTGACCAGTGGGAGCGCGGCAAACTGCACGTGGCGCTCGACCAGGAAGAGAACCTCAACCTGCTGATCCCCACGGCCATCGACCGTCGGCTGGGCGCAGCCGTCCGCAAGCGCCTCGCCCGGCGCCAGAACAAGATCAGCGATGCCATCGTCCTCACCCCCTCCCAGATCCACGCGCTGTTCGACACCGTCATCCCCGGCACGCTCGACCTCATCGACGCCCAGCTCAAGGAGATGGATGCGACCCGCGGGGAGAACAGCAACCCCGACGTCATCCTCCTGGTCGGCGGCTTCAGCAACTCCCCATACCTCCAGCAGGCGGTCAAGGAGCGCTTCGGTGAACGCGCCAAGGTGATGGTGCCCCCCAACCCCGACATCGCCGTCCTATTTGGCGCCACGCACTTCTGCTACGACCCCCAGACCCGGGCGCGGCGCAGCCGCTTCACCTACGGCACCGAGGTCAACGCGGAGTTCGAAGAGGGGGTCGATCCCGAGGCCAAGCGCTACGTGTCGACCCGTGGCCGGGTCACCTGTGCCGACCGCTTCTCCATCTTCACCCGGGCCGGCGCATCCGTGCCCACGGACACCGAGGTGATGCACGAGTACGTCCCATTGGAGGAGGCCGACACCTCGGTCGACTTCACGATCTACGCCACGAGCCATCCAGACCCTCGCTACGTCACCGATCCGGGGTGCGACGCGCTGGCCACGGTCACCGTAGACCTGAAGCCCGTGATGCGCTTCGACCTCGAGGAGCGCGCGCTGCGCCTCTATATGCGGTTCGGTGAGACCGAGATCAAGGCACGGGCCGAACTCGTCCAGGGCGGCGGCGAGGTCGCTACCCGTGTCCGCTTCCACTCCAACTACTGACGGAGAGTGGCGATGTCCTTCCTGAACCCTTTTCGCGAAGAACCCAAGGACAGCCCGGCGGCAGGTATCGAGTGGATGGACGAGGAGGAGCCGCTGCAGGAACTGCTTGACCACGCGCTGGTGCGGATCGATCAGCTGGAGAAGGCGGCCAAGGCCGGCGAACAAGAACACGGACAGTTGCGGCGCCGACTAGACCGGCTGGAACGTCAGCTGGGCGTGTTGATGGCCGCGCGGACGGAGGAGCGCGATGATCTGCCCGGGGCGAAACACGGCGAGCACCAAGCTCTTGCCCGTCGGTACCGCACGCTGGTCGAACAGAGTCTGCTGAACTTCGCTCGCCGCTATGCCGAGCGATGCGACCGTGTCATGGACCACCCTGAACGTGAGCGCGGCTACCGCCTGATGGGGCTGCTGAGCGAGCAGTTGTTCACCGACGACCTCCAATCCAGCCGGGAGATGGTGCGTCGCCTTCACCTCCCGGAGGCCGACGGCTACATCGAGAACGCCCTCGCCACACTTCGAGGTCACTGCTCGGAGCTGGCGGTGGAGATCCATCGTGCTGGTCTCCACCACAGCTGGGACATGGAATGCACTCCGGGCGCCGCGCTGGACCCAACCCGCCAGGAGCAGTGGCCCTCTTGTGACGAGGGAACCCCCGTGCTGTTCGTCATGGCGCCGGCATACATCGTCAACGGACGCGCGTACTGCCTTCAGTACGTGTACACCTCCGCCTGACGCTCGGGAGGCGGGTCGTAGGTCCACCGCTTGGACCCACTATCCGCCTCGTGGCACGTGGTGTCGGCACGATCGAGGCGCCCAGCTCAGCGACTCGCACACGATCGGCCCGGGCCGGGCGCACGGCGAGACCTCCACCAGCCCCAGATCGTGTGGCCCACCAGAGCGACCGCGACGGCAACAGCCGTGAACCGGACGGTGGTCCAGGTACCCAGAACAATCTGGCTCGGCCCGCGCGACGTTCCCCAGGAATCCAAGGGGCGCTCCGAAGACGAATGCCAGCACACCCCAGAGGGCGATTCCGGATGATCCCGCGCCTGAGGAATCCAGTCCCCCCACGGAGGCCAGACTTCCCTTGGTCAGGTAGTAGGTCACGACACCGATAGCCAGACCCAGGGGCGCAAGAACAACCGATTCGATTTTAGACCGGCGGAAATATCCGACCAGAAACGCATAACAGGCCCACGGCCACCCGCCGGTGAAAACAGCACCCACGGCCACACCTGGACGGCCGCCCCAATGCTCAGCGGCAGGCCCCATCAGACCAAGCAACAAGCCAAGCCCGAGCGCTATCTGGTGTACGGGCGGCGCACGCTCGGACCCGTCTCCGTCGCGGCCGCGTCGAGGGCCGGGAGCCCGGCCCTCCTCGGCCGGAAGTTCCGGGGCGGGGCGCACGTGGAGATGAGGGAGTGCGCCCCGCCCGGGTGGGGGACGGGGGTGGTCAGTGAGGGTGGCGGCGGTGGTGGGTGTGGCCGGCGGCCAGGGTGGTGAAGAGGGCCAGGATCGCGGCGGGGGTGGTGAGCGTGGTCAGCCAGGCTGTCGGGGTGTCGGGGTTCTCGGCCAGGCGGAGGGCGCCGATGAACGTGGCGGTGGTCAGGCCGGTGGTGAGGAGGACGGCGACCACGTAGCGGGTGCGGTCGGGGGGCGGTGGGGACTGGGCGGGGGTCAACTCCGTCCAGTGGGTGGCGGCTTCGCGGGTCTCGCGGGAGTGGTGGAGGGCGGCGGAGATGAGGAGGGCGAGGGCCAGCAGGGTGCCGGTGGCGGCGGCTGTCACCGGCCAGGTCCAGGGGTTCGTGGTGAGGAGGAGGACGGCGACGGCCGCGAGCGTCGCCCATGCCGTCACGCACGACGCCGCCCGCACCCGGCGGGACACCGGGCGGTCGGCGCCGGCGCGCAGGTCGGCGAGGGCCGGGAGGTACCAGACACAGCCGGCGGCGGTCACCGCGGCGGTGGCCAGGGCCAGTACGGGATGCGCCATGGCCAGGGTCTCTCTTTCGGGGCTTGTCGGGGTCGCGCCGGGGGCGGCGGCACGCGTCCCGCCGGGGGGGACGTGGAGCGACCCAGCTGCGTTGTCGTCATTCGCCGGTGATGCGCGTCGCGGGTGGATCCAGCCGCTCGGCTTCGCGCGGGGGCGCCCCCGTCGCGTCCCCCAGCGCGTCCCCCGTCGCATCCCCCCGTCGCGTCGGCTCGCTCCCGCGTCTTGCGGCCGGAGCCGCCGTCCGGGCCGGAAGAGCGGCCCGGGGGCCTCTCCGTTCGGATCACGCCGGGCCCCGGTCCCTGGTCCGGACCGAGCCGGGCTGAGCCGAACGGCAGGCCCTAGCTGGCCGGTTCTGTCTCGAGGGCCGCGATCTCCGGGTGGTGCAGGTCGAAGGCCGGGGATTCGCTGCGGATGCGGGGCAGGGTGGTGAAGTTGTGCCGCGGTGGCGGGCAGGAGGTCGCCCACTCCAGCGAACGGCCGTAGCCCCAGGGGTCGTCCACGCCCACCGGCTCGGCGTACTTGGCGGTCTTCCAGATGTTGTAGAAGAACGGCAGGACGGACAGGCCGAGGAGGAACGAGCCGATCGTGGAGATGGTGTTGAGGGCGGTGAAGCCGTCGGTGGCCAGGTAGTCGGCGTACCGGCGCGGCATGCCCTCGGCGCCCAGCCAGTGCTGGACGAGGAAGGTGAGGTGGAAGCCTGCCGTCAGCGTCCAGAAGGTGATCTTCCCGAGGCGTTCGTCCAGCATCTTGCCCGTGAACTTCGGCCACCAGAAGTGGAATCCGGCGAACATCGCGTACACGACCGTACCGAAGATCGTGTAGTGGAAGTGAGCCACCACGAAGTACGAGTCGGAGACGTGGAAGTCCAGGGGCGGCGAGGCCAGGATCACGCCCGTCAGGCCGCCGAAGACGAAGGTGATGAGGAAGCCGGTCGCCCACAGCATCGGGGTCTCGAAGCTGAGCGAGCCCTTCCACATCGTGCCGGTCCAGTTGAAGAACTTCACCCCTGTCGGCACCGCGATCAGGAACGTCATGAAGGAGAAGAAGGGCAGCAGCACACCGCCCGTGACGTACATGTGGTGGGCCCACACGGTGACCGACAGGCCCGCGATGGAGATCGTCGCGGCGATCAGGCTCATGTAGCCGAACATCGGCTTGCGGGAGAAGACCGGTATGACCTCGGAGATGATGCCGAAGAACGGCAACGCCAGGATGTAGACCTCCGGATGGCCGAAGAACCAGAAGAGGTGCTGCCACAGCAGGGCGCCGCCGTTGGCCGCGTCGAAGATATGGCTGCCGAACTTGCGGTCGCACTCCAGCGCGAACAGGGCCGCGGCCAGGACCGGGAAGACGATCAGGACCAGCAGCGCGGTCAGCAGCACGTTCCATACGAAGATCGGCATGCGGAACATGGTCATGCCGGGCGCGCGCATGCAGATGATCGTCGTGATGAAGTTGACCGCGCCCGCGATCGAGCCGAAGCCGGACAGCGCCACGCCCATGATCCACAGGTCGGCGCCGAGCCCCGGCGAGTGCACCGCGTCGGACAGCGGGGCGTAGAGGAACCATCCGAAGTCCGCCGCGCCGTCGGGCGTCAGGAAGCCGCCCGCCGCGATCAGCGAGCCGAACAGGAACAGCCAGAAGGCCAGCATGTTCAGCCGCGGGAACGCCACGTCGGGCGCGCCGATCTGCAGCGGCATGATCCAGTTCGCGAAGCCGGTGAACAGCGGCATCGCGAACAGCAGCAGCATGATCGAGCCGTGCATGGTGAAGGCCTGGTTGAACTGCTCGTTCGTCATGATCTGCAGTCCGGGCCTGGCCAGTTCGGCGCGCATCAGCAACGCCAGCACGCCGCCGATCAGGAAGAACGCGAACGAGCAGACCAGGTACATCGTCCCGATCTGCTTGTGGTCCGTGGTCGTCAGCCACTGGATCCAGGTGGGCCGTGCGCGTCGTACGGCCGGCTGCTGCGCGTCGGCCGCGGTGACCTCGGCACTCGGCCGTTCGGTCATCACCTTGTGTATCTGTGCCTCGTCCACCGGATGGCGTCCCTCCCAGCTGTGCATGTCGGAGCCGGCCGGGAAGCGCCACGCGTGCGGGTTGTGGACCCGGCGCTTCCCGGCCCGCCACATGATCGGCCCGGGGACACCCCCCGCCGATAGGGCCCAACAGGCCCGGCTACGGCCGTCGGTAGGGCCGGGTGGCCCCTCTTGCCTCGCGCTTACCTTCAGTGGCGGCGGTACAGCGGGGTGCCGAAGACCGCCCTGTCCCCCGGTACGACCGCGAGGTCCAGGCCGCGCTCCAGGCGCGCCCGCAGCAGGGGGTCACCGGCCAGGTCGGCAGCCAGGTCGCGCACGGCCTCGGCCAAGTTGTGGGCTGCGGCGGGCAGTTGGCCGTCCGTCTCGGACGACGCCGGTACGACGATCAGCCGGGCGTCCGTGTCACCGGCGGCCGGCAGCAGATGGGCGCGGCTCACGGCGGGATGGCGGGCCAGGATCGCGCACAGGGCCCCGGCGATCTCGGGGTCGCGGGGCGGGGGCAGATGGGGGCGGCGTTCGGCGACCGCGCGCAGGGCGGCGCCGGAGAGCTCGTAGAAGACCGGGCCGGAGATGTCGATCAGGAGGGTCTCGGCGCCCGCGTGCCAGGCCGCCTCGACCGCCTTGCAGGCCGGGACCGGTGCGGGGCGGGCGTCGGGGCGCCAGCGGGCGAGCGCGTCGAGGCCGGTGAAGGCCGGCAGTCCGCGGCGGCCGTCGGGCAGGCGCAGGGTGGCGACCGCCATGTCGCTCGTCTTCTCGCCCGTGCGGCCGTCCGGGCCCCGCTCCGTCTCGCCGAGGACGGCGACGATCGGCACCAGCAGGCGGGCGTCCGCGAGCAGGGCGAGCAGCTCGGTCTCCGCCGCGGCGGAGGGGGCGGTGGACCAGGTGGTCAGGGCGGCGGCGAGACGGGGTTCGGGTGAGCCGTCGTCGCCCGCGAAGCCCGGGTCGGGGATGTTCTTGCGCTCCATCGCGCGACGCTAACCGGGGCGACGCGGGGGGAGGGAGGGCCGGTCGGCCCCGGCCTCCTCGAAAGCGGGGTCGGAGAAAACGGGGTCAGGGAAGCGGGGTCAAGGGAAGCAGAGGGCAGGGGAAGCAGGTCAGGGGAAGCGGGTCAGAACAGCGAGACCCAGTAGTCCCACCACCGCGTGGCGATCAGCATCACGATGCCCAGGTACCAGGTGAGCGGCACCACCCAGTGGAACTCCAGCACGCCCGCCACCACGGCGCGGGGCGCGCGGATGACGCCGTGCATCAGGTTGTGCGCGGTGGTGTACCAGAACATCGCGATGGTGGCGGCCCAGGCCAGGCAGCACCACAGGCACAGCGCGCCGATGTCGTACAGCGCCTGGCTCATCAGCCACATGCAGAAGCCCGCGCCGAACGCCGTGCCCGCGTTCAGGCCGAGCCAGAACCAGCGCCGGAAGCGGGCGCCGGACAGCAGGGCGAAGCCGACGGTGACCACGACGGGGTAGGCGGCGAGGCCCAGCAGGGGGTTGGGGAAGCCGAAGACGGACGCCTGGGCGCTGCGCATCACGTCGGAGCAGGACAGCACCGGGCTGAGATTGCAGGACGGGGCGAAGTGCGGGTCCTGGATCAGCTGGATCTTGTCGATCGTGATCACGAAGGAGGCCAGGATGCCGAGCGCGCCGGTCACGATCAGCAGCCAGGCGTAGGCGCGGGAGGCGGTGGCCGGGGCCTCGGGCGGTGTCGACGGGCCGCTCCGCCCATCCCGCTGTCGAGGGGTGGCGCCGGTGGTCGTGTCACTGGTCATCGGGCGTTCCGCCTTGCCGGAGGTGGTCGGGGGCCGACGGACCAGTGAAGTCAGGGCGGACGGGGGCGGACAAGGGCCGAACGGCCCGCGTGCGGGTGTTCGAGACCCCGAGGGACCCCGAGAGACCCCGAGAGACCCCGGACACCGAGAGACCCCGGACACCGAGGGACCCCAGGGGTCGTTCAGCGGATCACGCCAGCGACAGGAACAGCCGCTCCATCCGCGCCTTCATCGCCTCCGCGTCCTCCCCGTTCCTGCGGCCCGACTCGATGTCGGCCACGCACTGCTGGAGCCCCGTGGCGATGATCGCGAAACCGGCGCGGTCCAGCGCCCGCGAGGCGGCGGCCAGCTGGGTGACGACGTCCTCGCAGTCCCGGCCCTCCTCGATCATCCGGATCACCCCGGAGATCTGGCCCTGCGCGCGCCGCAGCCGGTTCAGGACGGCCTTCAGGGACGCGCCCTCAAGCTCCAGTTCCACGCTCACTCCTCGGAAAATACCCCTAGGGGTACTGTACGTCCGGGTTCGGGGCAAAGGCGAGCGCCTGTGACCGCCGTAGGGCGGAAGTTCTAGGCTTCCCTCTGTGAACTTCTGGTCGATCTATCAGCATGGCTTCGCGCGCGTCGCCGCGTGCACGGGCCACACCGTCATCGCCGACCCGGGCGCCAACGCCGAATCGGTCCTGCGCCAGGCGCGCCGGTGCGCCGAGGAGGGCGTCGCCGTCGCCGTCTTCCCGGAGATGGTGCTGTGCGGCTACTCGATCGAGGATCTGCTGCTCCAGGACCCGCTGCTCGACGCGGTCGAGACGGCCCTGGCGGAGGTGGTCGCCGGTTCCGCGGACCTGCTGCCGGTGCTGGTCGTCGGCGCCCCGCTGCGGCACCGCAACCGGATCTACAACTGCGCGGTCGTCGTGCACCGCGGCAAGGTCCTCGGCGTGGCCCCGAAGTCGTACCCGCCGAACTACCGGGAGTTCTACGAGCGCCGCCAGATCGCCGCGGGCGACGACGAGCGCGGCGGCACCGTCCGGGTCGGCGGCGCGGACGTGCCGTTCGGCGTGGACCTGCTGTTCACCGCGGACGACGTGCCGGGCCTGGTGCTGCACGCGGAGATCTGCGAGGACATGTGGGTGCCGGTGCCGCCGAGCGCCGAGGCGGCGCTCGGCGGGGCGACCGTGCTGGCGAACCTCTCCGGCAGCCCGATCACCGTCGGCCGCGCCGAGGACCGCAAGCTGCTGTGCCGCTCGGCCTCCGCCCGCTGCCTGTCCGCGTACGTCTACGCGGCGGCCGGTCTCGGCGAGTCGACCACCGATCTGTCCTGGGACGGCCAGACGATGATCTACGAGAACGGGGTGCTGCTGGCCGAGTCCGAGCGCTTCCCGCTCGGCGAGCAGTTCGCGGTGGCCGACATCGATCTCGACCTGCTGCGGCAGGAGCGCAGCCGGATGGGCAGCTTCGACGACAACCGTCGTACCCATGCCGCGCGCACCGGTGACTTCCGCACGGTGGCCTTCACCCTGGACCCGCCGGTCGCCGCCGATCTGGGGCTGCGGCGCCGCGTGGAGCGCTTCCCGTTCGTGCCGGCCGACCCGGACCGGCTCGCCCTGGACTGCTACGAGGCGTACAACATCCAGGTCGAGGGGCTCCAGCAGCGGCTCGGCGCGATCGGCGGCCCGAAGGTGGTCATCGGCGTCTCCGGCGGTCTGGACTCCACGCACGCGCTGATCGTCGCCGCCCGCGCGATGGACCGCGCCGGGCGCCCGCGCAGCGACATCCTGGGCTTCACCCTGCCCGGCTTCGCCACCAGCGACCACACCAAGGACAACGCCCACCGGCTGATGCGGGCGCTCGGCATCACCGCGGCCGAGCTGGACATCACGCCGACCGCGCGGCTGATGCTCAAGGAGATGGGCCATCCCTTCGCCGCGGGTGAGCCGGTGTACGACGTCACCTTCGAGAACGTCCAGGCGGGCCTGCGCACCGACTATCTGTTCCGGCTGGCCAACCAGCGCGGCGGCATCGTGCTCGGCACCGGCGACCTCTCCGAGCTGGCGCTCGGCTGGTCGACGTACGGCGTCGGCGACCAGATGAGCCACTACAACGTCAACTCGGGCGTGCCCAAGACGCTGATCCAGCATCTGATCCGCTGGGTGATCAGCAGCGAGCAGTTCGACGCGGAGACCGGCGAGATCCTCGCCGCGATCCTGGACACCGAGATCAGCCCGGAGCTGGTGCCGGGCGAGGAGATGCAGTCCACCGAGTCGAAGATCGGCCCGTACGCGCTGCACGACTTCACCCTCTTCCAGGTGCTGCGCCACGGCTTCCGGCCCTCGAAGATCGCCTTCCTGGCCTGGCACGCCTGGCACGACGCGGCCTCGGGTGCCTGGCCGCCCGGCTTCCCCGAGGCCAAGCGGGTGGCGTACGACCTCGCGGAGATCGTGTGCTGGCTGGAGGTCTTCTGCCGCCGCTTCTTCGCGTTCGCCCAGTTCAAGCGCTCGGCCATGCCGAACGGGCCCAAGGTCTCGGCCGGCGGCTCGCTCTCCCCGCGCGGCGACTGGCGGGCCCCCTCGGACGGCAACGCCCGGGTGTGGCTCGCGGATCTGGCGCGCTTCGACTTCGAGAAGGCGGCGGCCGAGGCGGAGCGGGCGGCGGCCGAGGTCGAGAAGACGGCGGGCGGGGTCGAGGAGACGGCGGGCGGTCGCTGACGCACACCGGCCCCGGGACCGAACGCCGGTGTGCGACACGGGCGTTCGGTCCGCTGTGGAACCGGTCTTCTTCCTGAGGCAGTCTTTCCCTTCGTGGCGAGCGTTCCGTTTCAAGGGGGACCCGGCGCACCCCATATGGTGGTGTGCGGGGACGACGGGCTTGCGCACCGGCTGGCGGCCGAGTTGCGCGGGGTGTACGGCGAGCAGGTGACCCTCGTGGTGCCGCCGGCCGAGCGTGCGGCGAGAGGGCCGGTGGTCGGCCGGGCGCGGGCCGCCTCGGCAGCGCTGCTCGACCGGGTGGTCAACGCGGCGGTCGGCGGTCGGCCCGCCGCGCCGGGTCGGTCGGCCCGCCGCGCCGGGTGCGGCGGCCACGGCGGCCGCGGCCGTCGGCGAACCCGTGCTGGAGGCCCTGGAGTTGACCGAGGCGGTGCTCGCCGAGGCCGGGGTGGGGCGAGCCACCGCGCTCGCGCTGGTGCACGACGACGACGAGACCAACATTCGCGCCGCGCTCACCGCCCGCCGGCTCAACCCCCGGCTGCGGCTCGTACTGCGGCTCTACAACCGGCGGTTGGGCCAGCACATCGAGGAACTCCTCGACCAGGCGGCCGCGTTGGCGTACGACGGCGGGGGCGACGCGGACGTGGAGGCGTCGACCACCGTGCTCTCCGACGCCGACACCGCCGCGCCCGCGCTGGCCGCGACCGCGCTCGCGGGCACCAGCAAGGTCGTACAGACCGAGGGACTGCTGCTGCGGGCGGTGGAACGGCCGCTGCCCGCCGACTCCGGTCTGCACACCCTCGCCCTGCTGTCGGTGAGCGATCCCACCGGCGGGGACCAGGAGCCGCGGCTGCTGCCGGCCGACGAGGAGGTGCGGGGCGCCGCCGGGCGGACGGCGATCGTGCTGGAGCAGGTGTCCACGGCGGGCGGCCCCGAGTCGGCGGCGCGCGGGGCGGGCGTCATCCCCTGGCTCAACTCGCTGTTCTCGCGGCGGCTGCGGTGGTCGCTGGCCGGTCTGGTCGGCTGTGTGCTCGCGCTGGCGATCGCCCTGTGGGCGGTGACCGGGATCCATCCGGTGCGGGCCTTCTACCTCACCCTGCTCGACATGTTCGCCATCGACGACCCGGCGGTCGGCGCGCCGCTCGGCCGCCAGCTGCTCCAACTCCTGTCCGCCCTGGTCGGGTTGCTGCTGCTGCCGGTGCTGCTGGCCGCGGTCCTGGAGGCGCTGGGCACCTTCCGCACCGCCACCTCGCTGCGCAGGCCGCCGCGCGGACTCGGCGGGCATGTGGTGCTGCTGGGGCTCGGCAAGATCGGCACCCGGGTGCTGACCCGGCTGCGCGAGCTGAACGTGCCCGTCGTCTGCGTCGAGTCCGACCCCGAGGCACGGGGGCTCGCCACGGCGCGGCGGCTGCGGGTGCCGGTGGTGCTCGGGGACGTCACCCAGGAGGGGGTCCTGGAGTCCGCGAAGATCCACCGGGCGCAGGCCCTGCTCGCGGTGACCAGCGCGGACACCACGAACCTGGAGGCGGCGCTGTACGCGCGGACGGTACGGCCGGATCTGCGGGTGGTGCTGCGGCTGTACGACGACGACTTCGCCACGGCGGTCTACCGGACCCTGCGCGCCGCGTACCCGGGCGCCCTGACCCGGAGCCGGAGCGTGACGCATCTGGCGGCGCCCGCCTTCGCGGGGGCGATGCTCGGCCGGCAGGTGCTCGGCGCGGTGGCGGTGGAGCGGCAGGTGCTGCTGTTCGCCGCGGTCGACGTGGACGGCCATCCGATGCTGGAGGGCCGCACGGTGGACCAGGCGTTCCGCCCCGGCTCCTGGCGGGTGCTGGCGCTCGCGGGACGCAGCGACACCCCCGCCGACCATGTACTGGCGAAGGGGGACCGCGTGGTGGTCGCCGTCACCCGCAGGGGCCTGGCCGCCCTGCGCTGACCCCCGCGCCGACCCCCCGCCGACCCCTCCGGCGAAAGGCCGGAGGGGAGCGGGCGGGCGGGCCGGGCGGTTACGCCGGGAGGTGCCGCTGGGCGAAGTCCAGTTCCAGGGCCACCTGCTTGATGCGCTCGTCGACGACCAGGGAGCCGTGCCCGGCGTCGTAGCGGTAGACCTCGTGGGTGGCGCCGAGGGACTGGAGGCGGTGGATGTAGTTGTCGATCTGGCGGATGGGGCAGCGGGGGTCGTTGACCCCGGCCGAGATGTAGACCGGGGCCTTGACCTGCTCGACGTAGGTGAGCGGGGAGGACGCCTCGAAGCGCTCCGGGACCTCCTCGGGGGTGCCGCCGAGGAGGGTGCGGTCCATGGCCTTCAGGGCCTCCATCTCGTCGTGGTACGCCGTGACGTAGTCGGCGACCGGGACGACCGCGATGCCGACCGTCCACGCCTCGGGCTGGGTGCCGATGCCGAGGAGGGTGAGATAGCCGCCCCAGGAGCCGCCGGTGAGGACCAGCCGGTCGGGGTCGGCGAGGCCCGAGGAGACCGCCCAGTCGCGGACCGCCGCCACGTCCTCCAGCTCGATCAGGCCGACCCGGTGCTTGAGGGCGTCGGTCCAGGCGCGGCCGTACCCGGTGGAGCCGCGGTAGTTGACGCGGACCACCGCGTACCCGTGGTCGACCCAGGCGGCCGGGCCCGAGGCGAAGGAGTCGCTGTCGTGCCAGGTCGGGCCGCCGTGCAGGTCGAAGACGGTGGGCAGGGGGCCGCTCGCGCCCGCGGGCTTCTGGATCAGGGCGTGGATCCGGCCGCCGGGGCCCTCCACCCATACGTCCTCCACCGGCACCGACGGCGGGCACTTCATGCCGGGCGGATCCAGCACCACACCGCCGGAGGTGGACCGCACCACCGAGGGCTCGGCGGAGGAGGACCACAGGTACTCCACGCTGCCGTCCGGGCGCGCGGTCGCCCCGGAGACGGTGCCGGGCGGGGTGGGGACACGGGTCAGCTCGCGGCTCGCCAGGTCGTACCGGAACAGCTCGCTGCGGGCCTCGAAGCTGTGCGCGATCAGCAGGCCCGAGCCGTCCGGGTACCACTCGGCGCTGACGTCGCCGGGCAGCTCAAGGGCGAGGTCCGTCTCCTCCCCCGTGGCCACGTCCCACACCAGCGGCTCCCAGCGGCCCCGGCGCTGGTGCCCGATGAGCAGCCGGGTGTCGCCGTCGACCGGGGCGAAGCCCAGCACCTCCAGGCCCAGCTCCTCGGCGCCGCCCTTGGTGTCGTCCAGGTCGGCGACCGCCGAGCCGTCCGGGCGCAGCACGCGCAGCGCCGCGTGCATGGCGTCGCCGTGCTCGGTGTGCTCGATGGCGATCAGGGAGCCGTCGTGGGAGAGGTCGCCGACGCCCGCGGACTCGCGGTGCCGGTAGATCTCCACCGGGTCGGCGCCCGCGCGGGCCAGATGGATCGTGGTGCCGTCCTCGTCCGTGGAGCGGCCGACGACCGCGGTGCGTCCGTCGCGGGCCAGGGCGAGACCGGCCGGGTAGGAGGCGGCGAGGCCCGGGACGGCCGGCTCGTCGGCGCCGCCGGTGAAGGGCTGGCGGCGCCAGACGCCGAACTCGTCGCCGTCCTTGTCGTCGAACCACCAGATCCAGGCGCCGTCCGGGGAGAGGGTGCCGTCCGTCGTGCCGTTCGGCCGGTCGGTGGCCTGGCGCTGCTCGCCCGTGGTGCGGTTCCACGCGTACAGCTCGTACGTCCCCGTCGCGTTCGACACGAACAGCGAGCGGTCCGGTGCGTCCTCGGCCCAGTCGGGCAGGGACACCCGCGGCGCCCGGAACCGCTTCTCCCAGTCCGGCATGTCCGCGCTGCCCGGCGCCTGCGGTGCGCTCGGCGTCGTGCTCTCAGTCTTGGCCCCAGTCATGCGCCCATACTGCCTGGCCGCCGCGACAATTGTGCGGCGGGTGAGCGCAGCCTGTGGATAACTTTCCCGCCCCGGGCACCGCACGCGCACGTGTGAGGGCCGACCCGCGGGCGGGGCGGCGGGGCGGGCGCCGTACCGTGGGGGCGTGTACCGGTTTCTGCTGACTCCGCGCTGGTGGGGCATCAACGTCTTCGTGCTGCTCGCCATCCCCTTCTGCATCTTCATGGGGTCCTGGCAGCTGAGCCGGTTCGAGGGGCGGGTGCACGAGGAACACGCCGCGAACCGGCAGGCCGCGTCCGACGCCGCCCAGGCGGCCCGCCCGCTGGACTCGATGCTGCCGGTGAACAAGGCGACGTCCGGGCGGCGGGTGTCCGCGCACGGACGGTACGGGACGCAGCTGCTCGTGCCCGGCCGGCAGCTGGACGACAAGAACGGGTTCTACGTCCTGACGCTGCTGCGGACCGACACCGGGAAGTCGCTTCCCGTGGTGCGGGGCTGGCTGCCCGGGACGGCGTCCGCGGCGAAGGCGCCCGCCGCGCCACGCGGTGAGGTGACCGTCGTCGGCGCGTTGCAGGCGTCCGAGACTCCGGGCGACAACGGGGTCAGCGGGCAGGGCGGACTGCCCGCGGGGCAGACGGCGGCGATCAGTTCGGCGGCGTTGGTCAACCTGGTGCCGGACCGCTTGTACGACGCGTGGGTGACGCTGGACACGGCGGACGCCGGGATGAAGGCGGTGCCGGCGTCGGCGCCGGACGGCACGGGGCTGGACCTGAAGGCGTTCCAGAACCTCGGGTACACCGGGGAGTGGTTCGTCTTCGCCGGGTTCACGGTGTTCATGTGGTTCCGGCTGCTGCGGCGGGAGGTCGAGGCCGCGCGGGACGCTGAGCTGGGCCTGGCGCCGGAGGAGACGCCGCCGGTGACCGTCTCCGGTAACTGAGCGGCCCCAGCCCCCCAGCCCCCGGGCCTCAGGAATCCGCCAGTACCCCCGTGTAATACACCGTCCCCGCGCACTCCTGCGGCACCTTCGCGGACGCCGTCGGGCCGCCGGAGGCGGGGGTGTGGGTGACCAGGACGCTGCCGTCGGCCGTGGCGTCGCCCGAGCCCAGCTGGGCGGTGGTGCCGGAGGCGCTGCCGATGTCGGCCGCGCCGTCGCTCGGGGTGGGGGACGGGTCCGGGGTCGCGCCGCCGTCCGTGCCGCCGGTCGGGCCGCCCGTGGTGGGACAGGTCTCGGAGGGGACGAAGGCGAACTTCTCCTGGTAGGCGGCGCCGGGCTGGAGGACCAGGCCCGCGGCTTCCTGGGAGGGATCGGGCAGACCCGTCGCCGCGTCGCCCGCCGCGTGCCGTACGACGGCGATCTTCGCGGGGTCCGCCGCGCCCAGCGCGCTCGCGCCCACCGTGCCCGCGCCGCTCACCGCGCAGGGCCCCGAGGAGACGTTGCTGACGCGGAAGGTGCCGTACACGATGCCCGTGGAGTCCGGCGCTGCCGCGCTGCCCGTGACGGAGCCCAGCTGGGCCGACGTGCACACCGGGACGCCCGCGGTCAGGGTGGCGGAGGGGTTCGCGCCGGCGGCGGCACCGGCGTCGCCCGCGCCCCCGCTGTCCTTGTCCCCCGGCTTCCCCGGCCCCTTGCCGGGCTGGACCGGGCGGCCGTCCGCGCCCCTGCCGACGCCCGTGCCGACGCCCTTGTCCTTGTCGTGCCCGGTGCCGGAGTGCGCCTGCGAGGACTGGCCGGCCATCGCGGTGTCCGGGTCGGCGCCGCCGGAGTCGGAGACATGCACCAGCGCCGGGATCGCCGTACCGAAGAACAGGGCCGCCGCCGCCATGCCCACGGCCGCCTGCCGCTTGCGGGCCCGGCGCGCGGGGACCGCCCGGCGCAGCCGCTCCAGCGTGCCCGCGCCCGGCTCGACGCCGTCGACCGCGGAGTGCAGCAGCCGCCGCACCGCCACCTCGTCCGAGCCGAGCCCGCCGAGCGTCCGGGCGAGCCACTCGTCCTCGGCCCCCGGACGCGCGTTCGGGTCCGCCGGGCCCGGCTCCCCGCCGGCGAGGGGGCCGAAGAAGTCGGCGCTCTCCCGGTCGCGTTCGGGTTCGAGCCCCTCGGTGCGCCTGTCGTCGGGGCCGTGGTTCACAGTTTCGTTCCCAGCGTGCGGTGAGGTGTGGTGGTGGCGTTGCGGTGCGGGCGCCCGGTCATGCGAGTGCCTCCATGGCCACCCGCAGCGCGGCGATGCCCCGCGAACCGTACGCCTTCACCGAGCCCAGGGAGATGCCGAGCGTCTCGGCGACCTGGGCCTCGGTCATGTCCGCGAAGTAGCGCAGCACCAGGACCTCCCGCTGGCGGCGCTGGAGCCCCTTCATCGCCTTGATGAGGTCGCGGCGCTCCAACTGGTCGTACGCGCCCTCCTCCGCGCTCGCCATGTCCGGCATCGGCTTGGCGAGCAGCTTGAGGCCGAGGATGCGGCGGCGCAGCGTGGAGCGGGAGAGATTGACGACCGTCTGCCTGAGGTAGGCGAGGGTCTTCTGGGGGTCGCGGACGCGTTTGCGCGCCGAGTGGACCCGTATGAAGGCCTCCTGGACGACGTCCTCGCAGGAGGCGGTGTCGTCGAGGAGGAGGGCGGCGAGACCCAGCAGCGAGCGGTAGTGCGCCCGGTAGGTCTCGGTGAGATGGTCCACGGTGGTGCCGGTGACGGCCTCCGTGGCCGCGGTGTCGTCGGCGCCGTCACGCTGACCGGGTATGCGGGCGGGCCGCGCGGCTGGCATGGGCGCGATCACCGGCATGCCGCCGGGCGTGCGGGGGCGCAACGCCGCACGCGGCGGCCGAAGGGCCGCGGTGCCGCGTCCCCCTGTGAGTTCCAGTACCTCTGCCACGCCTGTTGGACACGTCTGCCCCCGCCAGGGTTGTACGCGCCGGGCGTCACATGTGCGACAGCCGGCGGTGCCTCAAGTGCCGTCATGCGTCCCGCTCTTCCCCTATGTCCGATGTGGACGGGCATCCCCGCGCCCGGTCCGCTCACGGCGCCCCCACGCCCCGAAGAGTGACCGCAAAGACGCTCCCCGCCCTCCGCGTGGTTGCGGAGGGCGGGGAGGCACATCTTCTGTCGCCGAGAGGGCCGGCTCAAGCGGTTTGGACCATGCCGCCGGACACGCTTCGCACACAGATCCTACAAAGCGGCCACACGGTTCACCCGGCGGACTCCTGGGCGACCAACTCCGCGATCTGTACGAGGTTCAATGCGGCGCCTTTGCGCATATTGTCGCCGCAGACGAAGAGTTCGAGCGCGGTCGGATCGTCCAGCGACTGCCGCAGCCGCCCCACCCAGGCGGGATCGGTGCCCACCACGTCGGCGGGGGTGGGGAACTCACCGGCCGCCGGGTCGTCGCACAGCACCACACCGGGCGCGGTGGCGAGGATCTCGCGGGCGCCGTCCACCCCGGCCGCGCCCTGGAAGCGGGCGTGGACCGTCAGGGAGTGGGTGGTGACCACCGGCACCCGGACACAGGTGACGGAGACGGGCAGGCCGGGCAGCGACAGGATCCGGCGGGCCTCGTCGCGCACCCGCAGTTCCTCGGAGGACCAGCCGTCCTCGGCGGCGGTACCGGCCCACGGTACGACGTTCAGCGCGACCAGCTCCGGGAACGGACCGGTGGCGTCGCCCACGAGGCGTCGTACGTCCCCCGGTGCGGTGCCCAGCTCGGTGCCGGCCACCTGGGACAGCTGGGCGCGCAGCGCCTCCACCCCGGCCCGGCCGGCGTCGCTCACCGCCTGGCAGGCCAGGACCACCAGCTCGCGCAGCCCGTACTCGGCGTGCAGGGCGCCGAGCGCGACGATCATCGTGAGGGTGGTGGCGCCGGGGTTGGCGATGATGCCGCGCGGGCGGTTGCGCGCCCGGTGGGCGTTGACCTCGGGCACCACCAGGGGCACGTCCGGATCGGCGCGGAAGGCGCCGGAGTTGTCCACGACCACCGCGCCGGCCGCGGCGGCGATCGGCGCCCACTCGGCGGCGACCCGCTCCGGCACGTCGAACAGGGCGATGTCGACCCCGTCGAAGCAGCCCTCGGTCAGGGCCGAGACCTCGGCCTCCGCCCCGCGCACGGCCAGCTTGCGGCCGGCCGGGCGGGGGGAGGCGAACAGACGGATCTCGCCCCAGATGTCCTTGCGCTGGGAAAGGATCTGGAGCATGACCCGGCCGACCACCCCGGTCGCCCCCACGACCGCGAGCGTCGGCTTGGCGTTCATCGCCCGGTGCCTCCGTAGACGACGGCCTCGTCGGTGTCGGAGTCGAGCCCGAAGGCGGTGTGCACGGCGCGCACGGCCTCCACCACGTCGTCCTTGCGGGTGACGACCGAGATACGGATCTCGGAGGTCGAGATCAGCTCGATGTTCACACCCGCGTCGGACAGCGCCTCGAAGAAGGCCGCGGTGACGCCCGGGTTGGTCTTCATACCCGCGCCGACCAGGGAGATCTTGCCGATCTGGTCGTCGTAGCGCAGCGAGTCGAAGCCGATGCCGGGGCGGTTGCGCTCCAGGGCGCCGATGGCCTTGCGGCCCTCGGTCTTCGGCAGCGTGAAGGAGATGTCCGTCAGGCCGGTGGCGGCGGCGGACACGTTCTGCACGACCATGTCGATGTTGATCTGCGCGTCGGCGATGGCCCGGAAGATCGCGGCGGCCTCACCCGGCTTGTCCGGCACACCGACGACCGTGATCTTGGCCTCGGAGGTGTCGTGCGCGACACCGGAGATGATGGCCTGTTCCACCTTCTTGTCCCCAATCGGCTCACTGCTGACCCATGTGCCCTGCAACCCGCTGAAGCTGGAGCGTACGTGGATCGGGATGTTGTAGCGGCGGGCGTACTCCACACAGCGGTGCAGCAGGACCTTGGAACCGGAGGCCGCGAGCTCCAGCATGTCCTCGAAGGAGATCCAGTCGATCTTCTTCGCCTTCTTCACCACGCGCGGGTCGGCGGTGAACACACCGTCGACGTCGGTGTAGATCTCGCAGACCTCGGCGTCGAGGGCGGCGGCGAGAGCCACGGCGGTGGTGTCCGAACCACCGCGGCCGAGCGTGGTGATGTCCTTCTTGTCGGCGCTGACGCCCTGGAATCCGGCGACGATCGCGATGTTGCCCTCGTCCAGCGCGGTCCGGATGCGGCCCGGCGTGACATCGATGATCCGGGCCTTGTTGTGGACCGAGTCGGTGATGACGCCGGCCTGGCTGCCGGTGAAGGACTGGGCCTCGTGGCCCAGGTTTTTGATCGCCATGGCCAGCAGCGCCATGGAGATCCGCTCTCCGGCGGTCAGCAGCATGTCGAATTCGCGCCCGGCAGGCATCGGAGAGACCTGCGCGGCGAGATCGATCAACTCGTCCGTCGTGTCGCCCATCGCGGAAACGACGACGACAACCTGGTTGCCGTTCTTCTTCGCTTCCACGATCCGCTTGGCGACGCGCTTGATGCCCTCGGCATCGGCTACGGAGGAGCCTCCGTACTTCTGCACGACAAGGCCCACGTGCGCTCCTCGCTCGGTTCGTTTGTGTCGGCTCAGTTTAACGAGCGTCCAACATCCACCACCCTGGTCCCGCATGGTGAGACATCGGCCCGGGGGACCCCGGACGCCCGCTTCCGGATGGCCTTCTGCCCGCCCGGGACCGACCCACGCGGAACGTGCCCCGGGTCACACCCGGCGCCGTACCCGCGGGACATGGCTACGGCGTCAGGAACCGGGCCGCATCCCGAGCGGTCCGCCGATCTCCTCGGCCATCACCCGGCCCGCCTCGAACTCCAGGGTCTCGTCGCCCATCGGGCTCTGGTCGGTGTCCAGGCCGTCCAGCTCCTCCAGGGGCTGGTTGAGGCGGACGTGGATGAGCACCGACTGGAGGGCGCGCAGCACGGCTGAGGCCGTCGGGCCCCAGTTGGAGAAGTAGGAGAACTGCCACCACCACAGGGCCTCGGTGGTGCGGCCCGCGCGGTAGTGGACCATGCCGTGGCGCAGGTCCGTGATGATGTCGGCGAGGTCGTCGGAGATCCGGGCCGGCACCGGGGCCTTGCGGGGCTCGTAGGGGTCGAAGACCTCGGAGTAGACGTCGACGGGCTCCAGCAGCCGGGCGAAGTTCTCCCGCACCCCGTCCACGTCCGGCTCCGGGCCCGGGTCGGGCTCGTAGCGCTCGTCGGGGACGATGTCCTCGTGGGCGCCCAGCCGGCCGCCGGCCAGCAGCAGCTGGGAGATCTCCAGGAGCAGGAAGGGCACGGTGGAGCCGGGCTCGTCGCCCCGCGCCACCTCCGTCACGGCCACCAGGAAGCTCTCGACCTGGTCCGCGACCTGTACCGCGAAGTCGTCGGGGTTCTGCGACGTGGCGTGCAGCGTGGCGTCAGACATCTAGGAGTCTTCTCCCCTCGAAGGCGCGGCCGAGGGTGACCTCGTCCGCGTATTCCAGGTCGCCACCCACCGGGAGGCCGCTGGCCAGGCGGGTGACCTTCAGGCCCATGGGCTTGATCATGCGCGCGAGGTACGTGGCCGTCGCCTCGCCCTCGAGATTCGGATCGGTGGCCAGGATCAGCTCTGTGACCGTCCCGTCGGCCAACCGCGTGAGAAGTTCCCGTATACGCAGGTCGTCGGGGCCGACACCCTCGATGGGGCTGATCGCCCCGCCGAGCACGTGGTAGCGGCCGCGGAACTCGCGGGTGCGCTCGATCGCGACGACGTCCTTCGGCTCCTCCACGACCGCGATCACCGAGGGGTCGCGGCGCGGGTCACGGCAGATGTTGCACAGTTCCTCCTGCGCGACATTGCCGCAGGTCGCGCAGAAGCGGACCTTCGCCTTGACCTCCAGGAGCGCCTGCGCGAGCCGCTTCACGTCCGTCGGCTCGGCCTGGAGGATGTGAAAGGCGATCCGCTGCGCGCTCTTGGGACCGACGCCGGGCAGCCGCCCCAGCTCGTCGATGAGGTCCTGGACCACGCCTTCGTACAACGGACTGCCCTTCCTGGAGACCTTTCGGTACGTACGCTAGTTGGACCGGGCTCAGAACGGCAGACCGGGGATGCCGGTGCCGCCGCCCAGGCCCTGGGCCAGCGGGCCGAGCTTCTGCTGCTGGAGCGCCTGCGCGTTCTCGTTCGCCGCCTGTACGGCGGCCACGATCAGGTCGGCGAGGGTCTCGGTGTCCTCCGGGTCCACCGCCTTGGGGTCGATCTTCAGGCCGCGCAGCTCGCCGGCGCCGGTCACGGTGGCCCTGACCAGGCCGCCGCCCGCCTGCCCGTCGACCTCTGTGTTCGCCAGTTCCTCCTGGGCCCGCTGCAGATCCTGCTGCATCTGCTGGGCCTGCTGGAGCAACTGCTGCATGTTGGGCTGGCCACCACCGGGGATCACGATCAGCTCCTCTGTGTCTTTCTCCTTGGCACGAGCCTACGTGGTCCAGGCGGCCATCACACCGCCACTCTTTCGAGTGAGAGAGATGACGGATCTATAGCTGATCAAGGCCTTCTTCCGGGCGGAAAAGCCGGGAAAGTCACGACCGGGCCACCCGTTGGGCGGTAGGAAGGGTGGCGCACGTCGGCAGGGAATGTCACGCTACGTGACCGGTCGTGATCAGTAGGGAGTGCCGGGTGGGTCAGCCGGAGATGCAGCCCGAGGGGCCGCCCCAGGACGGGCGGGGCGAGGGCTCGGCCGGACCCCGGCCGGGTGATCTGACCGGGCGGGCGCTGCCGCCCGGCGACTGGGGCGAGCCCGGCGAGCGGCTGGACGAGCTGTACCGGTGGGTGGAGCACGGCGCGCTGCGGACGGCGGACTGGTATCTGCGGGACCGGGTGTGGAAGCGGCGCGGGGCGCGGGTGCTGCGGGCCGGTGCGGCGGTGGGCGCGGTGACCGGGGCGGCGCTGCCGCTGCTGGACCTGACGAAGGTGGCGGGGGGCGTGGCGCCCTGGGGATGCCTGGCCCTGCTGCTCGCGGCCGCGTGCGCGGGCGCGGACCGGTACTTCGGGGTGACGTCCGGCTGGATGCGGGACGTGGCGACGGCACAGGCGGTGCAGCGGCGCCTCCAGGCGCTCCAGTTCGACTGGGCGGTGGAGGGGGTGCGGGAGGTGCTGGGCCCCACGGAGGGCACGGCGAGCGAGGCGGCGGAGCGGTGCGTGGTCCTGCTGCGCCGCTTCTCGGAGGACATGACGGAGCTGGTCCGGGCGGAGACGGCGGACTGGATGGTGGCGTTCCGGGCGGGCGCGGCACCGATGGGGGTGCAGTCGGTGGCGTATGTGCCGCGGCAGGAGGCGGTGGGGCAGGTCGCCCGGTTCGTCCTGCCACCGGCGGGCGGCACCCGCCCGAACATGCCGAGGCAGCGGCCGCCGGAGCCGCGGTGACCATGGGGGCCGGGTCGCCCACCGGCCGCTAGGCGCACAGCTTCAGTCCCTCCGGCGTCCAGCACGGCACATGCCCGTGGGTGCGGATGATGTCCTGCCCGTCGCCCCGGGTGAGATACGTCAGGAAGCTGGAGGCCAGCGAGTCGGCGGGCGGCCGGCCGTAGGTGTAGGCGTACTCGATCTCCCGGTAGGGGTACTCGCTGTGGTCGTGCTCGATGGCGTCCACCGACGGCGCGTCCCCGTCGAGGCCGAGCACCCTTAGCCCCTTCGCGGCGTCCGCGAGGTTCAGCTCGCTGTACCCGACCGCCCCGGGCAGCCGCGCGACCTCGGCCAGCACCTGGTCCGTGGAGTCGAGTTCGCAGCGCGCCACCGGCGCCGAGGGATAGTCCTTGTGCACACAGTCCACCGAGGTGTTCGCCATCTCGCCGCCGCCGAGCACCCGGCGCTGGAACACCTGCCGCGTCCCGGAGTCGGCGTCCCGGCTGACCAGGCGCACCGGCAGCGAACGCCCGCCCAGCTGAGCCCAGTTCGACACCTTCCCCGCGTACAGCCGGCGCACGTCCGCCGTGGACAGGTTCCGCAGCCCCACGTCGTCGTTGAGGACGAGCGCGAACACCGACAGCGCGACCCGGTTCTCCCGCAGCCGGGACAGACCGCCCGGCCGGGGCCCGTCGGAGAGGGCGACCACCGGCGGCGACCCCTTGCCCTGGCTCGCCGCGCCCTCCGCCGCCAACTCCCGTGTCCCGGCGGTCGATCCGTGCGCGTCGACGGTGACGGTGGCACCCGCGCAGTCCTTCTCGTACTTCCGCGCCGCCTCCTCCGTCACCGGTGCGAACGCCGTCGACCCGATCACCGTGAGCGTCCCCTTCTCGCAGCCGATCGGCGGCGGGGTGTCGTCGCGGGCCACGACGATCGCCGCCAGGGTCACCACGCACACCGTGAGCATGATGGTGATGCCCCGGGACGCCCGGCTGAACAGCGGCGGCTTGTCGTCCGGGGTGGCGCTGCGGTTGGGGTGGACCTCGCCGTCCCGGATCCCGCCGATCAGCCGTATCTCCCGGCCCACGTCCCCGCCGGACAGCAGCACCAGCAGCTTGAAGTGGTCGCCCTTGTTCAGCGGGACGGGCGGGATGCGCAGCGTGTTGCCCTGGTAGCCGAAGCCCCGCTCGGCGGCGAAGTGGTCCATCAGATGCCCGGTGTCGCTGGGCTGGGTCACCGAGACCCCGCGGACGGTACGGTCCGTGAACACCGCGGTGAGGCCGTGGTCCTCGGGACCGGTGTAGTCGGCGCGGTCGATGCCGAGCGAGCCGTCGTTCTCGACGCGCAGCAGCACCAGCGTGGCGTCCGACATGCCCGGCACCTCGTCGAACAGCCCGAGCCGCCGATTGGCCCGGCCCGAACGCACGTCGTCGCCTATGGCGTTGTCCATCTGGACCCGGTAGCCGATCCTCTTGCGCCGCGGCACCCGGCGCTCGTACCAGACCATGCCCGCGGACGCGACGATGCCCAGCAGCGCCGTGCCGACGGCCACGATGTTCTCCGCGCTCAGCCACTCCATCTGGGTGCCCCCGCAACTCCCCGGAGCCGGATCGGGGCAGCAACGGTACGCGCGGGCAAGAGGACGAACCGGACACGTTCGCGGGAATTCGCCGTACGTTCAACCAACCCGTGCGGCACGGGAGTCGGCAGACGAGAGACCCGTCACTGCCGGGTGTACGTCAGGCTCTCCCCGCCGCCCTGCTGCGCCCGGCGCAACCGCCCGTCCGGCAGCAGACTGACCTCCGTCGGGTCGCCCGGTGTGCACGCGGAGACGGGCTCGCCGCTGGTCACGACGGACGGGCCGATCTCCAACGGCCCTCCGGAGTACGGTGCTTGGCTGAGTTCGGCCGCGAAGACGCAGTGGTACATCCCGCCGCCGTCCGCCGGACCCTGCGCCTCCAGCGTCAGCACGTCCTCCCCCACCTTTCCCTGACGGATGGTGAGCCGACGGGTGTTGGTGCCGCTCGCGCCGTCGATGGTCGCCGCCCAGGTCCCCAGGTAGGCGTCCGGGACGGCACCCGCGCCCGAGGAGGTCGGCGAGGCGGAGGGCGAGGCCGGACCCGGACCGCGCTCCCCGGAACCGGTGGGAGACGCGGACCGCGAGGCCGGCGCGGGACCGGCCGTACCGCCGCTCTTGCTCTCGACCCCGCTGTTCAGCAGCGCGTACACCGAGCCGCCCGCGCCCACCGCCACGATCACCGCGATCACGACCAGCAGGACCGTGGACCGCCCGCTGCGCCGCTCCGGCTCGGGCTCCGCGCCGTAGGGCGGGTACGGCGGGTACGACTGCTGGGGGTACCCGTACCCGAAGGACCCGGGCGGCTGGGGCGGCGGCACGGCCGCGGTGCCCTGCGTGAAGTACGGCTGCCGGGCGCCCTGTTGGGGGTGCGGCTGGGCCTCCTGCCGGGGATCCCCGTACGCCCCGGGGACCGTCACCGGCAGCGGCGCCCCCGCCCCCGCCGACGGCAGCCGCCCGGCACCGGCCCCGCCCCCCTGCGCGGCGGCGCTCCCGCCCCCGTCCGAGACGGCGGAGTGCTCGGGCGAACCCCCGCCCCGCACACCGTCGTCCCCGGCATCCCCGGCATCCCCGGCATCCCCGGCATCCCCGGCATCCCCGGCATCCCCGGCATCCCCGGCGTCCCCGGCGTCCCCGGCGTCCCCGTCACCCGGCCGCGCGCCCGCCGCGCCGGGGCCGGTCGCGCCCGCCGACGGCTCCTCGACCTCCAGCAAGCCCACCGCGTGCCGACCGAGCTGGGCCACCAGCGCGCCCGGCAGCCAGGGGTCACGGGAGCGGCCGCCGGACACCGTGTCCTGTGCCCCCGTGCGCTCCAGCAGCGTGTCCAGGGACGGCCGGGCGGCCGGATCCTTGCGCAGGCACGCCCGCACCAGATCGGCGATCCCCTCCGGCACCCCCGCCAGCTCCGGCTCCTCCTGGGCGATCCGGAACATCAGCGCGTGCACCCCGCTGCCGGCGTTCCCGAACGGCATCCGCCCGGTCGCCGCGTACGTCAGCACCGAGCCGAGCGAGAAGACGTCGCACGCCGGGGTGACCTGGTCCCCGCGCACCTGCTCCGGCGCCATGAACCCCGGCGAGCCGACCAGCGACCCGGTCAGGGTGAGCCCCTCGCCGCCCGCGGTGCCCGTCTCCAGGGCGCGGGCGATGCCGAAGTCGATCACGCGCGGCCCGTCGATGGTCACCAGCACATTGGACGGCTTCAGATCCCGGTGCACGATCCCGGCCGCGTGGATGTCCTTCAGCGCGTGCGCGAGCCCCGCCGCGAGGATCCGTACCGACCGCTCCGGCAGCGCCCCGTGATCGTGCCCCACCACCTGCTGGAGGCTGGGCCCGGCCACATACCCCGTGGCCACCCAGGGCACCGCCGCCTCGGTGTCCGCGTCCAGCACCGGCGCGGTCCAGTACCCGCCGACCCGCCGCGCGGCGCCCACCTCGCGCCGGAACCGCGCCCGGAACTCCTCGCGCGCGGCCAGCTCCGCGCGCACCAGCTTCACGGCGGCCGTACGGCCGCGGTCCGAGCGGGCCAGGTACACCATGCCCATGCCGCCCGCGCCCAGCCGCGCCAGCAGCCGGTACCCCCCGATCCTCTGGGGATCCCCCGGACCGAGTTCCTCCATGACCGCCCCGCCCTTCCCGCCCCGTCAGCTGTGGCAACGGCCCGAGAATAATCCGGTCGTACAAGGTGCCGGAGGCCCAGTCGTCCACGGTTCCGTAACAGGCCGGGCGCCCGCGCCCGACCGGATGTCGACAACCTGTCGCGGATTGGGGCCGCCCACGGCACAGGACGCCGATACCGCGTCCGCATCCCGGACATTTACGCTCGCCCGCATGACCCCTCAGACCGACCCCGCAGCCGGTGCCGCAGTGAAGGCCGCGGACCGTGCGCACGTCTTCCACTCCTGGTCCGCCCAGGACCTCATCGACCCGCTCGCCGTCGCCGGCGCCGAGGGCTCGTACTTCTGGGACTACGACGGCACGCGCTACCTGGACTTCACCAGCGGGCTCGTCTACACCAACATCGGCTACCAGCACCCCGAGGTCGTCGCGGCCATCCAGGAGCAGGCGGCGACGATGACCACGTTCGCCCCGGCGTTCGCGATCGAGGCACGCTCGGAGGCGGCCCGGCTGATCGCCGAGCGGACCCCCGGCGACCTGGACAAGATCTTCTTCACCAACGGCGGCGCCGACGCGGTGGAGCACGCGGTGCGCATGGCCCGGCTGCACACGGGCCGCCCGAAGGTGCTCTCGGCGTACCGCTCCTACCACGGCGGCACCCAGCAGGCCGTGAACCTCACCGGCGACCCCCGCCGCTGGCCTTCCGACAGCGGCACCAGCGGTGTCGTGCACTTCTGGGCGCCGTTCCTGTACCGCTCCCGCTTCTACGCCGAGACGCAGGAGCAGGAGACCGCGCGGGCGCTGGAGCACCTGGAGACCACGATCGCCTTCGAGGGTCCCGGCACCGTCGCCGCGATCATCCTGGAGACGGTCCCCGGCACCGCCGGGATCATGCTGCCCCCGCCGGGATATCTCGCCGGGGTGCGCGAGCTGTGCGACAAGTACGGGATCGTCTTCATCCTGGACGAGGTCATGGCCGGATTCGGTCGTACCGGCGCGTGGTTCGCCGCCGATCTGTTCGATGTCGTACCGGACCTGATGACCTTCGCCAAGGGCGTGAACTCCGGCTATGTGCCGCTCGGCGGCGTGGCCGTCTCGGGGAGGATCGCGGAGACCTTCGGCAAGCGGCCCTACCCGGGCGGTCTGACCTACTCCGGGCACCCGCTGGCCTGTGCCGCCGCCGTCGCCACGATCAATGTGATGGCGCGGGAGGGCGTGGTCGAGAACGCCAAGCGGCTCGGCGAGAGCGTGCTGGCGCCGGGTCTGGCCGAGCTGGCCGCGCGCCACCCGAGCGTGGGCGAGGTCCGCGGCGTGGGCATGTTCTGGGCGTTGGAGCTGGTCAAGGACCGGGAGACGCGGGAGCCCCTGGTGCCGTACAACGCGGCGGGTGAGGCGAACGCGCCGATGGCCGCCTTCGCCGCGGCGGCCAAGAAGCAGGGCCTGTGGCCGTTCGTGAACATGAACCGCACCCATGTGGTGCCGCCGTGCAACACGAGCGAGGCGGAGCTGAAGGAGGGCCTGGCCGCCCTCGACGCCGCGCTGTCCGTGGCGGACGAGTACACGGCGTAACCGGTCCGGCGCTGCCGCCGGGCAAAGGCCGAACGCGTAAGGTGACGTGCTCGTAAGACTCTGCGGAGTCGGCCAGACGTGCGAGCACGTCACCCATACGCGTGAGGAGAGACCGGCCATGCCCGGCAACGGCATCGTCACCCGCAGCACCCTGCGCCAGCAGATCGCGGACGCGCTCCGTGACGAGGTGCTGGCGGGGCGGCTGCGGCCGGGCCGGGCGTTCACCGTGAAGGAGATCGCCGACCAGTACGGCGTCTCCGCCACCCCGGTGCGCGAGGCGCTGGTCGACCTGTCCGCGCAGGGCCTGCTGGAGGCCGACCAGCATCGCGGCTTCCGGGTGCCCGAGTACTCGCTCGCCGACTACCGGCACATGATCGAGGCCCGCAGCCTGGTCACGGACGGCATGTTCCAGGCCCTCGCCGCCGGGCATCCCGCCTTCCGCACCCCGCCCGAGGACCCGCGCACCCTCGCCCTGCTGGCCACCGTGCGCCGCCGCGGCGAGGAGGCCCAGCGTGCCGCGGGCGCGGGCGACCTCACCGTGCTGATCGGCTACGACCTGCGCTTCTGGCGCGAGTTGAGCGTCCTGTTCGGCAATCCCTACCTCGGTGACTTCCTGCACCGGCTGCGCGTGCAGTCCTGGGTCTGCGCGGTCCAGCGGCTGCGCCGCCTGCCCGATCTGCGCGGCCGGCTGTGGGCCGGCCACACGGAGCTGGTCGAGGCCCTGGCCCGGCGGGACACCGAGGCCGCCCGCGCCCTGGTCGCCGCGGCCAACGCGCACTCGCTGGCCCTGCTGGAAGATCTGTCCGAGAGCTGAGCGGACGTGGGGGTATGGGAGCACCCGGGCACCGATTACGCTTCCCGGACCACCTCTTTGTGTGAGGAGCTCTCTTTGGCCTGTGACCTGTGGCTGGTCCCGCTCGTCGACGTGTTGTGCCACACGCCGGACAATCCGTTCGCCGAGGAACTCGCGCACTACAACCACGCGCTGGCCGCGGCGGGGCTGCCGCCGGTACCGGTGCACCCGTACATGCCGGGGCTGTCCGGGGAGGTCGCGCCGGTCGCCGGGTTCGACTACGACGCCCTGCACTTCCTGCGCCGCGCCTATCTGCTCCAGGTCTGCGGCCTGCCGGTGACACCGGTGGACGAACTCGGCGGGGACTACGAGCAGTTGCTGGAGATGTTCGAGTCCACGGCCCAGCAGTCGCACCTGGTCTGGCACTACGACCACGCGGGCGCCTACGTCCCCGTCGACTTCCCGCATCCGCTGTCCGACGAGCAACTCCTGGCGGGCGGCGGCCCCTTGGGCTCAGCCCAGGCGCTGCTGCGCGAACTCCAGTACGTCGCCCCGGTCATCGGCATCGATCCGGCCAACCCCCCGGCGCCCCCGGCTCCGCCCGCGGCCCCCACCGAACTGGAGGAACCGGCCGCCCCCACCCCCTACGACCCGAACCCCTTCTCCCGCGAACGCCATGTCTGGCTGGGCCTGCACGCCGCCGCGACCCGCTCGCTGGCCCAGGGCTCGATGATCGTCTTCAGCTGACCGGGGCGGGCGCCGCGCGGGCGTCCCGACGTACGGCACCCGCCCACCCGTGGCGCGGGTGGGCGGGTGCGTGATGCCTGGTGCCTGGTGGCCGGTGGCCGGGCCGGTCGGGTCAGAAGACCGGCGTGCCCGCCTGGGTCAGCTTCCAGTTGGTGACCGCGAAGTCGGCCGGGTCGAGGGTCTTGGTCGCGGTGACGTAGTCGATCATCATGTCGCGGATCTCGTTGGTGGAGCTGTACGCGATCTCCGCCGACGCGATGTGCGGGTAGCCCGAACCGCCGTTGGCGCGGTAGTTGTTGACGGCGACCACGAAGACCTGGTCGTCGGCGACGGCGGCACCGTCGTAGCTGAGGTTCTTGATGCGGGAGCCCTCGGGCTGGGCGATGTCGATGTCGTAGTCGACGCCCGCGGCGGTGTCGTACATGTAGTCCCAGAAGCTGTTGGCGTTGGTGAGGGTCGCGGTGTCGACCTTCGTGCCCGCCGGGACCTGGACGTAGTACTTGGCCGCGTACTCCAGGTAGTCCTTGAGCTGGGCGCCCGTGAGCTTCTTGGCGTAGAGCGTGTTGTCGTAGATGTAGAGCCCGGCGATGTCCTTGATGGTGACGTTGCCCTGCGGGATGTCGGCGGTGCGGCTGAAGGGCGCCGCGACCGAGATCAGCGGGAGGGCGGCGTCCGCCGCGGACAGGCCGGTCCTGACCGTCTCGATCTGGACCTTGTGGATGAAGTCCATGATCGGCACGTCCTTCCAGCAGGACTCCGCCGCCGAGAGGTCCGCCGTGCAGGTGCCGACCGGGGTGTTGACGTACTTCACCACCAGCTCGTGGTCGGCCTCCAGGAGCTTCTTGATCTGCGGGTCCTCGGCCACCCCGTTGGGGTTGAGGGTCTGTGCCTTCTTGCTGGTCACCTTCCACTGGCCGTGGTGCAGTTCGAGCTCGAAGTCGAAGACGCTGAGCCGGTAGCCCCAGCAGTACGGCTCGGACAGCAGGACGTCCTCGCCGGTCTCGTCGTTCTTGACGGTGTACGACGGCACCTCGACATGGGTGTGGCCCACCAGGATCGCGTCGATGCCCGGGACCTGCTCGGCGACCAGGTTGGACGCGTTCTCGATGTAGGGGAGTTCGTCACCCCAGGAGGAGGAGCCGTCCAGACCGGAGTGGTCGGTCAGGAAGACGACGTCGCAGCCGAGGGCGCGCAGCCGCGGCACGTACTTCTTCGCCTGCTCGACCAGGCCGGGGAAGACCAGCTTGCCGCCGACGTTGTCCTTGTCCCAGATCGCGATGCCGGGGTTGGTCAGACCGAGGATGCCGACCTTGATGTCGGGGGCGCCGGGGACCTTGATGTGCTTGACGGTGTACGGCTCGAAGGCCGGGCGCAGCGTCTTGGCGTGCAGGGCGTTCGCGCCGAGCAACGGGAAGTCGCACTGGTCCTCGAACTTGCGCAGCGTCTCGATGCCGTAGTTGAACTCGTGGTTGCCGAGGGCGGCGGCGTCGTAGCGCATGTGGTTCATGGCGGTGGCCATGGGGTGCTTGGGGCCGCGCTTGCCGTCGGTGCCGGTGATCGGGTCGACCCGGGCGAAGTAGTAGGCGAGCGAGGTGCCCTGGATGATGTCACCGGCGTCGACGAGCAGCACGCGGTGCTCGCCCTTGGCCTCGCGCTGCTGCTTGATGAGGGTGGCGACGCGGGCCACGCCGACCGAGTTGCCGGCCTTGTCGGTGTAGGGCGCGTCGGCGTAGTAGTCCCAGTCGAAGACGTGGCCGTGCAGGTCGGTGGTGCCCAGGATGGAGAACGACCAGGTGCGCGGAGCCTTTTCGTGGCCGTGGCCATGACCCTTCTCGGCCGCCTCGGCGGTGCCGCTGCCCACCGCGCCCGCCGCGGCGACGGCGGCGCCGGTGACGGCCGACTTCTTCACGAACTGCCGGCGGTTCATGGGACTGTGGGTCATTCGAGGCTCCTGAGACTGGAGTTGGCGCGTGCGGGGGTCGCTCCCTGCGGAGGCTACCCGCGTAGATCGTGCTCGCGCCCCTCATCGCCGCAAACCAGGAAATGACCATGTCCAGGTCAAGGATGAGTCAGGTGGGGCGAAATGCGAGAGCGCCCGCCGGTCCCGCCCGAAGGCGGATCCGGCGGGCGCTGCCGCACGGTGAAGAGGGGTCGAACTCCGGCTTACCGAAAGGAATTACCGGGGGGTCGCAGGGGCCCAGGGCCTCTCGTCCGGCCCTAGAGGAACGAGTTGACCTCGATCGTCTCGTCCCGGCCCGGGCCCACGCCGATCGCGGAGATCGGGGCGCCGGACATCTCCTCCAGCGCCTTGACGTAGTTCTGCGCGTTCTTCGGCAGGTCGGCGAAGGTCTTCGCCTTGGTGATGTCCTCGGACCAGCCCGGCAGGTTCTCGTAGACCGGCTTCGCGTGGTGGAAGTCGGTCTGGGAGTAGGGCAGTTCCTCGACGCGCTTGCCGTCGATCTCGTACGCCACGCAGACCGGGATCTGCTCCCAGCCGGTGAGCACGTCCAGCTTGGTGAGGAAGAAGTCGGTCAGGCCGTTCACCCGGGTCGCGTAGCGCGCGATCACCGCGTCGAACCAGCCGCAGCGGCGGTCGCGGCCGGTGGTCACACCGCGCTCCCCGCCGATCCGGCGCAGCGCCTCGCCGTCCTCGTCGAACAGCTCGGTCGGGAACGGACCGGCGCCGACCCGGGTGGTGTACGCCTTGAGGATGCCGATGACCCGGCTGATCTTCGTCGGCCCCACGCCCGCGCCGGTGCAGGCGCCGCCCGCGGTCGGGTTGGAGGAGGTGACGAAGGGATACGTGCCGTGGTCGATGTCGAGCAGCGTGCCCTGGCCGCCCTCGAACAGCACGACCTTGTCCTGCTCCAGGGCCTGGTTGAGGATCAGCACGGTGTCGGCGACGTACGGCTTGATCTGCTCGGCGTAGCCCAGCAGTTCCTCGACCACCTGGTCGGCGGTGATGGCACGGCGGTTGTAGAGCTTGGTGAGGACCTGGTTCTTGACGTCGAGCGCGGCCTCCACCTTCTGCTGGAGGATCGACTCGTCGTACAGGTCCTGGACCCGGATGCCCACGCGGTTGATCTTGTCCGCGTAGGTGGGGCCGATACCGCGACCGGTGGTGCCGATCTTCCGCTTGCCGAGGAAGCGCTCTGTCACCTTGTCGACCGTCACGTTGTACGGCGTGATGACGTGCGCGTTGCCGCTGATGAGCAACTTGGAGGTGTCGACGCCCCGCTCGTTCAGACCGCTCAGCTCGGAGAGCAGGACCGAGGGGTCGACGACGACACCATTGCCGATGACCGGCGTGCATCCGGGAGAGAGGATGCCGGAGGGCAGGAGGTGGAGGGCGTACTTCTGGTCGCCGACGACGACCGTGTGGCCGGCGTTGTTGCCGCCCTGGTATCGCACCACATAATCCACCGATCCACCGAGCAGGTCGGTGGCCTTCCCCTTGCCCTCGTCACCCCACTGAGCACCGAGCAGCACAAGTGCGGGCACGCGCGTACACCCCTTCCGGGCGGGGCATGTCCAAGGTCAGGGGCACGGGCGTAAGGTTCACCGCCGCGTGCCACCGCGACCGTCGTTGGCCGCACAACCGTCGGACCGGATGCCCCGGAATAGACGAAGCCCCTGGCGCAATAGCGCAAGGGGCTCTTGCACAAAGATGCTACCCGAGGAAGCGAGGCAGGACCGAGGTGGCGACTTTCGCGATGTCCGATCAGCTGCTGGTGATCATCGATCCGGGGGCACGGCAGACGGACGGGGAGTCCGTACGGATCGCGAAAGACGTGCTCAGCGCGGGTGCGGCGGCCAAGGTGTGTCTCCCGGAGGGCCCGGAGGAATTCGCCCGGGCACTGGGCCGTAGGGGTTCCCGCCGGCCGGTGGTGGTGGGCGACGACACCGCCCTGATGCGCGCGGTGACCCTGCTGCACCGGGAGCGGGAACTGGCCGGATGTGTGCTGTCGGTGGTGCCGGTGGGCGAGACGCTCACCCTGGCGGCCTCCCTGGGGGTGCCGACCGGGGCGGTGGCGGCGGCGCGGGCGGTGCTCGACGGCGCGGAGCGGCGCCTGGACCTACTGGCCGACGACAGCGGCGGCCTGGTGCTCAGCGGGCTCGCCATCCCCCCGGCCCCGGCGCGGGTAGATCGGAACGCGGGTGCCCGCGCCCGCGCCGATGGCGGCCGCCGCCCGCCCCTGGTACCGGTCCCTGGTGCGCACCCTGAGCCCGCGCCCGACCCGGCTGTCCGCGATACCCGCCCCCGGCCCCACCCGGCTGCGGGTGGAGGTCGACGGCGAGGCGCTGGTGGACCTCGACCAGCCGGTGGAGTCCCTCTCCCTGGCCCCGGCCACCGGCGGCCTCGCCGAACTGGAGGTCCATCCCCTCTCCGTGGGCGCCGAGGCCGGCCCCCTGCGGGCCCTCGGGCGCACGGTCACGGTCACCGGCCCCGACTTCCACTACCGGGCCGACGCGAAGGTCACGGGCCCGGTACGGCGCCGGACCTGGCGGGTGGCCGAGGGGGCGTGGGGGCTGGTGCTCCCCGCCCGCCCGTGACCCCGCACGCCTCGCCCCAATGGTCTAGTGACAAATATTTAACCGTCCCGACCCCTTCCCGTGCCCCCTTCTCGTCCAGCATCCTGCTCCATCAGGACCCAGGGAGCGGACCCGGAGGGGGTCATTCATGGCAGTGGACGAAGGTGTCGTACCGACGGCGGGGACCGACGGAGGCGAAACGATTCATCGACTGAAACCCAATGCCGTCGGGCTGCTCGGCGTGGTGTTCATGGCCGTGGCGACGGCCGCGCCGATCACCGCGATGACCGGGAACGTGCCCTTCATGGTGTCGTCGGGCAATGGCATCGGGGCGCCCGCGAGTTATCTCGTGGCAATGGTCGTACTGGCAATCTTTTCCGTCGGATTCACCTCGATGGCGAAGCACATCACCTCGACGGGCGCCTTCTACGGATTCATCTCCTACGGCCTCGGCCGCACGATCGGGCTCGCCTCCGGGCTGCTCGCCACCTTCGCCTACGTCGTCTTCGAGCCCGCGCTCATCGGGATCTTCTCCACCTTCGCCACGACCACCCTCCGGGACCAGACCGGGCTGCACCTGCCCTGGTGGTCCTTCGCGGTCCTGATGCTGGCGATCAACGCCACCGGCACCTGGTTCGGGGTCAGCGTCGCCGAGAAACTGCTGGTGGTGCTGCTGGCGACCGAGGTCACGGTGCTCGCCGCGATGGCCGTGTCCGTCGCCCTGCACGGCGGCGGCCCGCACGGGTTCAGCCTCGCGCCCATCGACCCGGTCAACGCCTTCAAGGGCACGTCCGCCGGGCTCGGCCTCTTCTTCGCCTTCTGGTCCTGGGTCGGCTTCGAGTCCACGGCGATGTACGGCGAGGAGTCCCGCGACCCGAAGCGGATCATTCCCAAGGCGACGATGGTCAGCGTCCTGGGCGTCGGGGTCTTCTACGTCCTCGTCTCCTGGATGGCCATCTGCGGCAACGGCGAGGCGGCGGCCGTGCGGGCGGCGTCCTCCGCGAACCCCCTCTCGATGTTCTTCGTCCCCACCGAGCGGTACGTCGGCCACTGGGCCGTCGACGTCATGCAGTGGCTGATGATCACCGGGTCACTGGCCTGCGGGATGGCCTTCCACAACTGCGCCGCGCGGTATCTGTACGCGCTGGGCCGCGAGGGCGTGCTGCCCTCGCTGAAGCGCACCGTCGGCCGCACCCACGCCCGGCACGGCTCGCCGCACATCGCCGGGCTGGTGCAGACGGGGGTGGCGGCGGTGCTGATCGGCGCGTTCTGGATCGCGGGGAAGGATCCCTACACCGGTACGTACGTGCTGCTCGCGATCCTCGGCACGATGGCGATCCTCGTCGTCCAGGCCGTGTGCTCGTTCGCCGTGCTGGCGTACTTCCGCTCGCACCACCCGGAGAGCCGGCACTGGTTCCGCACGTTCGCCGCTCCGCTGGTGGGCGGGGTGGCGATGCTCGGGGTGGTGGTGCTGCTGGTGTCCAACATGGGGGCGGCGGCAGGGAGCGAGTCGGGATCGCTGGTGCTGCGGGCCACGCCGTGGCTGGTGGGGGCGGTCGCGGTGGTGGGGGTGGCGTACGCGCAGTACCTCAAGCGGCGGGCGCCGGAGCGGTACGCGCTGGTGGGGCGGACGGTGCTGGAGGAGACGAAGGAGCGCTAGAGCTTCTCGTCCCGGTAGGCCCGCCAGCGCTCCATCATCTCCGCCACGTCCCGCTCGATGAACTCGAAGAAGTCCAGCGTCTCGGCCAGCCGGCGGCCCGCGGGGGTGTCGGCGCCGAGGCTGGTGACGCCCTCGCGCAGGGCGTCCTCCCAGCGCTTGATGATGGCGTTGCGGCTGGTGAGGGCCTCGTACCACTGGTCGCTGTGCACCCGGTAGCGCTCACGGCGGGAGCCGGGTTCGCGTTCCCGGGAGACCATGTGGACCTGGGAGAGGTAGCGCACCGCGCCGGAGACGGCGGCCGGGCTGATCTTCAGCCGCTCGCCCAGCTCGGCCGAGGTCAGGGTGCCGGTGTCGGAGGCGAGCAGGGCGGCGAACACCCGGGAGGGCATACGGGTCATCCCGGCCTCCACGAGCTGGGCCGCGAAGTGCTCCACGAATGTCGAGACCGCCTCGGGATCCCGCCCCGCCCCTACCGCGCCCACCGCATCCGTCATGGTGCCCACCGTACCCAAACTTAGGGACCTTCGGTAACTTCACAAATTTGTGAAAGAAGCGTACGTTCGGGCCCATGACGAAGGCAATCACGGTCGCCGGGCTGCACAAGTCCTTCGGCCGTACCCACGCGCTGGACGGCCTCGACCTGGAGGTCGGGACCGGTGAGGTGCACGGCTTCCTCGGGCCGAACGGCGCGGGCAAGTCGACCGCCATCCGGGTGCTGCTCGGGCTGCTGCGCGCGGACGCGGGCGCGGTACGGGTGCTGGAGCGCGACCCCTTCCGGGACGCGGTGGAGGTGCACCGGCGGATCGCCTACGTGCCCGGCGATGTGACCCTGTGGCGCAATCTGTCCGGCGGCGAGGTCATCGACCTGTTCGGCAGGCTGCGCGGGGGCCTCGATGCCCGGCGGCGCGCCGAACTGACCGAACGCTTCGAGCTGGACCCGACGAAGAAGGGCCGCACCTACTCCAAGGGCAACCGGCAGAAGGTCGCCCTGGTCGCCGCCTTCGCCTCGGACGTGGACCTGCTGATCCTGGACGAGCCGACCTCGGGCCTCGACCCCCTGATGGAGGAGGTCTTCCGGCACTGCGTGGAGGAGGAGCGGGCGCGCGGCCGTACGGTCCTGCTCTCCTCCCACATCCTCAGCGAGGTGGAGCAGCTGTGCGACCGGGTCAGCATCATCCGCGCGGGGCGGACGGTGGAGAGCGGTTCGCTGGCCGAGCTGCGGCATCTGACCCGGACCAGCGTGAGCGCCGAACTCATGGGCGAGCCGGTCGGGTTGACGGAGCTGCCGGGCGTGCACGACCTCGACGTACAGGGCCGGCGGGTGCGGCTCCAGGTGGACACCGATCAACTCGATGGAGTGCTGCGGGCGTTGGTCGAGTCCGGGGTACGGACGCTGACGTCGACACCGCCGACGCTGGAGGAGCTGTTCCTGCGGCACTACGCGCAGGACGCCGACACCGACGCCGACGCCGACGCCGAGACGGACGGGGTGGCGGTGTGAGCGCTGCCGTCGTGTCACAACGGGCGGGCGGTGAGCGGTCGTTCGCCGGTACCGGCACCCTGGTGCGCTTCGCGCTGCGCCGGGACCGGGTGATGATCCCGGTGTGGATCGCGGTGATCGCGCTGATGGTGCTGTCCATGCCCGGCAGCCTCCGGTCGATCTACGGCACCCCCGCCGCCCGCGCCGACCTGATGCACCAGATGGCGGCGAACACCTCGCTGCGCGCCATGGTCGGACCGGTCTTCGCCGACTCGCTGGGCGCGCTCACGGCCTGGCGGGTCGGGGTGTACGCCGGTGCGCTCGCTGCGGTGCTGAGCCTGCTGGTCGTCGTGCGCCACACCCGGGACGAGGAGGAGAGCGGGCGCCAGGAGATGGTGTCGTCCGGGGCGGTCGGGCGGCGGGCCCCGCTGACGGCCGCGCTGGTGACGGCGGCGGTCGCGAACGCGGTCCTCGCGGTGCTGATCGCGGCGGGCCTTGCCGCGCAGGGCGGCGCCGGGGCGGTGGCGTTCGGGCTCGGCGTCGGCGGGACCGGGCTGGTCTTCGCGACCATGGCGGCGATCGTCGCCCAGCTGACGGAGAGCGCGCGGCTGGCCCGGGGGCTGACGTCGGGGGTGCTGGGCGCGGCGTTCGTGCTGCGCGCGGCGGGCGACTCGGCGTCGTCCGACGGCTCCTCCGCCATGACCTGGCTGTCGCCGCTCGGCTGGCTGGAGGAGCTGCGGGCCTTCGCGGGCGAACGCTGGTGGGTGCTCGCGCTGTTCGCGGCGGCGGCACTGGTACAGGGCGCGGTCGCCTATGCGCTGGCCGGACGCCGGGACGTCGGGATGAGCTTCCTGCCGACGCGTCCGGGACCGGCGGCGGGACGGCTCGGCGGGGCGGGCGCGCTGGCCTGGCGGTTGCAGCGGGGCGGCGTGCTGGGCTGGGGGCTCGGGTTCTTCGTCGCCGGGGTGGCGTACGGCGGGGTCGCGACCGGCGCGACGGACCTGGTGCGCGACAGCGAACAGGCGCGGGAGATCTTCCAGCGGATGGGCGGGCAGTCGGGGCTGACGAACGCGCTGCTGGCGGCGCTGACCGGGATGCTGGGGCTGGTGGCGGCGCTGTACATCGTGCAGTCGGTGCTCCGGCTGAGCGGCGAGGAGTCCTCCGGCCGGGCCGAACCCGTGCTCGCGGGCGCGGTCGGCAGGCTGCGCTGGGCCGCCGGGCATCTGGTGATCGCCTTCGGCGGCGCGGCCCTGCTGATGCTGCTCACCGGTCTGGGCTTCGCGGCGGGCTACGGCAAGGACACCGGCCCGCTGCTGGCCGCCTGCCTCGTCCAGCTCCCGGCGATCTGGGTCATCGGCGGCATCGCCGTCCTGCTCTACGGCGTCCTGCCCCGCGGCGCGTTTGCGGCCTGGGGTGTCGCCGGTGCCGTCCTCCTCCTCGGCTGGATCGGCCCCGCCCTGAAGGCCCCCCGGCCCCTGCTGGACCTCTCCCCCTTCACCCACCTCCCCAAGCTGCCGGGCGGCCCGGTGCACTGGCCACCGCTGCTGGCGCTCACGGGGATCGCGGTGGTGCTGGTGGGGGTGGGGCTGGCGGGACTGCGGAGGAGGGATGTGGCGGGGTGAGGGCGGCGCTCAGCCGACGTACTGCTTGAGGTCCTCGGTGTCGATCTCGATCCCCAGCGGTTCCGGGAGGGAGAACTTGGCACCGAAGGGCTTCTTCTCGGCGCTGCGGTATCCGATGCCCTGGACCGGATCGCCGTAGAGGGTGACCGAGCAGTCGTCCCGGTCGATCAGCAGGTAGGAGGGGATACCGGCGTCCGCGTACCCGAGGGGCTTCTCCTCCCGGTCACGACGGTGCGTGTCCGCGTCGTACGAGGTGACCTCGACCGTCATCACGACGTCCGCCGTGTCGGCCCAGTTCCCTTTGCCGACGAATGTCCCGCGCGGCGCGAGCACGGCGTCGGGGAGCGCCCTGCCCTTGCGACAGCTCTCCGCCTTCAGCCCCACCTCCCCGCCCCCGTACAGCCACAGATCGGTGCCGGACATCATGCAGCGCTCCTGCAGCCACCTGATGATCTCGGCGTGGCTGCCGTCCGTCATGCCCTTGATGCCGATCCGTCCGTTGATGAACTCCAACCTGACGGTCTCGAACTCCCGCGCCGCGAGCGCCGCGAGCTTCTCGAATTCCTCCACGGTCAACGGGGATGCGTGCGTCATAACCGTCATGGTGCCCTCCTTGTCAGGCGAGCACCAGCGTGCCGTCACCGCACCTCCACGCTCAGCCCCTCCAGCCCCCGGATCACGAAGTTCGGGTTGCGGGTCGGCTCCTTCGCCAGGGTGAGGGTGGGGGTCTGGTTCAGGAGGGCGGTCATGGAGGCGGTCAGTTCGAGGCGGGCCAGGGGGGCGCCGATGCAGTAGTGGATGCCGGCGCTGAAGGAGATGTGGGGGTTGTCGGCGCGGGCGAGGTCGAGGCGGGTGGGGTCCGGGAAGACGGCCGGGTCGTGGTTGGCGGAGCCGAAGAGCATGGCGATCTCGGCGCCGCGCGGGATCACCGTGCCGTCGATCTCGATGTCGTCCAGGACCCAGCGCTCGAAGAGCTGGAGCGGGGTGTCGTAGCGCATCAGCTCCTCGATCGCGGTCGGGACCAGGCGGTGGTCGGCGCGCAGGGCGGCCAGCTGGGCGGGGTTGCGGAAGAGCGCCCACCAGCCGTTGACCGTGGCGTTGACGGTGGCCTCGTGGCCCGCGTTGAGCAGCAGGACCGCGGTGGAGATCATCTCCTGCTCGGTCAGCCGGTCGTCCTCGTCGTGCGCCGCGATCAGCCCGGAGATCAGGTCGTCCCCGGGACGCCTGCGCCGCTCGGCGATCAACTCCCGCAGATACTCCGAGAATTCGACCGAGGCGCGGACCGCACGCGCCGCCGTGTCCTCGGACGGGTTCAGCTCGTACATCCCGCAGATCGCCGCCGACCAGGGCCGCAACTGCCCCCGGTCCGCCTCCGGGATCCCCAGCATCTCGGCGATCACCGCCACCGGCAGCGGCTCGGCGACATCCGTCAGCAGATCGCCGCCGCCGTCCCGGACCAGGCCCGCGACCAGCTCGTCGGCCAGGCCGCGCACATACGGCTTCAGCCGCTCCACCGTGCGCGGGGTGAACGCCTTCGACACCAGCCGCCGGATCCGGGTGTGGTCCGGCGGCTCCAGGTCCAGCATCCCGTGATCGTTGAGCGTCCGGAACGGCTCGTGCGCGGCCGGCGGCGCGCTCTTCCCGAACTCCTCGTGCGAGAAGCGGTGCTGGTACGTCCGCCCGAGCCGCCGGTCCCGCAGCAGCGCCGAGACGTCCGCGTGGTGCGGCACCAGCCACTGGTCCGTGGGCGCGTACCGGACCACCCGCCCGCGCGCCCGCAACTCGGCGTACGCCGGGTACGGATCGGCCACGAACGCCGGGTCCCAGGGATCGAAAGCGAGGTCTACAGGCCCTGACATGCGCCGACGCTAACCCGCCGGACCGGATCTGACCAGGCCACCGGCTCAGCCCGGCGTCACCAGCCGCGCCTCGTACGCGAACACCGCCGCCTGGGTGCGGTCGCGCAGACCCAGTTTGACCAGGATGCGGCTGACGTGGGTCTTGGTCGTGGACTCGGCCACCATCAGGCGTTCGGCGATCTCCGCGTTGGACAGGCCCTGGGCGATCAGGACGAGGACCTCGGTCTCGCGGTCGGTGAGGTCGCCGTAGGCCCCGTGCGCGGTGGGCAGGGGGCGGCGGACCTCCGAGAGGCGGGAGAACTCGGAGATCAGGCGCTTGGTGACGGAGGGCGCGAGCAGCGCCTCACCGGCGGCCACCACCCGTACGCCGTCGGCCAGTCGGCGGGCCGAGGCGTCCTTGAGGAGGAAGCCGGAGGCGCCCGCGCGCAGCGCCTGGTAGACGTACTCGTCCAGGTCGAAGGTGGTCAGCACCAGGACCTTCGCCGCGGCGTCGGCCGCGACGATCTCGCGGGTCGCCTCGATGCCGTTCAGCTCGGGCATGCGGATGTCCATCAGGACGACGTCCGGGGCGAGTTGCCGTACCCGCTCCACCGCCTCGCGGCCGTTGACGGCCTCGCCGACGACCTCGATGTCCGGCATCGCGTTCAGCAGGACGGAGAAGCCCTCGCGGACCATCATCTGGTCGTCCGCTATCAGGACACGGATCGTCATGCGCCACCCTCGGATTCGGCCGCCGGGGCCGCCGGGGCCGCCTGGGTCGCCACGGGGAGGAACACCGCCACCTCGTAGCCTCCCTCGGTCGTGCGGGCCGTCGTCATCTCGCCGTCCAGCATGGTGACACGCTCGCGCATGCCCGTGATGCCGTGCCCCGCGCCCGGTGACGGCTTCAGCAGGCTCGGCGCGGGCGGCGGGCCGTTGACCACGCGCAGGCCGAGCCCGCCGAGGACGTAGGAGACCTCCACCCGGGCGCTCGCCCCCGGCGCGTGCCGCAGGGTGTTGCTCAGCGCCTCCTGCACGATCCGGTAGGCGGACAGCTCCACCCCCTGCGGCAGTTCGCGCACCGCGCCGGTCACCGCCTTGTCCACGGTGAGCCCGGCCTCGCGGACATTGGCGAGCAGCCGGTCCAGGTCGGCGAGCGTGGGCTGCGGGGCGTCCGGTGCCGCGTAGTCCTCCGCGCGGACGACCCCGAGGACCCGGCGCAGCTCGGTCAGGGCCGCCACCGCGTTCTCCCGGATGGTGACGAACGCCTTCTCCAGCTCCGGCGGCGGGTTCTCCACCCGGTACGGCGCCGCCTCCGCCTGGATGGCGACCACCGACATGTGGTGGGCGACCACGTCGTGCAGCTCCCGCGCGATGGTGGTGCGCTCCTCCAGCAGGGTGCGCCGCGAGCGCTCGTGCTCGGTCACCGTCTGCTGCGCGGTCACCTCGCGCGCGGCCTCCTTGCGGACCTGCCGCACGGCGACCACCAGCAGGATCAGCGCGGACAGGAACATCATCTGGGCTATGTCGCCCTGGTCGTACGCCTGGCCGAACAGGCTCGCGTCGAAGACGCTGTACGCGCCGGTCAGCGCCCACATCCAGGCCGCCGTGCGCGGCCGGGTGCGGATCGCCACGACGGTGAGCACCACCAGGTGGGAGAAGAAACCGCCCGGCGTCCAAATGCCGCTCACCCAGTCGCCCCCGGTGACCATCCCGGTGACCGTGCAGGCCGCGAGGGACAGCCAGAACGCCCCGGCCGGGCGGACCAGGGTCAGCAGGACCGGGGCCAGGACCAGCAGTCCGCAGATCAGGGCCGCCGCGGTGGAGGTGCCGGAGTGGAACAGGGTGATCCACATCGCCAGCACGCCGAAGAGGACCACCACGGCGTGCGGGATCCACGGCGCGTACTCCCGCGGCCGGCCCGAACGGCGGCGCACGAAGCGGCTGTCGGGGCCCAGCGGGGGCAGCGGCCGGTAGGCGAAGGCGTCGTGGAACAGGTCCTGCCGCAGCCCGGCGAGGGCATCCGCGGCCAGCCGGATCTCCGGGCTGCGCGGGCGGCCGGACCCGAACGGTCCTGTCGGGTGCGGGGGCGTCGTCTCGGTCACACGGGAAACGGTAAGCGGCGGACGGTGTCCGGTCGTCCGCTTGGAGTCGGGTTCCCCGGCCTCCGTCTCAGGTACTACCCGGGGCATCCGGACCTCACCGCGCCCCCGGCCGGATCAGCCCCGACTCGTACGCGAAGATCGCGGCCTGGGTACGGTCCCGCAGCCCCAGCTTCACCAGGATCCGGCCCACATGGGTCTTCACCGTCTGCTCGGCCACCACCAGCCGGCCCGCTATCTCCGCGTTGCTCAGCCCCTGCGCGATCAGCGCCAGTACCTCCGTCTCCCGTTCGGTGAGGTCCCCGACGCGCCGGTGCCGGGGGGTGCGGCGGCCGCCGTGCAGGCGGGAGAACTCGGCGATGAGGCGCCGGGTGACACCGGGGGCGAGCAGCGCGTCGCCGCCCGCCACCACCCGTACCGCCTCGGCGAGTTTGTCGGCGGAGGCGTCCTTGAGCAGGAACCCGGAGGCGCCGGCGCGCAACGCGTCGTACACATACTCGTCCAGGTCGAAGGTGGTCAGCACCAGTACTTTGACGGCGGGTTGGGTGACGGCGATGTGCTCCGTGGCCTGGATGCCGCCCAGTTCGGGCATGCGGATGTCCATCAGGACGACGTCCGGGGACAGTTCGGCGGACTTCGTGATCGCCTCGCGGCCGTCCACCGCCTGGCCGACGACCTCGATGCCGGGCTGGGCGTTGAGCAGCACGGTGAAGCCCTGCCGGACCATCTCCTGGTCGTCGGCGATGAGTACGCGGATGGGGCCTTCGCCGCTCGTCATGGGGTCTGCTCTCCTGTGGTGGACATGGGCGGGAGCGGGGGCGGGGGCGAGGGGGCCGGGGACGGGTCCTCGGACGGGCCGTCGGACGGGGTGCCGTCGCCGGGCAGGAAGGCCGTGACTGTGAAGCCGCCCTGGGCGGTCGCGGTCGCGGTGACCCGGCCGCCGAGCATCGCCGCGCGCTCGCGCATGCCGAGCAGTCCGTGCCCGGCGCCCGGGGAGGGCGGGACCTTGCGCCGGGGGCGGGAGTTGGCTATCTCCAGCTGGAGCCCGTCCGGGCCGTGGACGACCTCGACGCGCACCCGGGATCCCGGCGCGTGCCGCAGCGCGTTGCTCAGCGCCTCCTGCACGATCCGGTACGCCGACAGCTCCACGCCCGGGGTGTACGGCCGTACCGCGCCCCGGACCTCCGCGCTCACGTCCAGCCCCGTGGCCCGGGTGTTCTCGATCAGGGTGCCGAGCCGGGCCAGGGTGGGCTGGGGGGCGTCGGGGGCGGCGCCGGTGCCGGGCGCGCCGAGCCCGTAGGGGCTTTCGGGGTCGTCGGGGTGTGCGGAGCGCAGCACCCCGAGGACCCGGCGCAGTTCGGTCAGTGCCTCCAGCGCGTTCTGCCGGATGCCCGTGAGGTTCTCGACCAGCTCGGGCGAGGGCCGTTCCACCAGGTGGGGGGCCACCTGGGCCTGGATGGAGATGACCGACATATGGTGCGCGACCACGTCGTGCAGCTCCCGGGCGATGCGGCTGCGCTCCTCCAGGAGGGTGCGCCGGGCCCGCTCCTCGGCGGTGAGGCTGGTCTGCTCGACGAGTTCGTCACGTGCCTGCCGACGGCCGTGCAGGGCGATGCCGAGCACCGTGACCACCGCGGACAGGACCACCGCGGCGACCCCGGTCGGCTGGTAGCCGCCCGCGCCCAGGCCGCCTTCCAGGGTCCAGGTCAGCAGCGCGGTCAGGACCAGCGCCTCGACCGCCACCCGGGCGCGCACCCGCAGCGCGAGCAGCAGCAGGACCAGCAGGTGACCGATGATCCCGGCGGGCGTCCACGGCCAGGAGAACACGACCCCCGGTGTGCTCCCCAGGTGTTCGCGCACCACGACGGCGCACACCGCGGCCGCCGCTATGGACAGCCACCAGGCCGCGACCGGGCGGCGCAGCGCGAGCAGGACCGCGCCCGCCGGTGCGAAGCCGATCGCGGAGGCGGCGCCCGGATTCAGCCCGCCGTTGTTCCCCAGCTGTGCCACGCCGCCGACCGCGACCCCGAACGCGGCCAGGCAGACCAGTCCGTGCGGCAGCCAGCGCAGCCAGACGAACACGGGCAGCGGATCGCGGCGCGCCGTCCACAGATCGTCGCGCAGCACCGCCAGCGCCCCCAGCGCCCGCTGCACCCACAGTCCCCGCCGCCCGCGGTCCGCGAGCAGTGCGGACCCCTGACGATCCCCCGATTCCGTCACGCCGTCCACCTTAGACACCGTGACCTCGCGGAACACGGGGGACAGCCCCCGTATCCCCGCCACCCGCCGCCCCGTTGGCGTGCCCGGCACCCCGGTGCACCCGGACCACCCTGCTGCGCCGCCCGCGCCCCCGCCCCCACCGACGACCGGCGCCGGCACCGGCACCGGCGCCGCCCTGTTCGTACGACCGGAACGCGCCCCAGCACACCGCCAGGACCAGCGCGAACACCGGGAGCCAGCCGAGCCGGGCGGCGATCCAGGCGGGGCCGTCGGGGGCGGTGTGCAGGCCGGGCAGGCGGCCGACCGGGAGGGTCGCGGCGGTGGTGGCCATCAGGGCGGTCTGGTGCCACAGGAAGATCGTCGTCGCGGAGAGGTTGACCGCGGCCACGGCCGCCCACGGCAGCGGGCGGCGCATCGCGCGGCGCAGCCGGTCGCGCAGCAGCAGCGCGAGGCCGCACTGGGCGAGGCCGAAGGTGACGGCGGCGAGGGTCGGCGGGTCCAGGTTGGAGATGGCCGCGCCGGGGACGCCGACCATGCTGGCGGGGTAGCCCGCCCAGCAGACGAGGCCCACCGTGGCCGTCGTACCGAAGGCCAGCAGGACCCGGCCCGCCCGGCGGGTGTCCAGTTCGCCGCGGGTCCAGGCGGCGCCCAGGGTGTAGGGGACCAGCCAGCCGGCGGGCAGGTTCGCCCAGCCGAGCCAGGAGGGGCCGAGGTGCAGGCCGAAGCGCAGCACGTCCACATGCAGGACGACGGCGAGCGGCCACAGGGGGTGGAGGCGGGCGACGAGCGGGGTCGCGGCGGTCAGCGCGGCGAGGACCAGCAGGAACCACAGCGGGGACAGGGCGAGTTTCACGAGGGTGTGCACGGTGTCCGCCGACGCGCCGCCGAGCAGCAGACCGGCGGCGACCACGGTCCACAGGCAGAGCAGGGCGAGGACCGGACGGGCGAGGCGGCCGAGCCGGGCGCGCAGCCACTGGCCGTACGTCAGCCCGCGGGCGCGCGCGCAGGCGAGGCTCTTGGTGGCCACATGCCCGACCACCAGGAAGAACACCGCGAGGGTCTGGAAGATCCAGGAGACCGGGGCCAGCCAGGGCATGCGCCCGAGCGGGCTGGCGGTGTGCAGCCCGCCGTCGTGCGCGACCAGCGCGGTGACCAGCCAGTGGCCGAGGACGGCCCCGAGGATCGCGCAGGCCCGCAGGGCGTCGACGGCACGGTCGCGGGAGCCGGGCGTGGCCTCGTCGACGCGCCGCGCGCCCTGCCGTACGGCCTGCCGGATCCCCTTGTTCGCGGGGCTGTCAGCCACGGGTGACCTCCGAGGTCTCGCCGCGGGTGATCCGGGCCAGGTTGGCGAGGGCGGCCGAGCCCGGGGTGAAGTAGCCGCTGTGGTCGGCGGGGCCCGCGTCGAAGACCCGGGCGCCGAAGGCCCTGGAGACCGGGTCGGTGCCCAGGCCGACGGTGGCGAGGAGCAGGTCGACGCGTACGTGCGGCACGTCCGCCACCCAGTCGTCGCCGCCGCGCGCCGCCCAGACGCGGGCGCGGGTGCCGAGTGCGGCCACATCGTCCGCGCCGGTGCCGGGGCTGCCGACCAGGGCGATGTCGGCCACATCGTCGAGACCGCGCGCGGCACGCCCGCAGACGACGGAGCCGTAGGAGTGGCAGACGAGGGAGAGGCGCGCGCCGGCCGGGGCGAGTGCGTGCAACTTCCCTACCAGTGCCTGGAGTTGCGGTGCCGCCTCGTCGGCGCGGGTGGTGGTGGCGACCGTGGTGCTGACCGTGCCGGGCGTGCGGTAGCCGAGCCAGGCGACGACGGCGGTACGGGGGCCGGGGCCCCGGTTCGCCGCCTCGTACAGGGCCTCGGCCGCGCGGTGGAAGCGGGGGTAGGTGTCGAGGGAGGTGTCGGAGCCGGGGACCAGTACCGCGACGCGCCCGGCGTGCACGAGATCGCCGGACACCTCGGTGGCCAGGCCCGCGCCCCGCCCGTCGAAGGCCAGCAGCTGCCGCCGCGTCGAGGCGACGGCCCGGTCCGCCGCGGCCCGCCGGGAGTCGCCGTGGGCCCATCGACGGCGCCTACGCGCTCGCCGCCACCGGCCTGGACAACGCCAAGCTGCGCGGCATCGTCGACTTCCTCGACCACCGGGGTGAGCGGCGGCAGGGCCGCGGGGGCCGGAGCCGGGACGGCGGGACGGGCGGCCGCGGACAGGGGGACGGTGAGCGCCGCGGCGAGCAGGGCGGCGACGACGGTACGACGGGTACGGTGCGCGAGGCGCCCCATGACGGCTTCCTTCCAGCGGGCCCGGCCATCGGGCTTCGCTGGTAAGGAAGTTAGAAAGCGGGAGTCGTCGTCGGCGTCCCGCCGGGGAGCTGTCCTGGGGGGTAGTTCTCAGGTACTACGGGTATGACCCGGGGCCCCGGCGCGCCTGCTCGGGTGCCGCCGTCCGGCCTGTGCGATCCGCTTCACCAGGCCAGTTGCGCGATCTCCTCCGCGACCGCGGCACACGCGTCCGCCGCCGGGTCGATCAGCGGGAAGTGGCCCACGTCCGCCAGCAGGGTCAGGCCCACCGGTTCCCCCGCGTTCGCCGCGGCGTCCGCGTACGCCTCGCTGACCGTTTCCGGTACGACGAGGTCGGCGCGGCCCTGTACGAGGGTGGTGGCGATGCCCGTCGGGAGGAGGAGGCTGGGGTCGGCGTAGGGCAGGCGCCGCTCGAAGTGCTCGGTTCCGCCCAGGAGTTGGAGGGAGGCGTGCTCGCAGACGGCCAGGTGCTCCGCGACCGTGAAGTCGGCGATCGGGGCGAGGGCGACGACGCCACGCAGGGGGGCGGGCTCGGGCAGCCGCCAGGGGGAGTCGGCGGGCAGGACGTGCCGGGCGGCGGCCCACAGCGCGAGGTGGCCGCCCGCGGAGTGGCCGGTGAGGACGGTACGGCGGACGTCGGCCCCCGGGAGCGCCGTACGGGCCAGGTCGGGGAGGGCGTCCAGGGCGGCGGCGACGTCCTCGAAGGTGTCGGGCCAGCGGCCCGCGGGCGGGGTGCCGTCCGCGGGCTCGGTGTCGCCGCCGCGGCGGTACTCGACGTTGGCCACCGCGAAGCCCCGGCGGGCCAGGAAGTCGGCGAAGGGGGTGACATGCCGGCGGTCGTAGCGGGCGCGCCAGGCGCCGCCGTGCAGGACGACGACCAGCGGGGCCGGGGTGTCCCCTGGGGTGCGGGGGGCGTAGAAGTCGATCACCTGGTCGGGGTGGGTGCCGTAGGAGGCGGTGGCGTCGGGGTCGACCGGGTCGTGCGAGAAGGCCGACTCCTCTTCGGCGGCGGCGCGGGCTGCGGCGGCGTCGTCCGGCATGCTCCAACCTCTCAGCGACGGAACGTTTTTGGGGGCGGCGGACCAGGTGGGGGTGGTCGTCGGCCGTTGGCGGGGAACGGTATCAGGCGCCTGACGTGCCCGTACGTGGGGTGGGGACCGGCCCGCACCCGCTCGCGGTCCGCACCCGCCCGCGGCCGACGACCGCGGGCGGGTGCGGGCCGGTGGAATCAGCCGAGCACCGCTCCCAGCACCCGCGCCGCCCGCTCCGCCTCCGCGAAGCTCGTGTACAGCGGGGTGAAGCCGAAGCGCAGCACGTCCGGCGGGCGGAAGTCGCCCACGACGCCCGCTTGGATCAGCCGCTTCATGACGTCACCGGCGTTCTCGCAGCGCAGGGAGACCTGGCTGCCGCGCTCGCCGTGGGCGGTCGGGGTCACGGACTCGACCCGGTCCCCGGCGTACCGAGCCACGCACGCCAGGAAGAAGTCGGTCAGCGCGAGCGACTTCGCGCGGACCGCGTCGACGCCCACGCCCTCCCAGACGTCGAGCGCCGCTTCCAGCGACAGCATGGAGAGGATGTCCGGCGTACCGACCCGGCCGCGCACCGCGCCCGGCGCCGGATCGTAGGACGGCTTCATCCCGAAGGGCTCCGCATGGGAGTTCCAGCCGGGCAGCGGGGAGTCGAAGCGGGCCTGGAGCGCGCGGCGGACGTACAGGAACGCCGGTGAACCGGGGCCGCCGTTCAGGTACTTGTACGTGCAGCCGACCGCGAGGTCGACGCCGTGCGCGTCGAGCCCCACCGGCAGCGCGCCCGCGCTGTGGCACAGGTCCCAGACCGCGAGCGCGCCCGCGGCGTGGATGGCCGCGGTGAGCGCGGGCAGGTCGTGCAGCCGTCCGGTGCGGTAGTCGACGTGGTTGAGCAGCACCGCCGCCGTACGGGGCCCGAGCGCGTCCGGCACCTCGGCGGGCGTCACCGCGCGCAGGGTGCGCCCGGTCAGGCGTGCCGCCGACTCGGCGATATAGCCGTCTGTGGGGAACGTGCCGGCGTCCACCAGGATCTCGGTGCGCTCCTCGCCGGCCATCCGTGCCGCGGCCACGACCGCCTTGAACACATTGACGCTGGTGGAGTCGCCGACCACGACCTGCCCCGGCGCCGCCCCGACCAGCGGGGCGATCCGGTCGCCGATCCGCTCGGGCGCGGTCCACCAGCCGCTCTCCTCCCAGGAGCGGATCCGCAGCTCACCCCACTCGCGGCGGACGACGTCCGCGATCCGGTCGGGGACATGTGCGGGCAGCGCGCCCAGCGAGTTGCCGTCGAGGTAGACGACGTCGTCCAGGACGAAGCGGGACCGCACCGGCGCCAGCGCGTCCGCCGCGTCCAACTCCTTCGCCCGCAAGGTGAGATCAGACATAGGACCTGGCCGTCCACAGCTCGGGGAACACGTTCTTGCGGGCGCGCTTCTCCAGCCAGGCCACCCCGGCGGAGCCGCCGGTGCCGGTCTTGGAGCCCATCGCGCGGCGGGTGGCGACCAGATGGTCGTTGCGCCAGCGCCACACCAGCTCGGCCACATCGGTCAACGCCTCGCCGAGGCGGACGAGTTCGCCGTCCTGGTCGCCGGAGTAGACCTCCGCCCAGACCTGCTCGACAGCGGGGACCGGCTCATGACGCTGGGCGACGTCGCGGTCCAGGACCGCGTCCGGGATCGCGTGGCCCCGGCGGGCCAGCAGCCGCAGCACCTCGTCGTAGAGGCTGGGCTCGTGCAGCGCCTTCTCCAGTTCCGCGTGCGCGCGGTGGGCGCCGCGGTGCGGGACCAGCATGGACGCGGACTTCTCGCCGAGCAGGAACTCCATCCGCCGGTACATCGCCGACTGGAAGCCGGAGCCCTCGCCGAGGGCGGCGCGGTAGGAGTTGAACTGGGCGGGGGTGAGACCGGCGAGCGGGGTCCAGGAGGCGTTCAGGGCCTCCAGCTCGCGCACGGAACGCTTCAGCGCGGCGATCGCCGTGGGGACGTCGTCCGAGCGCAACGCCTTCGCGGCGGTCTCCCACTCGTGCACCAGCACCGTGAACCACAGCTCCATCACCTGGGTGGTGACCAGGAAGACCATCTCGCCGGGGTCGTCGGAGAGGGTGTGCTGGAGGTGGGTGAGCAGGTCCGCGCGCACGTAGTCCTCGTACGGCGTCGTGCCCGCGAAGTCGAGATGCGGGGTCTCGGGCTCAGCGGCCTCGTGGGGGTGAGCCTGTTGGGACATCGCTGTCTCCTGTTGTTGCTACGGGTAGCGGTCCGCCCCTGCCGATGCCGGCACGGGGGCCCCGGTCCCCACTCGCATCCTCCGCAATCACCCCGGGTACGGCAAGGCCCGCCTGTTGCCAGACGGGCCACACAGGTGACGGACCGTGCTCAGCCGAGGGTCGACGCGGCGGTCGGCGAGGAGTCCTTCAGGAACTGGCTGCAGCGCTCGTACTCCTCCTGCTCGCCGATGGCCTGGGCGGCGCGGGCGAGGGCGTGCAGGGCGCGCAGGAAGCCGCGGTTGGGCTCGTGCTCCCAGGGGACCGGGCCGTGGCCCTTCCAGCCGCTGCGGCGCAGCGAGTCGAGGCCGCGGTGGTAGCCCGTACGGGCGTAGGCGTACGACTCCACGACGGAGCCGCGCTCGAAGGCGTCGTCGGCGAGCTGCGCCCACGCGAGCGAGGAGGTGGGGTGCTGCGCGGCGACGTCCGCGGGCGCGGTGCCCTGGGCCAGCTGCTCACGGGGTTCCGGGTCATCGGGGAGGTGGGTCGGGGGCGGCCCGCCGAGCAGGTTCTCGTGAATGGTCATGGGTTCAGTCTCGCGTACCGGCGTCCGCGTCCGGGAGAACCCCTGGGGGGCGGCTACGAATCGGCCCGCTCCCCCTCCAGCGGCGGAGCCGTCAGCGAGCAGTGCGTATGCCGCTCCGGGTGCTGGCATCCCGGTGTCGGGCGCCCGGTGACCAGGAAGAACGCGAGGATCGAGCCCAGCACCAGGACGCCCGCGCAGATCGGCATCGCCCGGTTGAAGGAGGCGTCGAAGGCCGACGCGGAGCGGTACGCGTCCGCCCCCATCCCGGCCAGCAGGGGCAGCGCCGCCACCGCCACCAGGCCCGCCGCCCGGGCCGCCGCGTTGTTGATGCCGCTGGCGACGCCCGCGCGGGCGGTGTCGACGGAGGCGAGGACGGTGGCGGTGAGGGGGGCGACGAGGGTGACCATGCCGGCGCCCATGACCAGCAGCGCGGGGAGCACGTCGGTCAGATAGCCCGCCCCCGGCCCGACCCGCAGCATCAGCAGCATCGCGGCCGCGCACAGCAGCGGTCCGACGGTGAGCGGCAGCCGGGGGCCCGTGCGGTCGGAGAGCGCGCCCGAGGCGGAGGAGAACAGCAGCATCAGGATGGTGGTCGGCAGCAGCGCCGTCCCCGCGACCAGCGGCGACCAGCCGACCGCCACCTGCAACTGGAGCGCGGTGAGGAAGAAGAAGCCGCCGAAGGCCGCGTACACGCACAGCGTGACCAGGTTGACCGCGGTGAACTGCCGTGAGGCGAAGACGTCCGGCGGCAGCATGGGGTCGGGCCGGTGCCGCTCCACGTACACGAACGCGGCCGCCGCGGCGAGGCCCAGCAGCGCGCTCACCACCACCGCCGCCGTGCCCTCCCGCGCCTCGATGAGCGCGTACGTCAGCAGCGCAAGCGCCAGCGCGCCCAGCGCCGCGCCGAGCACGTCGAAACGGCCGTGCGCGTTCTCGTCGGCCGATTCGGGGACATGGCGCAGGGCCACCGGCACGCAGAGCAGGGCGAGCGGCACATTGAGCAGGAACACCCAGCGCCAGCCGGGCCCGGAGACCAGCCAGCCGCCCAGGAAGGGGCCGACCGCCGCGCCGATCCCGCCGAACCCGGACCACAGGCCGACGGCCCGGCTGCGGTCGTCGGGATGGAAGGACGCCTGGATCAGCGCGAGCGAGCCGGGGGTGAGCAGTGCCCCGCCGACGCCCTGGAGGGCGCGCGCCGCGATCAGCAGCCCGGAGGTGGGCGCGATGCCGCACAGCAGGGAGGCGGCGGCGAACCAGACCACGCCGAGCACGAAGATCCGCCGGCGGCCGTAGCGGTCGCCGAGGGAGCCGCCGAGCAGGATCAGCCCGGCCAGCGTGACCATGTACGCGTTCACGGTCCACTGGAGGGCGCCGAGGCTCGCGTCCAGATCGCGGCCGATGCGGGGCAGCGCGACATTGACGACGGTCGAGTCCAGCATGGCCATGCTGGAGCCGAGCACCGTGGTGAGCAGGATCCACGTACCGCGGGAGGAGCCGAGCCGGACTTCGGGCATGCCCCACATATACAGCGATACGGCGGACCCGGCGGCTCGAAAAGCCGCCAAGTCCGCCGTGGACGCCGTGGACGCCCTTGTACGCCAGGGACGCCGTGAACGGCGCCGGGCGCTTACTTGATCTTGTTGCCCGCGGAGCGCAGGTGCCGCGTGGCCTCCACGACGCGCGCGGCCATGCCCGCCTCGGCCAGCTTGCCCCAGGTGCGCGGGTCGTAGGACTTCTTGTCGCCGACCTCGCCGTCGACCTTCAGGACGCCGTCGTAGTGGGCGAACATGTGCCCGGCGACGGGGCGGGTGAAGGCGTACTGGGTGTCGGTGTCCAGGTTCATCTTCACCACGCCGTTCTCCAGCGCGGTGCGGATCTCCTCCTCACTGGAGCCGGAGCCGCCGTGGAAGACGAAGTCGAACGGGGACTCCTTGCCGAACCGCGCGGCCACGCCCTCGTTGAGCTCCTTCAGCAGCTCGGGGCGGAGCACGACGTTGCCCGGCTTGTACACGCCGTGCACATTGCCGAAGGAGGCGGCCAGCAGATAGCGGCCCTTCTCGCCGAGGCCGAGCGCTTCCGCGGTGCGGATCGCGTCGTCGACCGTGGTGTACAGGGAGTCGTTGATCTCGTGCGAGACGCCGTCCTCCTCACCGCCGGTCGGGGTGATCTCCACCTCCAGGATGATCCGGGCGGCGCGGGCCTGCTCCAGCAGTTCCTGCGCGATCTCCAGGTTGTCACCGAGGGTCTCGGCGGAGCCGTCCCACATGTGCGACTGGAACAGCGGGCCGAGACCGGCGTCGACGCGCTTCTTGGACAGGGCGATCAGCGGACGGACGTACCCGTCGAGCTTGTCCTTCGGGCAGTGGTCGGTGTGCAGCGCGATGTTGACCGGGTACTTCTCCGCGACGATGTGCGCGAATTCGGCGAGCGCGACCGCGCCGGTCACCATGTCCTTGCTGTACTGGCCGCCGAGGAACTCGGCGCCACCGGTCGAGATCTGGACGATGCCGTCGCTCTCCGCCTCCGCGAAGCCGCGCAGCGCGGCGTGCAGGGTCTGGCTGGAGGTGACGTTGATGGCCGGGTAGGCGAACTTGCCTGCCTTCGCCCGGTCGAGCATCTCGGCGTAGACCTCGGGAGTTGCGATGGGCATCTGTCCGCTCCTTGTGTTGCGGGTGGGTTCTGCGTACGGCCCTGACCTAGACCTGGTGGGTGACGTCGTCGTCGGTCCCCCATCCTTCCAGACGGGGGGTGACGCACGTCGCCCCCCAAGTCCAGGTCAAAGGGGCGTGTCAGTCCAGACCCAGTTCATCCTTCGAGAAGGCGAAACGGTACGGCACCCCCGCGCCGGCCTCGATCTTCTCGGCGGCGCCGGTCGCCCGGTCCACGATGGTCGCGACGGCGACGACCTCGGCACCGGCCTCGCGCACCGCCTCCACGGCGGTCAGCGGGGAACCGCCGGTGGTGGAGGTGTCCTCGACCACCACGACCCGGCGGCCCCTGATCTCCGGGCCCTCGACCCTGCGCTGCATCCCGTGCGCCTTGGCCGCCTTGCGGACCACGAAGGCGTCCAGCCGGCGTCCGCGCGCGGCGGCCGCGTGCAGCATGGCGGCCGCGACCGGGTCGGCGCCCATGGTGAGCCCGCCGACCGCGTCGAACTCCAGGTCCTCGGTGAGGTCCAGCAGCACCTGGCCGACCAGCGGTGCGGCCTCGCCGTCCAGGGTCACGCGGCGCAGGTCGACGTAGTAGTCGGCCTCCAGACCCGAGGAGAGGGTCACCTTGCCGTGCACCACGGCCTTGTCCTTGATCTGCTGAAGCAGCTCAGCCCGTACGTCGCTCATGGCGCCCAGCTTAAAGGCGCCGCCAGCTCCAGGTGGTGGTCGCCTCCAGCGGCTCCAGGGGCGTGACCAGGCGCGGGCAGGTGTTCAGCCCGTTGGGCGGCCCGGTCTGGGGCTCCACGCAGACGGCCTCCTCCTGCTCGTCGTAGACCACCACCCACTCCTCGCGGCTCGCCACCTTCAGCTCCAGCAGGCCCGGCCAGGTGAGGGTGACGTCGACGCCGTCGGGCATCCCGAAGCAGTCGTCCCAGGGGCCCGGCTTCGGATCGATCCGGTTGCCGGTGGGCAGGTGGTCGGCGCCGCGCTCCTCCTGCCAGGCGGGCGTGAAGTCCAGGGCCACGTCCACGCCGTCGAGGGTGCGGTGGAACCAGGGGTGCCAGCCGATCTGCGCCGGGAACGAGTCGTCGTACGTCTCCACGGCCATCGTCAGCGTCAGGCTGTCCTCGGCGAGCGCCACGATCTGGGTGACGCGGCCGGAGTGCGGCCAGGGGTCGGTCAGCTCGTGCGTGATCACCGCCTCGTGCTCGGTGACGCGCGCGGTGCGCCAGGCGCCGTCGCGGGCCGTGCCGTGGATGGCGTGCGGCGGGGAGTTCAGGGGCAGCTGGCGGACGACGCCGCCGTCCAGGAACCGGCCGTCGCGGACGCGGCCGGCCCAGGGGACCATCGGGAAGCAGCCGAAGCGGTCGCCCTGCCGCAGCAGTTGGGTGCCGCCGATCCTCAGTCCGCCGATGCGGCCGCCGCTCCCGGGCCGCACGATCACCTCCGCGTCGCCCGCGGTCAGCGTGATGTCTTCGTTACTCACGGGACGACAGTACTGGGGTGGCGCGGTCGGATGTACGGCTTCGGGTCGCCGGTGGCTGATCGCGCCCACGCGGCGGAGCCGTACACCGGCCCCGGCCCCGCGCCCCCTCGCGGGGCGTTCGGTCAACGGCGTCTGCGCAGCGCCCGCCCCACCACGATCGCCGACGCCACCGCCAACGCCGCCGCCGGGGCCGCCCACTTGAGTGCCTGGTTCGCCGAGACGGTCTGCGGGGCGGGTACCGGGGCATAGCGGCCGCGGGGCGGGGCGTGGTCGACCTCCTCCGCGCTGCGGCCGATCATCGTGCGCCGGGCATGGGCCGCCTCGGCGGGCGGGACACCGGTGTCGGTGAAGTCGTCCGCGGGGCTCTCCACGCCCTCGGCCGTCTCCCGCGCGGCGCCCGCGTCGCCCGCGTCGCCCGCCTCGGGGTCGAGCGAGGATGGCGGAATCTCGGTGTCGAAGACGGACGCGCGCCCGGCCTCCGGCGCCTCCTCCGCCCCCTCCGCCTCCTTCCCGGGCTCCTCCGCCCGCTCCCCCAGCGCCTCAAGGAACCGGGTCAGCAGCCGGGCCGCCGCCGCGGCGACCGTGTCCGCGGGAAGCTCCGCGATCCGTCCCGAGGCATCCGCGCCGCCCTCGGCCGTGACCGTCGTACCGCCCTCGGCGTCCGCGAGGCGCAGGGTGAGGGCGAGCTTGACCACGCCGGTGCCGCGGGACTCGGTGGCCTCGCCCTCGACGGTGTAGGCGCCGTCCTCCCGGGCGAGCACCCGCGCGCTGCCGCGATAGGTGACGGAGTGCCCGCCGACGCGCAGCTTGAGGCGTCCGGCGACGGGCGGGGCGCCGGCGTCCTGCTGGAGCCCGGGGACGGCCCGGGCGACGCGCGCGGGGTCGGCGAGTGCCGTGGCGAGGCGGTCGGCCGAGACCGGGACGAAGACCTGGTGCTCCATGTCGGCTGAGCCTACCCAGGAGCGGCCGGTTCGTACCCTCGCCGGAGGGGGCGCCCGCTCAGTACCGCGGGTGGATCAGGGTGGAGGCGGGCAGCCCCCCGGTCCGGACCCGCTCGGCCGCCCGCCGGTCCGCCGCGAGGGCGGCCGGGGTGAGGGTGGCGGCGGGGACCGCCGGATCCAGGCGCGGCGGCGGGGCGGTACGGCCGGGGGCGGCGAGCAGGAAGCCCCAGTCGTGCGGTGCCTCGGGCGCGCCCGCCGAGCGGTCGGGGCCCGCGGGGAAGCCGGGGTCGTGACCGAGGACGCGGTAGGGGGTGGCGGCGAGTCCGGCCGCGCGCAGGGTCGCGGCGACCGTCCAGAAGACGCGGGGGCGGGTGGTGACGGACCCGGCGTGCACCACGAGGCGGCCGCCGGGGGCGAGCACGCGGCGGGTGAGGCCGTAGAACTCCTCGGAGTACAGCTTGGTGCTGGCGGTGATGCCGGGGTCGGGCAGGTCGCAGATCACCACGTCGTAGGCGGCGCCGGGCGCGGTGCGCAGCCAGTTGAGGGCGTCGGCGGTGGTGAGGCGGACCCGGGGGTCGGCGTAGACATGGCCGTTGGCGGCGGCGAGGCCGGGGTCGCGGCGGGCCAACCGGGCGAGTTCCGGGTCGAGTTCGACGATGTCGACACGGCGCACGCCGGGATGGCGCAGCACCTCGCGCGCGGCGAGGCCGTCGCCGCCGCCGAGGATCAGGACGCGGGTGTGCGGTCCGGCGAGGGCGGGGTGCACCAGGGCCTCGTGGTAGCGGCGGGCGTCCTGGCCGCCGACGCGCAGCCGGCCGTCGAGGTAGAGGTCGAGGGGGCGGCCGCCGGTGCCGCCCGCGAGGACGACCTCCTGCACCCCGGTCTGCACGGCGACCCGGACGTCCGTGCCGTACACCGCCCGGCGCGCGGCGCGTTCGAAGTCGGCGGAGAGGGCGGCGGCCGAGGCGAGGACGCCGAGGACGGTGAGGCCGACGAGGAGCAGGGCCCAGCGGGCGCGGCGGGTCAGATCGCGCCGGAACAGGCCGAGGACGAGGGCGCCGCCCGCGACGAGGTTGACCGTGCCGGTGAGCAGCGCGCCGGTCAACTGGCCGAAGAACGGCAGGAGTACGAAGGGGAAGGCGAGGCCGCCGACGAGGGCGCCGACGTAGTCCGCGGCGAACAGGTCGGCCACGGCGGCGGGCGCGTCCTGCCGCCGGATGCGCTGGATCAGCTCCATCAGCAGCGGGACCTCGGCGCCGATGAGCAGGCCGATGGCGAGCGAGAAGGCGACCAGCAGGCAGCGCGGGCCCTCGGCCCACAGCCCGCCCCAGCCGCCGGTCCAGGCGAACACCGCGTACAGGGCCATCGCGCTGCACCCGCCGACCAGGGCGAGCAGCGTCTCGACCGCGCCGAAGCCGACGGCGGTGTGCCGGCGCAGCCGTTTGGCGCCGAGCGAGCCGATGCCCATCGCGAACACCATCACGGACAGCACGACGGATGCCTGGGTGACCGAGTCGCCGATCAAGTACGAGGCGAACGCGACGAGTTCGAGTTCGTACACGAGTCCGCAGGCCGCGCAGACGAAGACGCACACGAGGACCAGGAACCGCCCGGTGCCGGGCCGGACGGGCAGCCCGGCGGGGGCGGTCCGGGAGGGCGGGGCGCCCGGGGGCGCGGGGGCCTGCGGTTCGATCACGCTGCGACGTTACGTCACTTGACGGGCACGCTTCGTCACCCACAGGTGTGGATCTGGGGGCGGTCGGCCCCGTCCGGGTTTATGCGGCGGACGTCCCGGACCACGCCGCGTCGGCGTCCCGGCCGGGCCGCCCGCCGCGCGCCCGCGCCCCCACCCGGGTCCGGGTGGCGACGAGTTGGCCGTCCTGCGGGTAGGCGTGCCAGGTGCGCCAGTGCACATGGTCCTGGTGCCGCTGGGCCAGCATCGCGGTGAACGCGTGCGGGCTGCCCGGGAAGACGCCCGCGAGTCCGTGCGGGTGCTCGGCGACGAGGGCGAGCAACTCCTGGGCGCGGCCCGCGAAGGAGCCCGGGGTGAGCATCTCGACGCGCGCCGCGAACTCGTACTCCCAGTCGCCGACGCGCTTGGCGACGCCGAGCGGCAGCGGGGTGCTGGAGCCGGGGATGCAGGCCACGGTCTCGGAGCACAGGCCGCGCTCCTCCTCCAGCAGGACCTGGTGGGAGGCGCCGAGCAGTCTCAACTGAAGCTTGGCGCCGGTCAGTTCGAGGTCGAGGGAGGCCAGGGCGGGAAGCGGTTCGCGCCCCAGGGCCCAGGCGAGGTCGGCAGCGCGCGTATCGCTGTACGTGGTGTTCAGGGTCGTGAGCATGGATCGGCTCCGCTAACACGCAAATGAGGGGAGATGGCCGTGTCAGCCCGGCCGGCCCGGCCGGTACGAGGCGTCCGCGAGACGTCCTGGGGGCTGCGTTGGCTGCATTGGCGTTTTAGAGGGAATCATGAACAGAGGGGCCGCCACAGCGTTTTTACCCAACTTCGGGGGCATTCCATCCCTCGGGGGGCTCACAGTTCAACTGTTCCACCACGGCGCACGCCGGGCGCGGTCCCAGCGACCCGCACTCCTGCCCCCGGCCTCTCCCCACCGCCGCCCGGCCCGCCCGCCTCAGCTGCTCCCGCAGCCACCGCCGCCACCGCAGGACGACCCGCCGCCGCACGAGGAACCCCCGCCGCAGGAGTGCCCCGAGTGCCCCCCGCCGCCGCAGGAGGAGTGGCCGCCGTGGTGGCCGCCGTGGTGTCCGCCGTGACTCCCGTGGTGGCCGCCGTGACTCCCGTGGTGTCCGCCCGACGACGACCCGCCGTCCCCGGCCCACCAGCTGTTGCCCGAGTCGCCGCCGCCCCCGCCGAACATCGCCGACGAGCCCGCCGCGCGCCCGCCCCGCCGCCCCGCCCCGCCCCTGCCGCGCCTGCCGGACACCCGCGCGATGACGACGAACAGGACGAACACTCCCACCAGCCCGATGACGAACGGATCCATGGCGCCACCTTCTTCCGGTCCCCCGAAGCCGCCCCCCGTGGGCGCCTCGTTCCTTCCCGCGCCGCGCGCGGTGCCCCGGAGATGCCCACCCGGGGCGAGCGCCAAAGCGGAGTTGAGGAACTCCAGAGCTTGGGCGCAGGATGGCCGGCATGACCTCCACCGCGCGCCCCCTCCTCAACCGCAGGCTCGCCGAGTTCGGTACGACGATCTTCGCGGAGATGTCCGCCCTCGCCGTCGCCACCGGGTCGATCAACCTGGGCCAGGGCTTCCCCGACACCGACGGCCCCGAGGAGATCAGGGAGGCCGCCGTACGGGCGCTGCGCGACGGGCGCGGCAACCAGTACCCGCCGGGCCCCGGCGTCCCCGAGCTGCGCACCGCGATCGCCGCGCACCAGCGGCGCCGGTACGGGCTGTCGTACGACCCCGACACCGAGGTGCTGGTGACGGCGGGCGCCACCGAGGCCATCGCGGCCGCGCTGCTCGCGCTGCTGGAGCCGGGCGACGAGGTGGTGGCCCTGGAGCCGTACTACGACTCCTACGCGGCGAGCATCGCGCTGGCGGGCGGCCGCCGGGTGCCGGTAACCCTGCGCCCGCACGAAGGCAGCTTCCGGCTCGACCTGGACGAGCTGCGCGCCGCCGTCACCGACCGGACCCGGCTGCTGCTGATCAACACCCCGCACAACCCCACCGGCACCGTCCTCACCCGCGCCGAGCTGGCCGCGATCGCCGAGCTCGCGGTGGAGCGGGACCTGCTGGTGGTGACGGACGAGGTGTACGAGCACCTTGTGTTCGACGACGCCGAGCATCTGCCCCTCGCCTCCTTCCCCGGCATGCGCGAGCGCACGGTGACCATCGGCTCGGCGGGCAAGACGTTCTCCTTCACCGGCTGGAAGGTCGGCTGGGTGACGGCCGCGCCCGCCCTGGTCAGCGCGGTCCGCGCGGCCAAGCAGTTCCTCACCTACGTCTCCTCGGGCCCCTTCCAGTACGCGGTGGCCGAGGCCCTCGCCCTGCCCGAGTCCTACTACGACGGCTTCCGGCGCTCGATGCGGGAGCGCCGGGACATCCTGTCGGCGGGGCTCACGGCGGCGGGCTTCGAGGTGTTCAAGCCGGCGGGCACCTACTTCGTCACCACCGACATCCGCCCCCTCGGCGAGAAGGACGGCTTCGCCTTCTGCCGCGCCCTGCCCGAGCGCGCCGGTGTCGTGGCCATCCCCAACGCGGTCTTCTACGACGACCGCGAGGCGGGCGCCCCCTTCGTGCGGTTCGCGTTCTGCAAGCGCGAGGACGTGCTGCGCGAGGCGGCGGAGCGCCTGCGGGCCATGTGAGGGACGGTTCGCCGCCGGTTGGCCGCGCCCTGCTCGCATCCGGGGTCCGGCCCTTGCAAGGTGCGGAGGTGTGACCCACGTCAGCACCGTTCTCGCGCCGCCCGTCACCGCTCCCGAACCCGCGCCCGGGGAACGCGCCCGCGTCTCCCTGCTCAGGGCGAGCGGCGTCGCCGTAGGACTGTTCCTCGGCGCGCGGCTCGCCGGTGCCGCCGTCCTCGCCCTGCTCGCCGAGGCCGCGGGCCGTCCGGTGCTGGCCCTGCTGGACCGCTCCTGGGACTCGGTCTGGTACCTGGGCATCGCGGCGCACGGGTACGGCCATGCCCTGGGCCGGCACGGCTACAGCGATCTGGCGTTCTTCCCGCTGTACCCGGCGCTGGTGCGGGCGGTGAGCGAGCTGAGCACGCTCGGCGGGGGCGCGGCCGGGCTGCTGGTGTCCTGGTCGGCGGCGCTGGTGGCCGCGGCCGGCCTGTACGCGGTGGGGACGCTGCTGTACGGGCGGCCGGTGGGCATCGCGCTGGTGCTGCTGTGGGGGCTGCTGCCGCACTCGGTGGTGCTGTCGATGGCGTACACCGAGCCGGTGCTCGCCGCGTGCGCGGTCTGGTCGCTGTACGCGGTGCTGACCGGGCGCTGGCTGTGGGCGGGATCCCTGGCGGCGCTCGCGGGGCTGGCCCGCCCGAACGGGTTCGCGGTGGCCGCCGCCGTGCTCGCCGCGGCCGCCCGCGAGGTGTGGCGGCGGCGCGGCCGGGTTTCCCACAGGCTGTGGACGGGCGCGGCGCTCGCCCCGCTGGGCTGGACCGCGTTCCTGCTGTGGGTGGGCCTGCGCCGGGGCGATCTGCTGGGCGGCTATTTCGACGTCCAGGCGCGCTGGGGCTCCCGGTTCGACCTCGGACGCGGCTCGCTGCGCTTCGTGCGCGCCCTGCTGCTGCACGGCGGCCGGGTGGTGTTCCCCATGGCGCTGCTGCTGGTGGCCGTGGGCGTGGTGCTGTTCGTGCTGCTGGCGCTCGACCGGCCGCCGCTGCCGCTGCTGGTCTACAGCGGGGTGCTGCTGCTGGTCGTGCTCGGCGGTTCGGGCACCTTCGAGTCCAAGCCGCGCTTCCTGCTGCCGGCCTTCCCGCTGCTGCTGCCAGCGGCCCGCGCGCTGGTCCGCACGGCGAAAGCCCGGCCCTGGCACGCGGCCGTGCTGGTCGCGTCCCTGGCCGGGCTGTCGTACCTCTACGGCGCGTACCTGCTGGTGCTGGGGAACGCGCCGCTGTAGCCGATACGGCCGGTCACTCGCCGGAGTCGGCCTCGCCGTCCTCCGGCTTGTCCGTGCCGTCGACGTCCTCCTCCAGGCCCAGCTGCTCGACCAGCCACTTGTCGAACTCGATCGCGGCGCGCACCCAGCTGACCGTGGACGAGACGAAGTGGTTGAGGTCGACGCCGGTGCCGATCAGCATCTGGGCCTCGCCGATGAGGCGGACCGTGCCGTCGTCGTGCGTGTGGGTGTAGACCTTGGGCCACAGGGTGCGGCGGTTCCAGTCGTCGACCGACTCGAGGAGCTGGGCCTTGTCCTCGATCTGGTGCGGGCGGTCGTAGAAGGTCCGCACCGAGAAGACGGCGTGCTCGTCCTCCCCGCGGAACATGAAGTAGGTGCGGAACTGCTCCCAGGGCGCCGCGAGGTCGCCCTCCTCGTCGATGACGTACTTCAGCTCCATCTGCTCCAGGAGCTGCTTCACAAGGTCCTGGTCCGGGAGGACGGGGCCGCCCGGTCCCTGGGGCTGCGGCTCGGGCTGGCCCCCGAAGTTCGGAATCGAGGACGGGTCGATGCTCACCGTGTTTTTCCCTTCGTACGGATCCCGCCATCCTCCCCCATGCGGGGAGGGGGGTGGCAAGCCCTGACGGGGCCTGTCAGCCTTTGGCTGACATGATCCAGTGCCCGGGCGGCGGGCCGGTGAACACACGGGGGCCGATACGGCGGGGCGGGGACGCGGCAGACGGGTGCTGCCGGGGGTGGTGCCGGCGGTCCCGGCGCCGCTGCCGGCCCGGGTGGCCTGCGCGGTGGTGCGGCTGGCGACCTCGGACCGTCCGCTGGGCGGCGGCCCGGAGAAGGTGCCGTGCGCCGAGGCGCTGGAGTTCGGCGGCGGGCAGCTTCCGCAGGGCGCGTACGACACGCGGTGCACCGTGCGGAGCTGGCTGGACACGTCGTACGCGGCCGGGTTCCGGATGCCCCGCCGGGACGTGGGGGCGTGGCTGGCGAAGACCTGTCCGTCCGGGCCCGCGCCCGGCACCGGGCTGTGCGACGACGGCGCCGGCCTCTGTCCGAACATGGACTCCGAGGCGGCGCCGACGCGGTGACGGTGAACGTGACGTACGAGGGCCCGAACCGGGCCCTCGTACGGTTCAGCGCGTTCACCGTGTGAGCGTCAGAGCGTCTTCCCCGTCGCCGGGCCGACCAGCAGGCCCTCGCCGAAGCGGTCCACCCGGACCGTGTCGCCGTCCTTGATCTCGCCGGACAGGATCTCCCGGGCGAGCCGGTCGCCGATGGCGGTCTGCACCAGGCGGCGCAGCGGCCGGGCGCCGTACGCCGGGTCCATCCCCTCCTCCGCGAGCCAGGCCAGCGCCTCGGGCGTGACGTCCAGGGCGAGCCGGCGCTCGGCGAGCCGCCGGCCCAGCCGCTCGATCTGCAGCCCCGCGATCCGCTCCAGCTCGGGCTTGGTCAGCGCGGAGAACACCACCAGGTCGTCCAGGCGGTTGAGGAACTCCGGCTTGAAGGACGCCCGGACGACCTCCAGCACCTGCTCCCTCTTCTCCTCCTCGCTCGCGACCGGGTCGACCAGGAACTGGCTGCCCAGGTTGGAGGTGAGCACCAGGATGGTGTTGCGGAAGTCGACGGTGCGGCCCTGGCCGTCGGTCAGGCGGCCGTCGTCCAGCACCTGGAGCAGGATGTCGAAGACCTCCGGGTGGGCCTTCTCCACCTCGTCCAGCAGGACCACGGTGTACGGGCGCCTGCGCACCGCCTCGGTGAGCTGGCCGCCCTCCTCGTAGCCGACGTACCCGGGGGGCGCGCCGACCAGCCGGGCCACGCTGTGCTTCTCGCCGTACTCCGACATGTCGATGCGGACCATCGCCCGCTCGTCGTCGAAGAGGAAGTCCGCGAGCGCCTTGGCGAGTTCGGTCTTGCCGACGCCGGTCGGGCCGAGGAAGAGGAACGATCCGGTGGGCCGGTCGGGGTCGGCGATGCCGGCCCGGGAGCGCCGTACCGCGTCGCTGACCGCGCGCACGGCCTCGCCCTGGCCGATCAGCCGCTTGCCCAGCTCGTCCTCCATGCGCAGCAGCTTCTGGGTCTCGCCCTCCAGCAGCCGGCCGGCCGGGATGCCGGTCCAGGCCCCGACGACGTCGGCGATGTCGTCGGCGCCGACCTCCTCCTTGACCATGGTGTCCTGCGCGGCCTCCTCCTCGGCCTCGGAGGCGGCCTCCAGCTCCTTCTCCAGCTGCGGGATCTCGCCGTAGAGCAGCTTGGCGGCCTTGTCGAAGTCGCCGTCGCGCTGGGCGCGTTCGGCCTGGCCGCGCAGGTCGTCCAGCCGCTCCTTGAGCTCGCCGACCCGGTTCAGGGACTGCTTCTCCTTCTCCCAGCGGGCGGTCAGGCCCCGCAACTCCTCCTCCCGGTCGGCGAGATCGCGGCGCAGCTTCTCCAGCCGGGCCAGCGAGGCGGGATCGGTCTCCTTGCCGATCGCCAGCTCCTCCATCTTCAACCGGTCGACGGAGCGCTGGAGTTCGTCGATCTCCACCGGCGAGGAGTCGATCTCCATGCGCAGCCGGGAGGCCGCCTCGTCCACCAGGTCGATGGCCTTGTCCGGCAGGAAGCGTGAGGTGATGTAGCGGTCGGAGAGGGTGGCCGCGGCGACCAGCGCGCTGTCCGCGATCTGCACCTTGTGGTGCGCCTCGTACCGGCCCTTGAGGCCGCGCAGGATCGCGATGGTGTCCTCGACGGTCGGCTCGGCGACCAGCACCTGCTGGAAGCGGCGCTCCAGGGCGGGGTCCTTCTCGATCCGCTCCCGGTACTCGTCCAGGGTGGTCGCGCCGACCATGCGCAGCTCACCGCGGGCGAGCATGGGCTTGAGCATGTTGCCCGCGTCCATGGCGGAGTCGCCGCCCGCGCCCGCGCCGACGACCGTGTGCAGCTCGTCGATGAAGGTGATGATCTGCCCGTCGGAGTCCTTGATCTCGGCGAGGACGGCCTTGAGGCGCTCCTCGAACTCGCCGCGGTACTTGGCGCCCGCCACCATCGCGCCGAGGTCGAGCGAGACCAGGCGCTTGTCCTTCAGCGACTCGGGCACATCGCCCTTGACGATCCGCTGCGCGAGCCCCTCCACGACGGCGGTCTTGCCGACGCCCGGCTCGCCGATCAGGACCGGGTTGTTCTTCGTACGACGGCTCAGCACCTGCACGACCCGCCGGATCTCCTGGTCCCGCCCGATGACCGGGTCGAGCCGGCCCTCGCGGGCGGCGGCGGTGAAGTCGGTGCCGAACTTCTCCAGGGCCTTGTACTGGCCCTCCGGGTCGGCGGTGGTCACGCGGCGTCCTCCCCTGGCCTTCTTGAAGGCCTCCAGCAGCTTCTTCGCCTCGGCGCCCTCGCGCCGCAGCAGCTCACCGGCGGCCCCGCCCTTGGCGGCGATGCCGATCAGCAGGTGTTCGGTCGACAGGTACTCGTCGCCGAGGTCCTTGGCCCGCTCGCCCGCGTCCGCGATCACGGCCAGCAGATCGCGGCTCGGCTGCGGGGGCGCGACGGTGGAACCGGCCACGCTGGGCAGCGCGGCCAGGAGCTTCTCCGCGCCCGCGCGCACGGCGGCCTGGTCGGCGTCGACGGCGGCGAGCAGGTCGGTGATGTTCTCGTTCTCCTGCCCCGCGAGCAGCGCCAGCAGCAGATGCGCGGGGGTCAGGTCCGGGTGTCCCTCGGTCACGGCCCGACTGCTGGCCGCGTTGATCGCGTCCCGGCTCTTGTTGGTCAGCTCGGCGTCCACGTGTGCGTTCTCCTCCTAGACGTAACCTCAGCCCTGCAACCCTCTGCTGACTTAACCAGCGTACATAAAGTTGAGTCTATTCCACTCAAGGCTGCTCACGCACCGGTCTGCGACTAGGTTTCCGGGCATGGCGAACCATTCCGTGGATCCGGGTTCCCCGGACGAGGCGTATCTCGGCTTCTGGCGCGAGCGGCATCTGTGCACCCTGACGACCATCCGCCCGGACGGCAGTCCGCACGTGGTGCCGGTCGGGGTGACGTACGACCCCGAGGCGCGCCTCGCCCGGGTGATCTGCAACGGGGCCAGCGCGAAGGCGGCCCATGTCCGCGCCGCCGGGCCCGAGGGCGCCCCGGCCGCGGTCTGCCAGGTGGACGGGCGCCGCTGGGCCACGCTGGAGGGGCGGGCGCGGCTGTCCGCGGACCCGGACCGGATCAGGGAGGCGGAGCGCCGCTACGCCGAGCGCTACACCCGCGAGCCCACGCCGAACCCGGCCCGCGTGGTGATCGAGATCTCGCTGGAGCGGGCGCTGGGGCGGGGATGACCGGGATGTCGAGGTCGAGCGACGTCACGGCGGCCGTGTTCGATTCGTTTCGGCCACCGCCGGGGTGGGGGCATACCCCGAAATGTCGGCACGAACAACAGCGGCGTCACCGTGTTCAGGTCACGGTGACGCCGCTGCGGGGGGAAGCGCCTGAGCGATCTTTTACGACGGGGGAATCGCGTCAGGCACTGCGGGGGGTGGCCGAGATTGTTCTCAGGTCGGACTCCACCGGCTCGGTGAGCCGGTGATCCCGCTGGTCCAGGTTCACAAAGATCATTCCGTACCGTATGGCACACCGCACCGGCTGAGGCGCCCCACGCGGCTTGCGCAGGCACCGGTAGGCCCTGACGTCCTCCTCGTCGTCGCGCGTGACGACGACCGGCTCACCGAAGACGGTCACCATCAGCGAGTCCCCCGGGTGGGGAATCGCGGTCACCAGATCGATGAAGTGCCAGCCGGATCGGTAGGCGGTGGCCATCTCACGGCGGAAGGAGCGGTCGTCGGGTGGCGTGGTCACATCAGCTCCCGGCTACCGAAGGCCACTTGGTGTCCGTCGGCCACTCGCTGTCCGCGGGCACGGCGTTCGTCACGCCGGCCGCCGCCACCGAGGGCCACTTGGTGTCGCCGGGCCACTTCGTGTCCGCGCGCACCACGCTGTTCGCGTCGAGCGTCGCCACCGAGGGCCACTTCGTGTCTGCGCGCAGATCACTCTTCGCACCGAAGGGGCCACTCAGCACTCCAAGGGCCACAACGGCGGAGAAGGTGGCGACCAGCCCCGAGCGAATCATCTTCTTGCCCATGGTCGACTTCGTCCTCACTTGAAGGTCCCCTTCTTCCCCCGTCGGATAAGACGATGGCTCATTCGGGCACATCATGACCACACAATCAGTGCATCATGTTCCTGCATGTTCAGGACCCTGGGGGGTGGAGATTTGACTTCAAATCGGCACAATACGGTACATCCCCATGCGGTTACCGAACTGTGCGAGGAAGGGGGCCGACTTTACGCCAACGCCCTGCGTACCGGACGTGTCTCCCGTGCTGACGTGGCATCGGCTCCCTGCCTGATGGAGTTCGCCCTGCTCCACCCGGATCCGGACGACCCCGACTGGCTGCGCCCGGTGCCCCCGGCCGTGGCGCTGGCCCAACGGCTCTCGCCGCTCGAACGCGAGATAGCAGATCGACGGCGCTGGGCGGTCGAACTCTCCGACATTTTCGAGCCGTTCCTCGCGCTGAGCACCCAGACGGCCTCGGTGACCGACTCGATCACCGTCCTGGAGGGCAGCGACCGCATCAACGCCGCGCTCGACCTGGCCACCACCGAATGCCGTTCCTCGGTGCTCACCGTACAACCGAGCAACCACTTCACCGAGCGCAACGTACGCCAGGGCCTGGAGCGGGACACCGCCCTGGTGGAGCGGGGCGTGCACATCCGCACCCTCTATCAGCACACGGTCCGCTACAACCTCAAGCAGATCGGCTACGTCTCCCAGCTCACCAGCGGCAAGGTGGAGTACCGCACCATCGACGAACTGGTCGAACGGCTCATCATCTGCGACGAGTCGGTCGCCTTCATCCCCACCCGCGACGACCAGCAGGTGGCCCTGGAGCTGCGCAACCCCGGGCTCATCCGCTACCTCATCAAGGTCTTCGAGTTCATGTGGAACCGCGCGGTGCCGCTGACCGCGGGCGCCCCCTACGAGACCGCGCCCGACGGCATCACCGAGGTCCAGCACTCCATCGCCAAGCTCCTGGTGGAGGGTCATGTGGACGAGGCCATCGCACGCCGGCTCGGGATGAACGTGCGCACCTGCCGCGCCCACATCGCCAAGCTGGCGCAGGCGCTCGGCAGCGGCAGCCGGGCGCAACTGGGCTTCCTCATCGCCCAGTCGGGCATGCTGGACCGAGACCTCTGAGCTGATGACGACGACGATGACGACGATGACGGAACCGCACCAGGAACACGGCGTCGAGGAGCTGTGCGCGCAGGGCCGCACGGTGTACGAACGCGCCCTGCGCGCGGGCAGGATCGACGCCGCCGACGCCGCGGCGGCGCCCTGCCTCCAGCGGTTGGGGCTGCTCCAGCCGACCGCCGCCGACACCCGTCTGCTGGAGCCCGTGGCCGCCTCGGTGGCCCTTCAGGAGCTGCTGCGGGCCTCCGCCGAACGCATCGCCGCCGAACGCCGCCGGGAGACCCGTATCGCCCGGAGCCTCGAACCCCTGCTGCGGACGGCCCACAGCCTGCCCGGCAGCACCCCGGTGGTCCGGGTGCACAACGGCGTCGACCGCATCAACCAGATCCTCACCGCCGCCGCGGCCGAGGTCCGCGAGGAGTTCCTGGCGATCCAGCCGCATGTGGACCACACCCGGATGACCCCCGAACTGGACGCCGCCGCCTTCGACCGCGACCAGGCGCTGCTGGACCGCGGCGCCCGGATCCGCGTCCTCTACCAGCACACCATGCGCCACTCGCCAACCGTCCTGGCCCGCTACGAGCATCTGCGCGGCGACCTGGAGGCCCGCACCCTGGACGAGGTCTCCGAGCGCCTGCTCGTGTTCGACCGGACGATGGCCTTCATACCCGCCAACGCCGAGCGCACCATGGCCCTGGAGATCCGCCAGCCGGCGATCGTGGAGCACCTGGCCACGATGTTCGACCGGTTCTGGCACCTGGCCACGCCGATGGGCCCGCGGCGCCCGCCGGCCCCCGCCGCGGACGGCGCCACCCCGCGCCAACGCGCCATCGCCGCCCTCCTGGTGGAGGGCCACACCGATGCCGCCATCGGCGACCGGCTGGGCATGAACGTGCGCACCGTACGCCTGCATGTCGCCAAGCTCTCCGCCGCCCTCGGCAGCGTCAGCCGGGCCCAACTGGGCTATCTCATCGCGCGGTCGGAGATCCTGCGCCGGGCGGACGAGGCGCCGGGCTCATAACGAGGCGTCGCGCGCGGCCGCCGGCAGGCCCCTGCCGCTGCCGTCCAGGCCCGCCTGCGCGATGCGCACCCCCAGCTGGGTACGGCTCGCCGCGCCCAGGGTCTCCGAGAGGCGGGCGATGTGCGCGCGGCAGGTGCGCACGCTGATGCCGAGCCGCTCGGCGATCACCGCGTCCTGATGGCCCTCGGCGAGCAGCGCCGCGATGGACTGCTCGCGGTGCGAGATGCCCTCGATACCGGTGTCCGGCAGCGGCGCGGTGAGCGGGATGGCGAGCCGCCACAGCCGCTCGAAGACGGTCACCAGGTACTCCACCAGCGCCGGGTGGCGCAGCTCCAGGGCCATGGTGCGGTCGGCGTTCGCCGGGATGAAGGCCACGGTGCGGTCGAAGAGGATGAGCCGGTCGATGACCTCGTCCAGGGTGCGGGCCTCCACCGTGTCGCCCATCAGCTCCAGGTAGTTGAGCAGCCCCTGCCCGTGCCGGGCCACATGCGTGTACAGGTCCCGCATGCGCACGCCCCGCCCGCGCAGGGCCAGCGCCCGGTGCAGGCCCTCGGTCAGCTCGGCCTCCCGGCGGATGCCGCCCGGCTGCACGGTGAGCACCTCGGTGGTGCACGCCTGCGTCGCCTCGTCCATCGCGGCCTGGATCCGGGACAGCCCGTCCAGCACCCGTACCGCGCTGCCCCCGCCCGGCGCCGCGAGCGCCTGCAACTGGCCGAGCCCGGCGTACCACTCGAAGGCGGCCACCGCCGAACCCACCCGGCGCTGGCTCTCACTGACCTCGTCGTAGACCCCGCGCAGCAGCCGGGTCATGACCTCCTGCGGGGAGGTGGGGACCAGCCAGTCCATGTCGTCGGGGTCCGGGTGCAGCAGGGCCAGTTCCAGCAGGCAGGGCACCGCCTCGGCCTCGACGCGCGGCACCCGGCCCCGGCGCACCGCCCGTGAGTACACGCGGTCCCCGGCCTCGCACAGCTGGTCGGCACCGTGGGGATGCTCCGCCCTCCGCCCGGCCATCGCGCATTCCACCCCCGGTGTGCTGCCACTTCCGCAGCGCAACTATGCGTGGCGCCGACCGGGTCCGCAACACGGCTCCCCAGGGCGCGGCGGTCGTTAGCGACCCTTTCGTCCGGGTATCCCCCAGGCTCCGCCCCTCGCATTGCAACAAGATGACGGTGGCGACGCCCGCAGGACGAGGGCATCGTTGATCGCGCCGCCGCACCGCGCCCGCCGGGGAGGCGCGGTGCGGCGACCTGCTACTTCAGGCCGATCGCCGCGCACTGCGCCTTGAACTTGGCGGTGCAGATGTCGTCCACGGTGTAGATGCCGTCCGCGATGACCGTGTCCTTGATGGACTTGCGCGTGAGGGCGCTCACCTGGACCAGCTTGGACGGGATGTTCTTGGTGGTGGGGCTGTCCACCTTGTCCTCGGTGAGGGCGTCGAACTGGATGTCCTTGCCCTGGACCTTGGAGACGGCCATCTGCGCGGCGGCCTCGGCCTCGTCCGGGTAGGACTTGTAGACGCTCATGTACTGCTCGCCCGCCACCACCCGCTGTACGGCGTCCAGTTCGGCGTCCTGGCCGGTCACCGGCGGCAGGCTGGTGACGCCCGCGGCCTTCAGTGCCTTGATGACACCGCCCGCCATGCCGTCGTTGGCGGAGTAGACGCCCGCGATGTTGCCCGCGCCGATCTGGCTGATCGCCTTCGCCATGTTGGCCTGGGCGTTCTCCGGCTTCCAGTCCGTGGTGTCGTAGCTGGCCGCGATGGTCACCTTGCCGTTCAGCTCGGAGAGCGCGCCCTCCTTGAACTGCTTGGCGTTCGGGTCGGTGGGCGAGCCGTTCATCATCACGATCTTCGTGGCGGTGCTCGCGTTCGAGCCCAGCGCGTCCAGCAGCGAGCGGCCCTGCACCTCGCCGACGAGCTCGTTGTCGAAGGAGACGTACGCGCTGATCGGGCCCTCGGCCAGGCGGTCGTAGGCGATGACCGGGATGCCCGCGTCCTTGGCCTTCTTCACCTCGCCCGCGATGCCGTGCGCGTCGACGGCGTCGAGCAGGATCACATCGACCTTGTCGTCGATCATCTTCTGCATCTGGCCGGACTGCTTGGCCGCGTCCGCGTTCGCGTTCGCGTACTCGACCTTGCCCTGCTTGGCGGTCAGGTCGGCGACCTTGCTCTTGATGATGGGGTAGTCGAACTTGTCGTAGCGCGTGTTGGTCTTCTCCGGCAGCAGCAGGCCCACGGTGAGGTCGTTGCCCTTGGCCGGGCTCGCGCTCGTGCTGTCCCCCGTCGCGTTCAGGACGCCGCAGCCGGCCAGCGAGAGGGTCGCCGCGGAGGCGGCCACGGACAGGGCGATACGGCGCATACGAGGGCTCACTTCACGTGTGTTTCGGACGTGGGTGCTGCTAGAGGACCCAGGTGTCTGAAAAGACAACGCGGAGCCGACAGCCGGCGTCAAGAAGCCTTGCTTAACGAGTGGGCAACACTACGCGCCGTCCAACATGTGAAAGCAATGGGGAAACCTCTCCAAACACCCTTTACGGACCGTCCATCCAAGGGGAGTTCACGAGGCGGCAAAGAATGGGTTGTGCCCGTGACGGGCCCCGTGACGTGCCCGCCGCCGGGCCCGCCGGGTCCGGGGACGGCGAAGGGCCCGCGGACGGGATGCGTCCGCGGGCCCTTCGCCGTGCGTGGTGGGGCGGGTGCTCAGTCGCCCTGCTGCGGGGACCGCTTGGGCCGCCACACGACCAGCGCGCTGGTCTGCTGGACCTCCTGATACGGGACCAGGTCCCGCCGGTAGGAGGCGTGCACGGCGGCCTCGCGCTGGCGCATGGTGGCCGCCGCGCCGTCCAGGGCCGACTCCAGCTCCACGACGCGGGACTGGAGCGCGGCGACCTGGTTCTCCAGTTCGATGATGCGCTTGATGCCGGCCAGGTTGATGCCCTCGTCCTGCGACAACTGCTGCACCTGGCGGAGCAGTTCGATGTCACGGGCCGAGTAGCGCCGGCCCCGGCCCGCGGTGCGGTCCGGGGAGACCAGGCCCAGGCGGTCGTACTGGCGCAGCGTCTGCGGGTGGAGTCCGGAGAGCTGGGCCGCCACCGAGATGACGTAGACCGGGGTCTCCTCGGTCAGTTCGTACGGATTGCGCCGCCGGCCTTCCATCACGCTCAAGCTCCCTTCGCGGCCTCGAACAGCTCCGCCCGCGGGTCCTCGCCCGCGGTCGCCTCGCGATACGCCTCCAGTGCGTCACGAGCCTTCCCCGACAGGTCCTCCGGGACACTCACCTCGACGGTGACCAGGAGGTCGCCGCGGGTGCCGTCCTTGCGGACCGCGCCCTTGCCGCGGGCCCGCATGGTCCTGCCGTTCGGAGTGCCCGGGGGCAGCTTCAGGGTGACCGGCGGGCCGCCGAGGGTCGGCACCCGCACCTCGCCGCCGAGCGCGGCCTCGGCGAAGGTGACCGGGACGGTCACCGTGAGGTTGTCGCCCTTGCGGCCGAACACCGGGTGCTCGCCCACGTGCACGGTCACATACAGATCGCCTGCCGGGCCGCCCCGCTCGCCGGGGGCGCCCTTGCCGCGCAGCCGGATCCGCTGCCCGTCGGTGACACCCGCCGGGATGCGGACCTGCATGGTGCGCGAGGACTTGGCGCGGCCGCTGCCCTTGCAGTCCGGGCAGGGGTTCTCGGCGATCAGACCGCGGCCCTTGCAGTCGGGGCAGGGGTCGGTCAGCGAGAAGCCGCCGCCCGAGCCCCGGGCGATCTGGCCGGTGCCGACGCAGGTCGGGCACACCCGGGGCGTGCCGTTCTTGTCGCCGGTGCCGGAACAGGCCTTGCAGGGCTGCTGGGAGGTCATCCGCAGCGGCACCGTGGCCCCCTCGATCGCCTCGGTGAAGCTGAGGGTGACCTCGGTGTCCACGTCCTGGCCGCGGCGCGGCTGCGTACGGGTCGCCCCGCCCGCGCCGCCCCGGTTGAACAGGCCCCCGAAGACATCGCCGAGCCCGCCGCCGAAGCCGCCGCCCTGGGCGGTGCCGCCGCCTCCGAAGAGGTCGCCCAGATCGAAGTTGAAGTTGCCGCCGCCGGCGCCCGGCCCGGGGCCGAAGCCGCCGTTGCCGAACAGGGCGCGCGCCTCGTCGTACTCCTTGCGCTTCTTGGGGTCGCCGAGGATGTCGTTGGCCTCGGAGATCTCCTTGAAGCGCTCCTCGGCCTTGGCATTGCCCTTGTTGGCGTCCGGGTGGAACTCGCGCGCGAGCTTCCGGTACGCCTTCTTGATCTCGGCCTCGGTGGCGTCCTTGGGGACGCCGAGGACCTTGTAGAAGTCCTTCTCGATGAAGTCCTTGGTGCTCATCCCCGACGTCCCTCCTTCCCGTCCGCTGTGATTACGTCAGCCCTCCTCCGGGCCACCGTTCTCCTTGTCGTCGGCCGCCTCGGACTTCTCCTCGGCGCCCTCGGCCTTGCCCGCCTTCTCCGGCTTCCCGGCCTGCGCGCCCGGCTGCGGCTCGGCGACGGCCACCCGCGCGGGGCGAATGGTGCGCTCGCCGATGCGATACCCGGGCTGCAGGATCGCCACGCAGGTCGTCTCGGTGACGTCCGGCGCGTAGCTGTGCATCAGGGCCTCGTGGATGGTCGGGTCGAAGGGCTCGCCCTCCTTGCCGAACTGCTGGAGGCCCAGCTTGGCCGCGGTGGCCTCGGTCGACTCGGCCACCGACTTGAAGCCGCCGACCAGTTCGCCGTGTTCCCGTGCGCGGCCGATGTCGTCGAGCACGGGCAGCAGCTCGGTCAGGAGGTTCGCGATGGCGATCTCCTTGACCGTGACCCGGTCCCGCTCGACCCGGCGGCGGTAGTTCTGGTACTCGGCCTGGAGCCGCTGGAGGTCCGCGGTGCGCTCGTTCAGCGCGGTGCGTACCTGGTCCAGCTGGGCGACCAGACCGGCGTCTGCGTTCGCGTCCCCGGCCGGGGCCGCCCCCTCCTTGGGGGCGGCCTTCGACTCGGCGTCGTCAGGGGTGGCGCCGGAGGGGACGTCGGGCTTCTCGTCAAAGCCCGGGGTCTCCTCCGTCACGCGGCACCGTCCTTGCGCTCGTCGTCCACGATCTCGGCGTCCACGACGTCGTCGTCGGCCTTGGCCTGGCCGGCACCGGCGTCACCGTCGCCCGCGGCCTGCGCGCCCTGGGCGTCGGCGTACATCGCCTGGCCGAGCTTCTGCGAGACGGCCGCGACCTTCTCGGTGGCGGTGCGGATCTCGGCGGTGTCCTCGCCCTTGAGCTTCTCCTTCAGCTCGGCGATGGCGGACTCCACCTCGGTCTTGACCTCGCCCGGGACCTTGTCCTCGTTGTCCTTGAGGAACTTCTCGGTCTGGTAGACGAGCTGCTCGCCCTGGTTGCGGGTCTCGGCGGCCTCGCGGCGCTTGTGGTCGTCCTCCGCGTAGCGCTCGGCCTCCTCGCGCATGCGGTCGACCTCGTCCTTCGGCAGCGAGGAGCCGCCGGTGACGGTCATCTTCTGCTCCTTGCCGGTGCCGAGGTCCTTCGCCGTGACGTGCATGATGCCGTTGGCGTCGATGTCGAAGGAGACCTCGATCTGCGGGACGCCGCGGGGCGCCGGCGGCAGACCGGTCAGCTCGAACATGCCGAGCTTCTTGTTGTACGCCGCGATCTCGCGCTCGCCCTGGTAGACCTGGATCTGCACGGACGGCTGGTTGTCCTCGGCCGTGGTGAAGATCTCGGAGCGCTTCGTCGGGATCGTGGTGTTGCGCTCGATCAGCTTGGTCATGATGCCGCCCTTGGTCTCGATACCGAGGGACAGCGGGGTGACGTCGAGCAGCAGGACGTCCTTGACCTCGCCCTTGAGGACACCGGCCTGGAGCGAGGCGCCGATGGCGACGACCTCGTCCGGGTTGACGCCCTTGTTGGCCTCCTTGCCGCCGGTCAGCTCCTTGACGAGCTCGGCCACGGCGGGCATACGGGTGGAGCCACCGACGAGGACGACGTGGTCGATCTCGTTGATGGAGATGCCGGCGTCCTTGATGACGTTGTGGAACGGCGTCTTGCAGCGCTCCAGCAGGTCGGCCGTCAGCTGCTGGAACTGGGCGCGGGTGAGCTTCTCGTCCAGGTGCAGCGGGCCCTCGGCGGACGCCGTGATGTAGGGCAGGTTGATCGAGGTCTCGGTGGACGAGGACAGCTCGATCTTGGCCTTCTCGGCGGCCTCGCGGAGGCGCTGGAGGGCCATCTTGTCCTTGGACAGGTCCACGCCGTGACCGGACTGGAACTGCTTGACCAGGTAGTCGACGACGCGCTGGTCCCAGTCGTCACCACCGAGGTGGTTGTCACCGTTGGTGGCCTTCACCTCGACGACGCCGTCGCCGATCTCCAGCAGGGACACGTCGAAGGTGCCGCCGCCGAGGTCGAAGACGAGGATCGTCTGGTCGTCCTTGTCGAGGCCGTAGGCCAGCGCGGCGGCCGTCGGCTCGTTGACGATGCGCAGGACGTTCAGGCCCGCGATCTCGCCGGCCTCCTTCGTCGCCTGGCGCTCGGAGTCGTTGAAGTACGCCGGGACGGTGATGACCGCGTCGGTCACCTTCTCGCCCAGGTAGGACTCGGCGTCCCGCTTCAGCTTCTGCAGGATGAAGGCGCTCATCTGCTGCGGGTTGAACTGCTTCCCGTCGAGCTCGATCTTCCAGTCCGTGCCCATGTGGCGCTTCACGGAGCGGATGGTCCGGTCCACGTTCGTGACCGCCTGGCGCTTGGCGACCTCGCCGACCAGCACCTCACCGTTCTTCGCGAAGGCGACGACGGACGGCGTGGTCCTGGCACCCTCGGCGTTGGTGATGACGGTGGGCTCGCCGCCCTCCAGAACGCTGACGACGGAGTTAGTCGTGCCCAGGTCGATGCCGACCGCACGTGCCATGGTTGATTCCTCCAGCTGACTTGAGTGCAACGGACTCAAGTGTGCACGAGCGGGCCGCTGGGGTCAACAGACCTGAGTCATCCAGACTCAAGTCTTATCCGTTCCTTACACGCAACCGCCCGTTGACCTGCGTCGATGCCATACGGCGAGGTCGCTGGACCGGAATCCGAACGGGCGCCCGCAGCAGCACGAGCACCAGGACGGCCGCTCCTCCCGCCACCCAGAGCGCGAGTTCCTCCCCCGCCCACCCGGCATGCACGAGCACTCCCGCGAACACCGCGGCGAAGGCACCCACCCCGAGCACCACCACGGCCCCCGGCTGGGTGAGCCCGAACCGCCGCAGCCGGTGCACCAGGTGGTCCGGGCCGCGCCGCAGCAACGGGCGGCGCCCGAGCAGCCGTACGAGGACCACCAGGGCGGCGTCCGCGAGGGCGACGGCACCGAGGCAGAACAGCACGGCCGCGCTCGGCCCGATCGCGTACCCCGCACGGGTGAAGACGACTCCGGAGGACAGCAGGAACCCGGTGAACAGCGAGCCGCAGGCGCCGAGTCCGACCCGGGCGGGATGCCAGTTGTGCATCAGGAAGCCGGTGAGGGCGGCGGCGAACACGCTGAGCAGCACGGCGAGTCCGTCCATCACCTCGATGGCGGCGCAGACCCCGGCCCCGAAGGCGGTGACCACGCCCACGGTCCCGGCCAGACCGTCCGCGTGGTCGAGCCCCCGGAAGACGAGCGTGACGAGGACGATCCCGGCCACGGCGAGCGCGCCCCCGGCCACCCCCGTCTCGTCGTACGGCACCACGCAGGCCGCCGCCACCGCCGTACCGGCGGCGATCACCCGGCCGCGCAGCCGCCAGACGTCGGCGACCAGGCCGAGCAGTCCGACCGCCACGGCGGCCAGGAGCAGCCCGCCGACCCCGTCACCCAGCGGGGCGACCCGGGTCCATTCACCCGTCCAGGCGACCAGCGAGGTGACGGTGACGACGGCGAGGCCGCCGAGCAGCGGCAGCGGACGGCTCCGGCGCCGGTCGACGACTCCCGCCCGCAGGGCGGGCAGCCGGAGCAGCGCCGCGAGGACGGCGGTGAGCAGCAGGGCGGCGGAGGCCGCGGCGATCCCGTAGAGCACAGCCCTAAGGTAGGGGTGAAAGTAGCAATTCGGGATGAATAACACGATCAGATTGCCCTGAGGGTGATCAGCACGCCACCATGGGCGGCCCCTCAGCGACCCATATCACCCCGCGCTCCCCTGCGGCGCGACGGAAGATAGGGGTAGTCTCAGAGAACCGCATAAGTTACCGCTTAGTAATGTCCGCTCGGTCAATTCGAGGCCGCCCTCAGGAGCCCCCATGCAACTCGCCGCGATCATCGTGTCGCTGGTCCTGATCGTGGTCGGCGTGGCACTGTTCGGCCGCGCCCTCCTCCAGATCTTCAACTTCATGCGTCTCGGCCAGCCCGTACCGGCCGGGACCAGGACCAATGACCCCGCACAGCGCACCGTCACCGTGGCCAAGGAGTTCCTCGGCCACACCCGGATGAACCGCTGGGGCATCGTCGGCGTGGCGCACTGGTTCGTGGCGGTGGGCTTCTTCTCGCTGCTGCTGACGATCGTCAACGCGATCGGCCAGCTCTTCAAGGCCGACTGGATCCTGCCGATCATCGGCGACTGGGCGCCGTACAACGTCTTCGTCGAGTTCGTCGGCACCATGACCACGCTCGGCATCCTGGTGCTGATCGCGATCCGCCAGCTGAGCAAGCCGGACAAGCCGGGCCGCAAGTCCCGCTTCGCCGGCTCGAACTTCGGCCAGGCGTACTTCGTCGAGGCCGTCATCCTGATCGTCGGCGTCTGCATCTTCACCCTGCACGCCCTGGAGGGCGCCCAGCACCACGTCGACGGCTACGAGGCGTCGTTCTTCATCTCGTATCCGGTCGTCGCCTGGTTCAAGGGCATGAGCGTCGGCACGCTCCAGAACCTCACCTACTTCTTCGCCGCCCTGAAGATCGCGACCTCCTTCATCTGGATGATCACGGTCGCCCTGAAGACCGACATGGGCGTGGCCTGGCACCGCTTCCTCGCCTTCCCGAACATCTGGTTCAAGCGCAACGCCGACGGCGGTACCTCGCTCGGCGCGCTGCTGCCGATGACCTCGGGCGGCAAGGCGATCGACTTCACCGACCCCGGCGAGGACGACGTCTTCGGCGTCTCCCAGGTCGAGCAGTTCTCCTGGAAGGGCCTGCTGGACTTCTCCACCTGCACCGAGTGCGGCCGCTGCCAGTCGCAGTGCCCCGCCTGGAACACCGGCAAGCCGCTGTCCCCGAAGCTGCTGATCATGTCGCTGCGGGACAACGCGCACGCCAAGGCGCCGTACCTGCTGGCCGGTGGCGGCAAGACGGTGGAGGGCGAGGAGAAGGCGTCCGAGGAGCAGCTGGCCGGAGTGCCGGCCGCGGCCCTGGCCGAGGCCGAGCGCCCGCTGATCGGCACCGCCGAGGAGAACGGCGTCATCGACCCGGACGTGCTGTGGTCCTGCACCACCTGCGGCGCCTGTGTCGAGCAGTGCCCGGTGGACATCGAGCACGTCGACCACATCGTGGACATGCGCCGCTACCAGGTCATGATCGAGTCGGCCTTCCCCTCCGAGGCGGGCACGATGCTCAAGAACCTGGAGAAGAAGGGCAACCCCTGGGGCCTGGCCAAGAAGCAGCGCCTGGAGTGGACCAAGGAGGTCGACTTCGAGGTCCCGGTCGTCGGCAAGGACATCGAGGACCTCACCGAGGTCGAGTACCTCTACTGGGTCGGCTGCGCGGGCGCGCTGGAAGACCGCGCCAAGAAGACGACGAAGGCGTTCGCCGAGCTGCTCCACATCGCGGGCGTCAAGTTCGCGATCATGGGCGGCGACGAGAAGTGCACCGGTGACTCCGCCCGCCGCCTGGGCAACGAGCCTCTGTTCCAGGAGCTCGGCATGGAGAACGTGATGGCCCTGAACACGGCGTTCGGCGAGGAGCTGGACGACGACGGCAAGGCCACCGAGGAGTCCCGCAAGCCGAAGTCCGCGAAGAAGATCGTCGCCACCTGCCCGCACTGCCTCAACACGCTCGGCAACGAGTACCCGCAGCTCGGCGGCGACTACGAGGTCATCCACCACACCCAGCTGCTCCAGCACCTGGTGGACGAGGGCAAGCTGGTCCCGGTCACGCCGGTCGAGGGCATCATCACCTACCACGACCCGTGCTACCTGGGCCGCCACAACAAGATCTACACGCCCCCGCGCGAGATCATCGGCAAGGTCCCGGGTCTGCGCAACGAGGAGATGCACCGCCACAAGGAGCGGGGCTTCTGCTGCGGCGCGGGCGGCGCGCGGATGTGGATGGAGGAGCGCATCGGCAAGCGCATCAACAACGAGCGCGTGGACGAGGCCCTCTCCCTCAACCCGGACATCGTCTCCACGGCCTGCCCCTTCTGCCTCGTCATGCTGACCGACTCGGTCAACGGCAAGAAGAACGACGGCAAGGCCAAGGAATCCATCCAGGTCGTCGACGTCGCCCAGCTCCTGCTGGACTCGGTGCGGACCCCGGTGGACCCGGCGGGCGAGTCCGAGTCCGAGACCACCCCGGAGCCCGAGCCGGTCAAGTGACGGCCCCCGCGGCCCCCTGAAACCCGACAACGCCCCCTGCTTCGCACAGGCAGGGGGCGTTGTTGTGTTCGGGGGGGGCGGGGGGGCCGCGTCGCTGCCGTGCGCCCTTGGCGGGTGCCGGGCTCGTAAACCCACGGGGCGGGGAGGGACGCGCTGGCCGGGGGGGGCCGCGCTGGCGGGCTGGCGGGAAAGGATCGCGGGCCGGTGGGTGGGCGGGCCGGACGGTGGAAGTGAGCTGCGGGCCGGAAGCCGACCGGTGGCCGGGACCGGAGACCCGATGCGGCGGGCGCACGGGAAGGGGCCGCAGACCGGGAGCCGGGATGGTCCGGACGGCCGGAAACGAGTCGCGGGCCGAAAGCCGAGGCGGTCCGGACGGCCGGAACCGCGGGCCGGAAGCCCACCGATGGCCGGAACCGGGAGCGGCGAGGGGCGAGGGGCGAGCGGCCGGGATGGGATCGCAGGCCGGTAGGGGACCCGAGACCGGAGGCGGCGGCCAGCCGGGATGGGATCGCGGGCCGCAGGCACGGGGCCGAGACGGGAACTCCGGCCGGGTGCGCCCGTGGCCCCGTCAGCCGATGCATCGGGGCGTCCGCGCGCCGGGTGCGCGCACCGGCCGATCGAACGGGTCGGCCACCCGAGGGAACCCGCACCACGACCGCCGCCGCCGTACGCGGTCGGCTTTGTGCGGCCGGACCGAGGCGGGTGCCCAGTCCGGCCGGCCCGCTCAGGCGCGAACGCCGCGAGGCGCCCGTGTCCGCACTCTTGTGCCGCCCGGCCGATCCGCTCGCACGGCGATCACCACGGGGCGCCCCGTGGCGCGCTCTTGTCCCACCGGGCCGGACCACGCGCACCCCACCGACCCGTCCGCTCACGTACGAACGCCGCGAGGCGCCCGTGGCCGCGCCCTTGGGCCGCCAGGCCGGAACACATGCACCCCGGCCGACCGGGCCGCCCGTACAAGACCGGCCGCGACGCTCGGAGGACATGGCGCCGGGCCCCGTAGAACCGCCGAGGCCCAGCGCCGAGCGTCACGCGTTCTTCGGGGCCGCCTGCTGGACCACGTCGAAGGACCACAGGGTGGAGCCGGAGGCGGCCGGCTTGGGGCGGTCGCCCTCGGCGGCGCCGCCGCCCTGGTGGGCGGCCTTCATCGGGCCCTCCATCCACGCCTGGAAGGACGCCTCGTCGCGCCAGCGGGTGTAGACGAGGTACTGGTCGGTGCCCTCGACCGGGCGCAGCAGCTCGAACCACTCGAAACCGTCGGAGTTCTCCACCGCGTGCGCCCGCGAGGCGAACCGCTTCTCCAGGACCTCCCGCTGCTCGGCGGGCACGGTCAGCACATTGATCTTCACTACGCTCATGGGTCCATCCTGCGCCACCCGCCCCGCTCCCGCCGCAGGGGCACCCGATAACTCGCCACGGACATCACACACTTAACGGCGCTCACCGAACTCCCGTACAACCCTTGCCCCCCACCGCGCGTCTCCTGATCGCCGACCGGCCGGTGAACCCGGGGACAACGCACCACGAACCCCGGACGTACCCGGCCGATCCGCACCCAACCGACTGCGGATGCCCGCCGGGCATCCTCCGCACGCCGCAGGAGAACGCATGCACCTGCACCGAAGACTCGCCCTCGCGACGGCCACCGCGGCCGCGCTGACGGGCGGTCTGCTCACCTTCGCCGCCGCCCCCGCCACGGCCGCCGACTCCACCCGGGTCGCCAAGGCCGACTTCAACGGCGACGGCATCGGCGACCTCGCCGCCTCCGCCGCCACCGCCTACGTCAGCGGCCACAAGGACGCCGGCGCGGTCGTCGTCATGTACGGCTCGAAGACGGGCGTATCCGGCGCCAAGCACACCCTGCTCACCCAGAACACGGCCGGCGTCCCCGGTGGCGCCGAGGCCGGCGACGAGTTCGGCGGCGACCTGGCGTACGCCGACTTCAACGGCGACGGCTACGACGACCTCGCCGTCGGCACCCCCCACGAGAAGGTCGGCAGCGACACCGACGGCGGCGCCGTCGCCATCCTGTGGGGCTCCAAGAGCGGCCTGACCGGCAAGGGCGTCGACGTCGCCGACCCGGCCCCCGCCTCCCACGACTACTGGGGCGAGACCCTGGCCGCCGGCGACTTCGACGGCGACGGCAAGGCCGACCTGGTCGTGGGCAGCAGCAACAGCAGCCTCTACCTCTACCGGGGCGGCTTCACCACCGCCGGCAAGCCCGGCAGCCGTACGACCGTCAAGACGCCGGTCAGGTCGGGGACCAACGGCAGCCCCTACGGGCCGCTGAACCTGACCGCGGGCGACGTCAACGGCGACGGCCGTACCGACCTCGTGGTCGACGGCTTCGAGACGAAGACCAGTCACCACTGGAACACCAACTACTGGCTGCCCGGCGCCTCGACCGGTCTGAACGCCTCCGCCGCCAAGGCCCTCAAGCCCGGCATCATCACCGCCATCGGCGACGTCAACGGCGACGGCTTCGGCGACATCGTCACCGGCGCCGACTGGGACGCCAAGAACAGCGACGGCACCGCCGTCCCGGACGCGTCCGACGGCGGCAAGGTGAGCGTCACCTACGGGTCCGCCTCCGGGCCCGCCACCACCACCGCCATCACCCAGAACACCGGCAACGTCCCCGGCTCCTCCGAGAAGGGCGACACCTTCGGCTGGGAACTGGACCTCGGCGACATCAACGGCGACGGCTACCAGGACCTCGTGATCAGCGCCCCGGAGGAGGACCTGAACGGGGTCACGAACACCGGCATGGTCACCGTCCTGTACGGCTCCGCGTCCGGCGTGAACACCGCCTCCGGCGCCCAGTCCTTCGCCCAGAGCACCACGAACGTCCCCGGTCAGGACGAGAAGGACGACCTGTTCGGCACCGACGTCAAGCTGGACGACGTCACCGGCGACGGCAAGGCCGACCTGATGGTGGGCTCGTTCGAGAACGGCGGCGACGGCACGGTCACCTACCTGCCCTCCGACGGCAAGAAGATCACCGCGATCGGCTCCCGCGCGGTGTCGCCCGCCGACGCCGGGGTGTCCACGACCGGGACGCCGCAGTTCGGCTCCGTCTTCGCGGACTGAGCGGCGCTTCACCGGGCGGAGACGGTTCAAACCCGGAACCATCCCTGGTGAAACGGCTGACGGCCCCTTAGGGGATGTCACAGGTCGGCCGCAATGCCGGGTCCGGACCGCCGGGCCCGGCACGTCACCCTCCGGGACCAGGTACGTTCGATGACGTGGCTGGATTCAGGATCGGACGCGGGGGCCGGGACGACCGCACCCCCCAGGGACAGCAGGCGCCGCAGGGACCGTCGTACGGCCGCTCCGGCCCGTCGGGCGGGCGACGCGGCCCGTCGTCGTACGGGCAGCAGGGGCCCCAGGCGCCCGGACAGGGCGCGGGACGGCCGTCGTACGGCTACCCGTCACCGCAGCCGCCGCAGCCCTCGTACGGGCAGCAGTCGTACGGGCAGCCCCCGCACGCACCGCAGTCGTACGGCCAGCAGTCGTACGGGCAACAGCCGTACGGCCAGCAGTCGCACCCGCGGCAGGGCCGGCCCTACGGCCAGCAGGGTCCGGCGGACGACGGCCCGGAGTACTTCGACGACGGCTACGGGAGCGGCACGCCGGACCCGTACGCGGCGAACACCCCGGGCCACACCCAGGCCTTCTCGATCGACGAGGCCGCCGGCTACACCCAGGGCGCGACCTACCAGGCCGGCTCCGCCGCCGCGCCCGCCCCGCCGGTGGGGCCGCCGCTGCACTGGAAGGAACTGCTGCGGGGGATCGTCCTCTCCCCCGACCCGACCTTCCTGCGCATGCGGGACTACACGATGTGGGGCCCGGCCCTGATCGTGACCTTCCTCTACGGCCTGCTCGCCGTCTTCGGCTTCGACGAGGCCCGCAAGGAGGCCATCGGCGCCACGCTGTCCAACGCGGTGCCGATCGTGCTGATCACCGCGGTCGTGATGGTGCTCGGCCTGTTCATCCTCGGCGTGGTCACCCACACCCTGGCCCGCCAGCTCGGCGGCGACGGCGCCTGGCAGCCCACGGTGGGCCTGTCCATGCTGATCACGGCCCTCACGGACGCGCCCCGCCTGGTCTTCGCCATGTTCTTCGGCGGTGACGCGGGCTTCGTCCAGATACTCGGCTGGGCCACCTGGCTCGCCGCGGGCGCGCTGCTCACCATGATGGTGTCCCGCTCCCACGACCTGCCGTGGCCGAAGGCGCTGGGCGCGTCGGCGATCCAGCTGATCGCGCTGCTGTCGATCGTGAAGCTGGGCACGTTCTAGTCCCTGGTTCGCCAGACATGTGAGAGGGCCCCGGTGTCACGGCACCGGGGCCCTCTCACATGCCTGTGTTCCTAGGGGTACCCGTGTTCCTGGGGGTTCCTCAGGCGTCGAGCACCTGGTCGTCCCGCTTCACGACGGGCGGCTGCACGCTCCACGGGAAGTTGATCCAGTCGTCGGTGCGCTTCCAGACGTACTCGCACTTCACGAGGGAGTGGGACTTCTCGTAGACCACCGCGGAGCGCACCTCGGCGACGGTGTCGAGGCAGAAGTCGCGGACCAGCTTGAGCGTCTTGCCGGTGTCGGCGACGTCGTCGGTGATCAGGACCTTCTTGTCGGAGAAGTCGATCACGTTCGGGACCGGCGCGAGCATGACCGGCATTTCGAGGGTCGTGCCCACGCCGGTGTAGAACTCGACGTTCACCAGGTGGATGTTCTTGCAGTCGAGGGCGTAGGCGAGCCCACCGGCCACGAACACACCGCCCCGGGCGATGCTGAGCACGATGTCCGGCTCGTACCCGTCGTCCGCGATGGTCTGGGCCAGCTCGCGGATGGCGCCGCCGAACGCCTCGTAGGTCAGATTCTCCCGCACGTCACTCATGTTCTGGATGCCCTCACACCTGGGTCCGATGGAAATTGACATAGGACCGCGAGGCGGTCGGCCCGCGCTGGCCCTGGTACCGCGAGCCGTAGCGCTCACTGCCGTACGGGAACTCCGCGGGCGAGGACAGCCGGAACAGGCACAGCTGGCCGATCTTCATCCCCGGCCAGAGCTTGATGGGCAGGGTGGCGAGGTTCGACAGCTCAAGGGTGACGTGACCGCTGAAGCCCGGGTCGATGAACCCGGCGGTGGAGTGGGTGACCAGCCCGAGCCGGCCCAGCGAGCTCTTGCCCTCGAGCCGCGAGGCGAGGTCGTCGGGCAGCGAGATGACCTCGTACGTCGACGCGAGCACGAACTCGCCGGGGTGCAGGATGAACGGCTCGTCGCCCTCCGGCTCCACCAGCCGCGTCAGATCGGTCTGCTCGACGGAGGGGTCGATGTGCGGGTACCGGTGGTTCTCGAACACCCGGAAGTAGCGGTCCAGCCGAACATCGACGCTCGACGGCTGAACCATGGATTCGTCAAAGGGATCGATCCGTACCCGCCCGGCGTCGATCTCGGCCCGGATGTCCTTGTCTGAGAGAAGCACGTAGCGAGGATACGCAAGGCGCGCGGAGCCATGACAATCGTGACGACTCCGCGCGCCGGTGGTGACGACGCGGCTACCCCGCGTGCGTACTGACTTCGCCGTTCACCCTTGCTTCTGCAGGGCGACCGGTACGACGCTGCGGAGCCGCGCGCATCGAGGGCACCGCATGAGCCGACCGGGACCGAGCCGCTCGGCCTGCTGCATCGGGAACGAAGCGGTGCTGAAGACGTGCCCATCGGCACAGCGGACGACGGTGCGTTCCATCAAGTCCCTTAAGTCCCTTCCCCAAGAGCCTCGTCGGGCCGACCAACCCGACGACAAAAGCCACATTACGGGATCAAAGAGACGACTCTCCAGGCGGCACTCCGGCCCCACCCGGACCCTCTCCCAGCGCCCCCACCGTACGCCCCAACTCCCGCCCCCCGCAGCCGGATCCCCACCCTGAAACCCGCTCAGGCCCCCGGGCCTTGAGCACCGGGAGCCTGCGATGAGGTACAGTGAGCGAGCGTCGGACAGGGACCGTTCTCGGGAACTTTGTCCGTACTTACGCGGGTGTAGTTTAATGGTAGAACATCAGCTTCCCAAGCTGAGAGCGCGAGTTCGATTCTCGTCACCCGCTCCATGAAAGAAGGCCCAGGTCAGCAGACCCGGGCCTTTTCGCTGTCCTCGTGGAAAAAGTTCCGATGCGATGCAACCCGGTGCCGGGCCCGTGCGTAGAGGAGTCGACAACCTCATCTCACAGGAGCCCTCATGTACTCGAACCGTTCGACGGGGCGGACCGCCGGCCGTCTCGGGGCCGCTGTCGCGGTCTGTGTCGCTCTGCTCTCGGCCGTCGGCTGCTCGGCGAGCGCGGGTACCGGCGTTCGGACGGCCGGCACACCGGATGCCGAGGCGTCGTCCGCCGCGAAGGCCGTAAACGGCGGTGGGGGCGGCGCGTCCGGCGCCCGCCCGGCTCCGTCCGTACCGGAACCCGCCGTGCTCGCGCGGGCGCAGGTGCACATATCCGACGGGGACACGGTCGGCGTGGGCATGCCGATCTCCGTCACCTTCCCCCGGCCGGTCCCCGCCGCCGAGCGCAAGGCCGTGGAGAGCTGGCTGCGCGTGCAGACCTCGTCCGGCACGACCGGTGCCTGGAGCTGGGTGCGGGACCGGAACCTGCTGGACGGGCAGCGGGTGGACTTCCGGCCCAGCAGCACGTACTGGAAGCCCGGCACCAAGATCACCCTGCGCCGCGGCTCGCACGGCGTGAGCCGCTTCACCATCGGCCGGTCGCTGGTCGCCACCGTCGACACGAAGACGGACATGATGACCGTCGACACCGACGGCAGGACGAGCCGCGTCCCGATCACCGCGGGGAAGCCGGGGCTGGACACCTGGAAGGGGACGATGGTCGTGATGGACAAGCAGCCCAAGGTGTTCATGGACTCCCGCACCGTGGGCATGGGCCCGAACGACACGTACCGCGGCTACTACTACTGGGCCCTGCACCTGACGGCGTCCGGTACCTACGTGCACCAGAACCCGCACGCCGACACGGCGGCCGGACACAGCAACGTCACCCACGGCTGTGTCGGTCTCGCCACCAGCACCGCCAAGGGCTTCTACGGCCGGGTCATGGTCGGCGACGTCATCAAGGTCACCGGCGCGAACAAGGACACGGTCGCCCCCGGGAACGGCTACGGCGACTGGAACCTGACCTGGAAGCAGTGGCTCGACCACAGCGCCGCGGGCGCCGCCACGACCGCATGACCCCCGCCGCAACGGCAGCGGTACCCCACACGCCCCGCGCCGTAAGAAGAAAGCACCACCAGGTGACCGAAGACGAGTTCGACCTCTTCTACACGGCTGCCTACCCGCGTCTGGTCGGCCAGTTGTACGCCCTGACGGGTGATCAGGCCGAGGCCCAGGACGTGGTCCAGGAGGCGTTCATCCGTGCCTGGGACAGGCGTGCGTCCGTCCTGAACGGCGACCGGGATCCGGAGGCGTGGCTGCGCACGGTGGCACACCGTCTGGCGATGAGCCGGTGGCGGCGAACGCGCCACTGGTGGCAGCTGGTCCGGGGCGAGCACGCCCCGCGAGCGGTGTCCGAACCGAGCCCGGACCACGTGGCGTTGGTGACCGCTCTGCGCCGCCTGCCGGAAGCCCAGCGGACCGCGGTCGTACTGCATCACCTGTGCGATCTGAGCGTGGAGCAGATCGCCGCCGAGACCGGCGCGGCTCCCGGCACCATAAAGGCGCGCCTGTCACGCGGCCGTACCGCACTCGCCGCTCACCTCGTGAGCGAAGCACCGCACCCGACGGAGGAAGCCTGTGCCTGAGCAGCAACTCCCGCAGCCGCTGACCGAGTCGGAGCTGAACGCCCGCTTCCGCCGCCTGGCCGAAGCGGGGACGGCGCCGGTCCCGACCTCGGGCGCGCAGGTCAGAGACCAGGCGGTACGACGGCGCCGCAACCGGCGCGCCGCGCTCTCCACCGCCGCCCTCGCGGCGGCGGCCCTCACCGTCCTCACCACCGGTGTCCTCGACTCCCCCACCGGGCCGGCCGCGCCTCCCGCGACGTCCGTGACCCGCACCACCCGGCCCGCCGCCCCGTTCCGTACCCCCGTCCAGCGGGTGACGGTCGACCTGAACTCCGAAGTCCTGGACATCAAGGGCAAGGGGTACGGCATCGCCGTGCCCGTACCCATCTGCCCGATCGGCGAGACGAGGGTCACGGTCACCGCCAAGTACCCGACGCTGACCACGCCCGGCCCGGCCGGCAGCGGCATGGCATCGCCGCTCAAGCGGTGGGTGGTCACCTTCACCGACCGCCATCACCACGAGCGGCTGCTGTTCTGGGCCCTCGATCCCTCCGAGAGCTTCGTCAGCGTCGCCCGCAACACCTCCGGCTCCCTCGTCCTGCCGTACGAGACCGGCAAGGAGGTGTACGACGCCGTCGGGCCCGGCACGCGGGTGGACATCAAGGGCTGGCAGGCCGCGAACGCGCAGCCGGACTCCCTGTGCCCCGACCGCCGGCCGATCACCGGCACCCACTGACGCCGCACGCCTCCGCGCGCCGCGATCGGCCGGGGGCGCGGGGGCTTGTGGGGGATTCCCCTGGGCGCGCGCTCACTGCCCAGGGGGCTCGTCGTAGTCGTCGTCGAGGAGCGGGCTGTGGCGTTCCGCCAGCGGGCCGACGCCGAGGTCTTCGCGCATGAGTTTGCGCATCCTGGCGGCCGCCTGGCCGCGGGCCCCCCAGCGGGCGCGGTCCTCCGGGCTGCTGACCGCGGTGCCGGTGGCGTAGCCGTCGCAGATGCGGCGCAGGCAGTGGAAGACGCCGTTGGACGCCTTGACGACGGGCTGGGGGGCGATGAGCCACATCCGTTCCGAGGCGATGCTGATGCCGGAGTCCCGGAACGCCTCGCGCAGCGCGAGGGCGCGCTCGTCGTCGGACGGGTGCTCGCGCTGGGCGAGGGCCCGCAGGGTCTCGCCGAGGACCTTCACGGTGGTGGTGTACTGCGTGTAGATGTCGAGCCGCAGCCGCAGGGCCTCTTTGGCGTCGTCGTGCTTCCACCGGTTCCGGTCGGCGATGACGGTGGCGACGATGCCGATCGCGGCACCGGCCAGGGTGGAGAGCAGCGGCAGCGAGTCCATGCGGGCCAGCTTGGGGCATCCTGCGGTGACGGCACCAGGGGCACGGCCCCGGCTCCCCGGTGGCGGGAGCCGGCCCCGGGCCCGCCTACAGCAGCCAGAGCGAGCTGCCGACAGACGGTTGCGGGCATCGGCGAGGTCCGTCAGCCAGCCGTTCCCGTGCCGGTGGTAGCGGCGCCAGAACGGGTCGGCGAAGGCGGAGACGGCCGCGCCCCTGTTGTGCTCGATGAGCGTCCGGGCCGCGTTGTCGGCGGCCACCCCGGCTGAACATGGCGCGGATCAGCTCTTCGTTGTCGATGTGGCCGTCGGCCATGTCGGCCATCGCCTCGTGAACGCACCGCCCCATGGCGAACCGGCCGTCTCCAGGTCTTCGCAACCGGCCGACCGAGCCGGGTCGGGCCGGTGTCCGGGCTGTGGGCATCGTGCGTTACCGTGGCTCGTTTTTGTCGCGTACCACTGGGGGGTCAGATGCGGCGGATCACCGCGGCCGCGAGTGTCGTCACCGTACTCGCGCCGCTTCTTCTCGCCGGTGCCTCGACGGCATCGGCGGCGGCCAAGGGGTCGCTCACCGTCACGACGTTGGACAGCGGCGGCAAGCCGGTGTACGCGCAGGTGGCGGTCTACAACACCAAGACGTACGACTTCCGGTACATCACCAGCAACAAGGCGGCGTCGCTGCCCGACGGCAGCTACGAACTCGCCACGTCCTTCACGGACTCCACCGGTGGGCGGGGCACGGTCGGCGGGCACAGCGTGACGGTCTCCGGGAGCACGAAGACCACGTTCGACGCACGTCAGGGGCGCCCGGTCAGCGTCTCCCTCAGTCCGAGTCCGGGCGGCGGGTACGACCGCAGCGTGAGCGCGTACGTCTGCACCGCCGACAACGGCCCGGCCGTCATGGGTCTGTCGGCGGCGCCGGGCGACCTGTACGTCATCCCGTCGAGCAGCAAGGCGTACGAGCTGTCGTACGGCACGACGTACGAGCCGACGTCGGCGGCGGGCGGTGACGTCTGGCTGGCGACCGCCACGCACAAGGGCGGTGTGCCGTCGGGGGTTTCGGCGGCGCTGAAGCGGTCCGGGCTGACCGCGCTCAAGGTGTCCGCGCGTTCGGGCCCGGACAGCGGGTCGGCGCGGTTCTCGTTCGACAACCAGATATCGAGCGGTGACTCCTGCCCGATGTCCACGAACCACCTGTCCCTCCGGCGCGACCTGCCGAACTACTTCACCGCCCATCTCCCGCCCGGCCAGTGGAGCGTGAGCCAGCAGGCGCGCGATTTCGTCTACGACGGGTTTCACAACTACGCGGCCGGAAAGACGACGTCGCTGACGCTCGGGCACGCGGTGTGGGGGCCCGGTGGGGCGATGCCGTACACCTGGTACCACCAGCTGTACCTCGACGTCTTCGACCCGTTCGCCGACCCGACCCTGCCCGCGGGCGGGACGCTGGCCACCGGCACCGTCAAGCTGACCCACTCGGGCAAGACGCTCTACTCGCACGCCTTCAGCCCGTCGAGCACCCCGAGCGCGCAGCCGGTGATCCCCGGTGCGGGCTGGTACACGTTCAGCGAGGTCGGCCGGCGCGGCCTGCCCTCCGGTTCGCTGTCGACCACCTCCACCCTCACCCTGCGCTTCTACGCGGACCCGGCCAAGAACCAGGAGATCCGTGACTACGTCACCCGGTTCTGGCCGAACGGGCTCGACACCCGCAACCGGGCCGTCCCCGGCTCGACCACGTCCGTCGACCTCGGCATGCGGCGCGACGGCACCGGCGACGGCTCGGTGGCCCGGTTGCCGGACGGGGTGAAGTCCGTGCGCGCCTGGTACACCACCGACGGCGGCGGCAGCTGGCACACCACCGCGGCGAAGCTCTCCGGCGGCAAGTGGACCATCGCCGTGCACAACCCGGCCACCGGCCGTGTCGGCCTGCGTTCGACGGTCACCGACACGCACGGGGACAGCTCCACGACCACGGTGTACAACGCGTACGTGGTGAGCTGAGGGCCCCCCTCAGCCGATGGTGACGACCCGGGCCCAGGGCGGCGGGGTGTCCGGGGCGTAGTCGGGGTCCTCCTCTGCGGTGGCGCGGGCCGGGCGGGGGAAGAGGCCGACGACGGTACGGCAGGGCGGGGGCGCGGCGGGCCAGGGGGTCTGGCCGTCGGTGAGGGCGACGATCACATCGGGGCGAGGCCGGGAGAGCAGCGCCCGGGCGAAACCGGAGCGCAGATCCGTGCCCCCGCCGCCGACCAGCGGGATGTCCTCCGCGCGGCACAGCGGTACGGCGATCCCGGCCGCCGCGTCGCAGGAGAGCACCGAGACCAGGTCCCGCCGCCCGCCCACCGCCCGGGAGATCGCCGCCACCTCCAGCAGCGCGCCGCCCAGCTCCGCGTCGCTCACCGAACCGGAGGTGTCGATCACCACGCACACCCGGGGCGGGCTGCGGCGCAGGCTGGGCAGCAGCACCCCGGGGACACCGGCCGAGCGGCGGGAGGGGCGCCGGTAGCTGTGGTTCTCGCCCACCCCCGGCGCACCGGCCGCCGCACGGACCGCCGCGCCGAGCAACTGCCGCCATGGCTGCGGCGGATGGAACGCCTCGTCCGCCCACCGGCGCCATCCCTCCGGTGCGTCGCCCGGCCGGCCCTTGATGCCCTCCGCGACCCGGAAGCGGATCGCGTCCCGCTGCTGTCCGCTCAGCCCGTGCGCCCCGGCGGGCCCCAGCTCCCAGGGCCGCCGCTGCCCGTCGGCGCCGCTGCCGCAGTCCAGCCAGGCCAGGTCCCCGGTGAGGCCGGACATCGACGCCGTCCGCAGGTACTCCTCCATCAGCAGCCCGTCGGGCAGCCCCAGCAGGGACGGCAGGACCGCGCCGGCCGGGAGGGGGAGGCCGTCGCCGTAGATGTCGTCGTTGATCTCGAAGTCGGCGGCGATGTTCTGCCGCAGCCGCAGCCAGGCCCGGCCCCCGGCCGTGGCGCCGCGCTCCCCCGGTCCGGGGTCCTCGTGCTCGCGGGCGTACCGCTCGCCGCGTCCGTGGTGGTCCCGCAGCAGGTGGGAGACCTCGTGCACCCAGACACCCGCCAGCTCCTCCAGCGGGGTGCGGGCCACGAAGCCGGGGGAGACGTAGCAGCGCCAGTGCGCGTCCACCGCCATCGTCGGCACCGAGCGGTCCTCGACCACGTGCAGCGCGAAGAGGGCGGCGGCGAGGTAGGGGCGCACCCGCACCGCGTGCAGGCGGGCGGCGAGCAACTTGTCCATGTCCAGGGGGAGTCCGGGACGGGGGCCGCCGCCGCTGTACGGTGCGCCGCCGCTGTACGGTGCGCCGCCGCCGTCCGGTGCGCCGGAGGTGGCCGGGGGGCGCGGGGCGGTGGTGGGTACCGGGCGGGGTGGGGGCACCGGGCGCGGCACGGGGTTCCGGGGCGGGTGACCGGCGGGTGTCGTCGTCATCGAGGAGTGCCCGTCGTTCGGGGGGAGTTGGCGGGCGGGGTCGAAGGGGGCGCCGGCCTCGGCGGGGTCGACGTGAACGACGGCGCCGCAGGAGTGGCCGACTTGGCGGGTCCGGTGGCCAACCCCACTGACCGGGCAACCCGTTGGGAGAGGCCGATCACCCCGGCCAGGCGTTCCACCGCCTCCGGCACCTCCCACTCGTCCCGTCGCAGCGTGGCCAGCGCCGTCGCCGGGGCGACCAGCAGGTCCGGGGCGCCGGTCTCCAGGGCGCGGACGAGTACCGCCCAGCCCGCCTCCCACCGCTCCCGCCGCGGCCGGGCGCCGACGGCGGCCACCACCGCCTCCAGCGCCGCCTGCCGCAGATCGCCCCGCTCCGGCAGCTCGGCGGACGCCGGATCCGTGAGCAGCGATTCCGGGTCGGGGAGGTCCATCCGGTCGAGATGGGCGAGGAGTTCGAACCCCGGGCCGTCCCCGACCGCGCCCCGCACCAGCAGCGCCAGCACCTCCTTGGAGACATCGGCCGCCGTGCCGAAGGCCAGCAGGGTCAGCGCGGCCTCCCAGCTGCGCGGCGAGGGCCAGGCGCCGCCGCGCCGGGTCTCGGTGCTCGGCAGCCGGTGGATCAGCGTCGGCCTGGCCTCCAGGAACCCGCACACCGCGCGCCGCGCGTACGCCACCGCCTCCGGCAGCCGCTCCGGCAGCAGCCGGGGCAGCTCCGCCCGGGGCCAGACCCCGCCGAGGCCCCGCACCACCACCTCCCGGTCGTGCACCCAGTACAGATGCACGAACCGGTTGGCCAGCGGCGGGCTCAGCTCCCAGCCGTCCGCCGCCGAGGCGCGCGGGTTGGCTGCGGCCACGATCCGTACCCCGGGCGGCAGTTGGAGCGCGCCGACCCTGCGCTCCAGGACGACCCGGAGCAGCGCGGCCTGGACCGCCGGGGTGGCGGTGGAGAGCTCGTCCAGGAAGAGCAGCCCCCGTCCGGCCCGTACCAGCTGAACGGCCCACTGCGGCGGCGCCATCGGCACGCCCCGCACCTCCGGGTCGTCGCCCACGATGGGCAGCCCCGAGAAGTCGGACGGCTCATGGACGCTCGCGATCACGGTGGTCAGCGGCAGATCGAGGGTGGCGGCGAGCTGCGTCAGCGCCGCGGTCTTGCCGATGCCCGGCTCGCCCCAGAGCAGCACGGGCAGATCGGCCGCGACGGCCAGGGTGAGCGCTTCGAGCTGCTCGTCGGGGCGCGGCTCCGTGGCGGTCGTACGGAGGAGGGCCAAGAGGTCCTCGGCCACGGCGAGTTGGGGGCCGGTGGGGGTGGACACCGGCGCGGGGAGGAGGGTGGCGGAGGTCATGGGCATCACCTGGGTGGGAAGGGGGACGGGGGAGGCCGCCGTCCCGGAGGTCGGAGAGTGGTGGTGCGGGGAGTGCGCGGGGTGCGCCGTCGGCAGGGCGGTGCGGCGGCGGGGGGAGCGGGACGGAGGATCGGCGCGGGTCAGAGCAGGCCGGTGCGCGGCCGGGGGCGGCTGCCCCGCTTGCGGCGCAGCGCTCGCGGCGTATGGCGGTCGAGCCGGGGGCGGTGGTCCGGCTCGGTGGGGCCGGTTCCCGGGACGCGCCGGGCCGCCGGGTGCACGGCGACCAGCCCCGCGCGGAAGACCCCCTGGTCGACACGGCGGGCCGCCGCCGACTCCAGTTCCCGCCGCAGGGGTCCGTCGCGCAGCGTCGCGGCGGGACCGAGCAGCCCCTCGACGACGGCCAGCGCACCGGCGATGTCACCGTGGCCGAGCCGCTCCCGTACCGCGGGCAACGCCTCCGGGTCGCGGTGCACCGCGTCGATCGCCCGCAGGCACGGCAGCGCGGGGCCGCCGAGCGCCACCAGCAGTTCCTCGCGGCGCAGTTCGGCGGGGTGGTGGTCGACCGCGGTGAGCACCCCGTCCCGCAGCAGGATCCGATGCGTCTCGCCCCGGCACGCCACGCGGTGCGGATCGTGGGATTCGGGGGCGGGGCCGGGGACACGGGCCGGATCACGCGCGAGCGGGCCGACGGCCCTCAGCGCCCCGGCGACGAGCGGATGCAGCCGCCCGGCCGTGATCAGCCCGGACCGCAGCAGCTCCAGATCCGGCAGGAGCCGGGCCGCGGCCTCCGGGAGCACCGGGAGCGCGGCGACTTCCTGGGCCGGAAGGCCGTAGGACAGCGGCCGGAACGCCGGGACGTGGGCGTCGTCGGGGGCGACGAGTTCGAGTACGGCGCGACCGCGCGCACCGAGCCGTACGGTGAAGGCACCGCGCGGGCGTCCCTCGGCCCGCAGCAGCAGCTCCGCCTCGGCGGCCCAAGTGGCGTGCGCCCAAGGGGAGTCCTGGTCGGGCGGGCCGCACCGCCGCGCCAGTTCGCCGCTGCGCGCCCCGTCCCAGAGGTGCCGGTGCAGATCGAGGCGGAAGCGCCGGTCGGGATGCGGGTGGGGGTGGTGCCCGAAGGCGCCGTCGCCGGGCCCCTCCCACAGGGCCAGGGACATCCGCTGCCCGGCGGCCGCGCGGGCCGGTGGCGTCCGCACCACCAGCTGGACGGGCGGGGCGTCGCCGTGACCTCCGTACCGCGCGAGGGAGAGAGTGAGGCCGGGGCGGAGGCGTCCGTCGGGGGCGATCCGGGGCATGTGCCAGCGCAGCAGATCGGGGGCCAGTCGGCGCAGGTCCGCGCGCAGGCGGGTGGTGAGTTCGGTGCCGTGGCGGTCGCGCACGGCGCGCAGATCGAGATCGGTGTCGACCCGGGCGGCGGCGCAGGCCCCCGCCCAGTCGCCGGCCGCACGGCGTGCGGTCGCGGTCTCGATCATGGACGGTGGCACGGCGTACTCGCGCACGCGCTGCCACATCAGCAGGTGGGGCGGAAGGTCGTTCGCGAAGTGAGATGCCATCAGCACTCACCCTGAGCGAACGATTCCCCCAATCCGTACGAGGAGAAGTTCTTCATCGCGAGCATCATAAGCACCGCTCCGGCGGTCTGTCAGTCGCGATATCGGTGCGCGGAGCGGACGCCCCGGTGAGCGGGGAGTGGTGGCGGAGGCGGGAAATACCGTGGCGGTGGGCGGAGTTGCACGCGAGGTACTCAGTCGCACGTACTCGGGGGTTCGCGTGGACCGTTCGTTCCTCTTCCTTCTCGCCAGCGCCCGGCCGGGCGGCAACAGCGAGCTGCTGGCACGGGCCGCGGCCGAGCAGCTGCCGGTGGCGACCGAGCGGCGCTGGCTGGATCTGGCGCGGCTGCCGCTGCCCGGCTTCGTGGACACCCGGCACGCCGGGACGCCCCCGCGCTGCGGCGGGCGACGCTCGCCGCCACCGACATCGTGATCGTCTCCCCGCTGTACTGGTACTCCCTGTCCTCGTACGCCAAGCGCTACCTCGACTACTGGTCGAAGTGGCTGTCCACGCCGGACCCGGGCTTCAGGGCGGCGATGGCGGGGCGTTCGCTGTGGGGCGTGACGGCGATGGCGCACCGCGAGGAGTCCGTGGCCCGGCCGCTGGAGCTCACCCTGCACCACTCGGCCGCCTACATGGGGATGAACTTCGGCGGCGTGCTGCTCGGCAACGGCACCCGGCCGGGGCAGGTGCTCGACGACGAGCGGGCGGTCGTACGGGCCAAGACGTTCTTCGCCGGAGAGGCCCGGCCGGCCCGCTTCCCGGAAGAGGGCTAGGCGGCGGCCCGCGCTTGCGGGAAGCGGGCAGGCGCACGCCGGGCTCGGGTCCGGGTGGTCCGTGCGGCCGGACTCACCGCCGGGGGTACCTCGCGTACGCCGATCTCACCGCCGGGGGCACCTCGCGTACGCCGATCTCACCGCCAGGGGCACCTCGCGTACGCCGATCTCACCGCCAGGGGCACGTCACGTACGCCGATCTCACCGCCAGGGGCACCTCGCGTACGCCGATCTCACCGCCAGGGGCACCTCGCGTACGCCGATCTCGCCGCCGGTGTACGTCGCGTACCGGTCGCGCACCGCAGCCGAGGGCGGTCGGATCGGCGCCCGCCGTCGACAGGCGTTCGGCGGCGGACCGGCCGCCGTCGGCGGGAGCGGTTCGCCAACACCCCGAGGGGGCGCCTCTCCGTGGGCCGGGCTCCCGGGGGCGGCTCAGTCCCCGTCCCCCTGGCACCGCGGGCACCACACCGTCCCCCGGCCCCCCAGCCGCGTCCGGCGCAGCGGGGTACCGCAGCGCGGGCACGCCGGGTCCGGGTCGTCGCGGTGGCCGGTGAGCCAGGAGGCGCGGGGCGGGACGCGGCCGGTGGGCACGGCGGAGCGGAGGGTGCGGCGCAGCTGGGTGTGCAGGCGCCGGAGTTCGGCCGGGGTGAGATCGCGGGCCCGGCGGTCGGGGCGCAGCCGGGCCCGCCACAGGATCTCGTCGGCGAGCAGATTGCCGAGACCGGCGAGGACGGACTGGTCGGTGAGGGTGGTCTTGAGGCGGCCGCGGCGGGTGGCGAGGGCGGCCGCGAGGTCGTCCCGGGTGACCGTCAGCGCGTCGGGGCCCTGGCCCGCGAGCAGCCGCTCGACCTCGCATTCGTCGTGGGCCAGCCACAGGCCCCGGAGTTTGCGCTGGTCGCGGTAGCGCAGCCGACGGTCGTCGGCCAGCGTGAACAGGACGCGGTCATGGGCCTCGACCGGGTCGTCCGGGTCGGCCCACAGCAGCAGGCCGGTCATGCCGAAGTGCAGCAGCAGGGTGGGTCCGTCGGTGCGGGCCAGCAGCCATTTCCCGCGCCGCTCCGGCTCCGCGAACCGCCGCCCCTCCAGCGCGTCCCGCAATCCGCGCGCGCCGATGCCGTGCAGGACACCGGTGTCGCGGACGTCGACCCGGCGTACGACGCGGCCCCGGGCACCGGAGTCCAGCAGGCGGCGGAAGCCCTCGACGTCGGGGAGCTCAGGCATGACGGAGACGTGCCCGCCGGGTGGGGATGCCGATGCCGGGGTCCATGGGAGCCTCCCTCGCTGCGGGCCGATCCCGCCGCGGGCGGCCCCGTCCGTCCCCCTACCTCTACCTCTACGCCTTCGGCACCACCGCCGTGAGGATCTCCGCCACCCGTTCGGCGATGTCGGCGCGGTCGTTGAGGACCCAGGACATGTGCTGGGCGCCGAAGAAGGCGGAGACGAGGACGCGGGCGGTGGCCTCGGGGTCCACGGACGCCGGGAGCTGCCCCGCCTCATGGGCCTGGCGGAGCCAGCCGGTGACGGCCCGCGTGTAGCCGAGGTACGGCATCGGCAGTTCGGCGCCGATCAGCGAGCGCTCGATCTGCAGACGCGCGCCCGCCTGCACCATCGTGTCGTCGCGGAAGGCGGCCGCGGTACGCATCAGCAGCTCCGCCACCGCCTCAAGCGGCGCCAGATCGGCCTCCTTCACCTCCTGCCCGATGATCCCGAGCAGGTGGTAGAACTCCTCGGCGACCGCCTGGGCGAGCGCCTCCTTGTTGGCGAAATGGAAGTAGACCGCGCCCTTGGTCACCCCCGCCAGCTCGGCCACGTCCTGCACGGTCACGGTGGGAAAGCCCCGGGTGGCGAAGGCCTCCGCCGCGGCGTCGAGCACCTGTCCCCGGGTTCGCACGGCGCGCTGCTGCTTGAGGCCCGTGTCCCGGTGCCGGGGGGCGGTGCCCCGGTCGGGCAGGGACCTGGGGGCACTGGGTTCCACGGCCATGCTGTCCATCCTCCGGGCGCTCCTTGAAAGATACCTTCGGGAATGTATTGTAAGCGGCGGTCCGATGTCCGGAAGAGTCGTGCCGGTGTTGCTCGTCTGCGTGAATACATTCACTGGGGGTCCAGACCATGCATCAGCCTGTCGCCCGTCCACTTCTCGCTCCGCTGCCCGGGTCCGCCGCCCGGCCCGAGCGCCCACAGCTCAGCTTCCTTCAGCCGGTGCCCCGGCACATGGTGCACCGCGCGGCGATCGCGGAGGTCTTCCTCACCGACGCCGTCCGCACCGGCGAGCACAGCTTCCTGGTGGCCGCCCAGTGGCCGCGCGACCACGCCCTCTACTCGCCGGGCAGCGACGGCACCAGCGACCCGCTGCTGTTCATGGAGACGATCCGCCAGTCCCTCGTCTATCTGGCGCACGCCTACTACGACGTGCCGCTCACCCACCGCTTCATCGGCTTCGGCGCGGAGTTCGAGATCACGGACCGGGACGCCCTGCGCGTCGGCGGCGAACCGCTGACGACGGTCCTGGAGGCCCAGTGGATCTGGGTCAACAACCGCCCGCCGAATCGTTTCGGCATGCGCCTGGAGGTCGTCCTCACGGTCGGCGGGCGCGTCTGCGGGCGCGGCGCGCTGCATGTGGTGGCCGTGGACGACAAGCGGTACGCCATGCTGCGCGGCCGACGCGTCAGACCCTGCGGCGCCGGTGTGCCCACACCGGCGCCGGGCCTCCCGCACCGGGCGCACCCGGCGACGGTCGGCCGACTGCGCGCCAAGGACAGCGTCCTGGTGCGCGAACGCGCGGACGGCCCCTGGCAGTTGCTCATCGACGTGGCGCACCCGGTGCTGTTCGACCACCCCAGCGACCATGTGCCGCTGGTGGTCACCCTGGAGGGGTTCCGCCAGCTCGGCCATCTGCTGCTGCACCCCGGCGACACCGCGCGGGACGCCGGGCACGCCCTGCTCGGCATGGAGCTGGACTGCCTGGCCTTCGGCGAACTGGACGCGCCCATCGAGCTGTTGGTGCGCGAGCTGCACCCGAACACCGGCTCCGGCCGGACCCGGCTGACCCTGGACGCCGTACAGTCCGGCAAGCCGGTCGCCACCTGCCGGACCCTGTGGGAGGCCGTCGACCGGAGCGCGTCCGGTGCCGGTGCTCAGCGGGGCGTCGTACCGTCCGCGGCCTGAGGCACCGCCCCGACCGCGTCCCACAGATCGCGCACCCGCTCGGCGAGACCGCTGCGCTCGGGGTCGGGCGCCGTGCAGTACGAGCCGATCAGGATCACGGTGGCGAGATCGGCCAGCGACTCGGTCGACAGCCGCTCCGCCGGGACTCCCCCGCTCCCGGCGCTCGCCACCGCCTCGGCGGCCAGGGCGCGCAGATCGGACAGCAGCCTTGGCGGCTTCGGCGCCGAGGCGGCCTCGTCCATCACCAGCCGCAGCGCCGCGTTGAACCGCACGTCCGACTCGATGCGTTCGGCGAGCGTGCAGGACAGGGCCCGCAGCCGCTGGTACGCCGGCAGGTCCGCGGCCGCGTGCCGGGCGAGGACCTCGTCCACCACCTGGTCCAGATGGTCGGTGAGGGTTCTGGCCAGGTGCTCCTTGGAGGCGAAGTGCGCGTACAGGGCGCCCTTGGTGAGTCCGGTGCGGGCGGCCACGTGCTGCAGGTTGGCGCGCGGATACCCGTGCCGGACGAACTCGGCCGCGGCGGCGTCGAGGACGAGTTCGTGGGTGCGGCGCGAGCGCGCCTGTTTCGCCATCGCGAGTCCCTTCGGAGGGGCGGGTTCGGCACTGAACCGAGGCCCCTCAAATAATACCTTCATGAACGCACTTTATTTAAGGAGCAGTTCGCATGCCCTGGACCAGCGCCTTCGACACGGCCGCCGCACACGCCCGGGCCGCCGACCGTAACCGCCGGCTGTCCGGCGAGGTGGTCACCGCCCTGACCGCGGCCGGGGCGGCCCGGCACTTCGTACCGCGCCGCTGGGGCGGCGCGGAGGGCGGGTTCGGGGCCCTGCTGCCGAGGATCGCGGAGCTGGGCGAGGCATGCCCGTCGGCCGCCTGGGTCGCCATGCTGTGGGCGGCGCACGGGCGGTTCGCCGCGCTGCTGCCCGAGGAGGGGCAGCGGCGGCTGTGGGGCGCGTCGCCCGACGTGCGGATCGCGGCCGGGCTGATGCCGCCGGCCGGGCGGGCGGAACCGGTGCCGGGCGGGTGGCGCGTGACCGGCACCTGGGGCTGTGTCAGCGGCATCGACAGCGCCGACTGGGTGCTGGTGGCGGCGCCGGAGCCGGCGGGCGGGATACGGGTCCTCGCGGTGCCCGCCGACGCGGTGGACGTGGCCGACACCTGGGACGCCACCGGGCTGCGCGGCACCGGCAGCCACACCGCCGTCCTGCGGGACGTCTTCGTACCGGGCCATCTCACCTTCCCGCTCGACGAGTTGCTGCGCGGCCGGGACGACGCGCCGGACCGGCCCCGCTGCCACACCGCCCCCGCCCAGCTGGCCGGTGGACCGATGTTCTGCGCCCCCGCGCTGGGCGCCGCCCGCCGGGCGCTGGCGGTGTGGTCGCGCTGGGCCGCCGGGCAGGGCTCGGGCCGGAGCAGGAGCGGCCAGGGTGCCGCCGTGCGCGGCGAGAGCGGTGCCGGCCAGGGCGGTCAGAGCGCCGGTGCTCGTGGCGGGAACGGCCGGGGCGGGGCGCAGGCGCGTCGGCCGCGGCGGACGAACCCGTAGCCGTGCCCCGCTGACGGGACGGGCCTTGGAGTGCCGACCCGTAGCCGGAACACATGGACGAGATGAGAGGACGCGTCCTCGGGCCGATGGCAGGCCCGGGGACGCGTTCTTTCTGGCATCGGCGGTGCCGAGGCCACGGCGGAAAGGGGCACCGCGCGGCCGGGCGCACCACCGTCATGCCCCCCCGGACCACGGCGAGCCCGGTCAGGCACGGGCGTAGGACGTCAGCCGCTCCGTGAACTCCGCCATCAGGGAGCGCAGTTCGTCCGGTCCCTCGATCACGAAGGGGCGGTCCAGGGAGGCGAGGAGCGGGGGGAGCCAGTCGAGGTGTTCCGCGCGGAGTTCGACGCGCAGCCAGCGTTCGGCTGCCGGGTCCGAGCCCGAGCCCGAGCCCGAGCCCGAGTCCGAGTCCGAGTCCGCCGCGGGATCGCTCACCGTGGCGACGGTGGCGGGCAGGCGGGTGCGGATCCGGGCCGGGGTGCCGTGGATCCGCAGGGTGACCTGGTGGCGGTAGGCGGCGGTGGCGAAGGCGGCCAGGACGCGCTCGGCCGGGTCGGGGCCGGACGGCGCCTCGAACGTGCCGGGCAGGGTGCGCGCGGCGGTGATGCGGTCCAGGCGGAGGGTGCGGTCCTCGGCGCGGGAGGCGTCCTCGCCGGTGACGTACCAGCGGCCCGCGTGGGCGACGATCCCGTACGGGTGCAGGGTGCGTTCGCTGCGCCGGTCCGCGCGGTCGGTGTAGCGGACCGAGACCGGGCGGCGGTGGCGTACCGCGTCGGCGAGGGTGAGGAGGACGGCGCTGTCCGGTGGGTCCCCGGCGGCGGACGTGCCGGGCTCGTCCGTGAAGGCCAGGGCGTCCAGGAGGGTGTCCAGGCGGCCGGCGATGTGCCGGGGCAGGACGCGCCGGATCTTCGCCGAGGCCGTCTCGTTCGCCGTGCGCTGCGCCGTCGTCAGCCCCGTGCGGCGCCCGGCGATCAGGCCGAGCAGGACGGCCAGTGCCTCGTCGTCGCTGAGCATGAGCGGTGGCAGCCGGTATCCGGGGGCGAGGCGGTAGCCGCCGTAGCGGCCGCGCACCGACTCCACGGGCACGTCCAGGTCGATCAACTGGTCCACGTACCGGCGCACGGTCCGGCCCTCGACGCCGAGGCGGTCGGCCAGTTCGGCCACGGTCCGGGTGCCGCCCGACTGGAGCAGTTCGAGGAGGGTCAGGACGCGGCCGGTGGGTCGGGGCATGCGCACAATCTAACGCCGATAGAGGACCGATTCTGTCCACTATTTCTCCTAGCCTGCGGAACACAGCACGTCTCAAGCACGGCCAGGGAGATCTCATGGACTTCGTCTCGATCCGCATCATCACCGGCGACGTGGCACGCCTCGTCACGTTCTACGAGCGCGCCCTGGGGGTGCGGGCGGCCTGGGCCACCGAGGACTTCGCCGAACTCCGGCCCGCGGGCGCCACGCTCGCGATCGCCGGCACCCGCACGGTCCCGCTGTTCGCGCCCGGCTCCGCCCGCCCGGCGGACAACCACAGCGTGATCACGGAGTTCCTGGTCGACGACGTGGACCGCGTCCACCAGGACCTGTCCGGCTTCGTCACCGAGTTCGTCACCGAGCCGACCACGATGCCCTGGGGCAACCGTTCGCTGCTGCTGCGCGACCCCGACGGCAACCTCGTCAACTTCTTCACGCCGGTCACCCCGGCCGCCGTCGAGAAGTTCGCGGACCGCCGATCCGCACAGCCGGTCGCACCGGCCGGCGACCACGCGCGATAGCCTCCGGCAAGCCGCTCCAGCGGGACACGGGCGGCCCGTGCAACGCATGGACCGGCCGCGCGGGCGTCCCGTCGCGCGGCCGAACGACCATGGCGCGGAAGGGAGTTGTACGGGGTGACCAGCGCACGGCACGACGAACGGACACCGGCCCCGGAGCCCCGGCCCGGCGCCCGCGGTCGGCGGGTGCCGCAGGTGACGGCGACGCTGTTCCTGGTCACCGGGGCGGTGACCGCGGCCCAGTTCGCCTTCCCCGGAGTGCTCGCGGCGCTGCGCCGCGATCCCGGCGCGCTGGCGTCGGGCGAGTGGTGGCGCGCCCTGTCCCCGCTGCTGGTGCAGTCCCCGGCCTGGCAGGCCCTGGTGACCGTGCCCGCCGTCATGGCCCTCGGCATCCCCGCCGAACGGATCTTCGGCGCCAAGGGCGTGCTGGCGCTGTACCTGGCGCCCGCGGCGATCGGTGAGGGCCTCGGCTACGTCTGGCAGCCGCACGGCGCCGGGAACTCCGTCGCCGTGCTCGGCCTGGCCGGCGGTCTGGTGTCCTGGCTCTTCCTCGAAGCCCAGGAGCAGGGCTGGCCGAAGCCCCTGCTCGACCGGGTGCGCGTCTGGGGCGCCGCGGTGCTGGCCGCAGCGGTCGCGGACAACGCCTTCCGCGACATCCACGGCCTGCCCGCCCTCGCGGGCGCGGTGATCGGGGCGGGGCTGCTGCTGCGGCGCCGCCGAGGGGCGTCAGGCGTCTGAGCGCCGCGCGCCCGACACCGCCGTACGCGACCACGACCGGCGGCCCGAAGAAGCACGGCCGGAAGGCTCAAGAAGGAAGCACCCCCGCCCGGAACGGCTCCACCCCCACCACGTGCCGTGCCCTCTCCGGCTCGACCAGCACATGCACCCGCCGCTCCCCCTCCATCAGCCACGGGTAGTTGTCCTGTCCCAGGTACTTGCGCGCCAGCCGGTCCATCCCCCGCTCGGCCTCCTCGCCCGTCACCAGGCGCACCGCGCGGCCGGATATCAGGACCCGGTCGTAGGGGTTCTCGGCGTCGGCGTGGGAGAGGTGGACCCGGGGGTCATGGCGCAGGTTCTCCTCCTTGATCCGCCCGACCGAGGTGTTGAAGACGATCAGCCCGTCCTCCAGCCCCACCCACATCGGCGTCGCGTGCGGCGCCCCGTCCGGCGACACCGTGGCCACGGACCAGAAGTTCGTCCCCTCCAGTCGCTCCCGCACCGGTTCCGTCAGTTCCACCGCCACGGCGGCCCCTTTCCTTGATCATCATCGGTCCGACCACCGTGACACGGACAACCGTCGGCGGAATCGATGATTCCGGAAAGATCATGTGAAGACCGGACGGGGACCACACGGGGATCGCACGGGGACAGCACGGGCCGATTCCCGCCACCCGGCACCGCCCCGGGACGCCCCTGCGGGCTCGTCCCCCGCAGAACCCCCAGCCCCGGGCGCCGGGCCCGGGAAAATATCTTGTTTATCGGTCACATTCGGAATCGTGCGGCGCGCGCATAGCCAGCGTGAGCGGGGTCATGACACTCTCGTATGCCCGGCCAGTACAGGCCCGGCGGGAGGACTCTGGTGGAGTTCGAGATTCGGCTCTCAGGTTCGATCGAGGTGCGCGTCGGCGGGCGGGCCGGGCCGTTGGGGCCCACCAAGTCCCGGGCCGCCCTGGCCGCGCTGGCCTGGGACGCGGGGCGGTCCGTGAGCGTGGACAGCCTGGTCCACCGCATCTGGGACGACCACCCCCCGGCCACCGCCCGCGAGACGCTGCACACCCATATCTCCCGGGTGCGCCGCGCCCTGCGGACGGCCGACCCCGACGCGCCGACCATCACCAGCCGGACGAACTCGTACGTCCTTCATGTCGACCCCGACCGCGTCGACCTGCGCGCCTACACCAGCTGCGTCGAACAGGCCCGCGCGCTCAAGGGCAGCGACGACGACGCGGCGCTCCAGCTGCTGGAACGGGCGGACACCCACCGGTACGGCGAGCCGCTCGCCGGGATCTCCGGTTCCTGGCCCGACCACCTGCGCGCCACGGTGGGCGAGACGGCCCTGATCGCCGCCATGACCCGCGCCGAACTCCTCATGAACGCGGGCAGGTTCACCGAGGCGGTGCCGGTCCTCGCCCCCCTGGCACCCGAACACCCCGTGGACGAGGCCCTGGTGGGGCTGCTGGCCGTCGCGCTGCACGGCGGCGGCCGTACGGCGGAGGCGACCAAGCTGCTGCAACGCACCCGGCAACGGGTCATCCGGGACATCGGTCTGGACGGGGGCCGGCGCCTCCATCGCATCCAGGAGGGGATCCTGGCCGGCACCCCGGCGGGCGCGCTGTACGGCCAGGGCCCCCGCCGTCGGCCCGCCGCACGGGTGGGCCGTCCCGTGCCGGACAACCTGCCGCGGGACGTCCCCTGGATCGGCCGCCGCGCGGAGTTACGGCGGCTCACCTCGGCCCTGTCCGAGGGCGGGGGCGAGGGCGGGGGCGAGTCGGGTGCCGTGGTGACCGTGGAGGGGATGGGGGGCGTCGGCAAGACCGCGCTGGCGGTGCACTGCGGGTACCAGGTGGCGGACCGCTATCCCGACGGCCGCTGCTTCGTACGGCTCGGCGGCCACGCGGCGGACCGGACGGCCGGTGCCCCGGACCGCGCGCTCACCACGCTGCTGCGGGTGCTCGGCCCGGAAGGCAAGGAGTTGCCGCAGGACACCGAGGAACTCATCGCGATGTGGCGGTCGTTGGCGCGGGACCGGCGGATGCTGGTGATCCTGGACGACGCGGTCTGCTCGGAGCAGGTACGGCAACTGCTGCCCGGCGCCTCGCCGACGGCGGTCGTGGTGACCAGCCGCCGTCGGCTCACGGGCCTGCCGGGCGCGCGGTCGGTCTCGCTCGACGTGCTGCCGAGCGACGACGCGATCGCCCTCTTCCAGCGGCGGCTCGGCACGGGCGGGCGGTCCCGGGCGGCGGAGATCGCGGACATCGTCCGCGTCTGCGGTCATTTACCGCTGGCCGTGGAGATCGCGGCGAGCCGGTTGCTGGCCAGGTCGTCGTGGACCGCGGCGGACCTGCTGCGGCAGCTGACCGCCGGAGCGGGCGGGCTCGATGAACTCCGCGACGGTGAACGGACGTTGGAGCATGTGTTCGCGCTGTCCTATCGCACGCTGACCGCCGAACAACAGCTGGTCTTCCGCCGGACGAGCCTCCACACCGGAATGGAGTTCGGGCCGCACGCGGTGGCGGCGCTGACCGGTCTGCCCCTCGCCGTGACCGAGCGGGCGCTGGAGCAGCTGCTCACCCAGCATCTGGTTTCCGAACCGGCCCCGCATCGCTTCACCCTGCACGATCTTCTGCGTACCTACGCGCGCTCATTGAGCGACGCGGAGGAAACGGAGTCGCGGGCGGCGATGGCGCGACTGGCGACGTTCTATATGGGGGCGGCGGATCGCGCGGACCGTCTAGTACACCCCTACCGTTCTCGTACCAGCCTGGACGCCGACGATTTCATCAGCCTTCCCGAGATCGATGACGTACCCGCGGCCGAGAAATGGCTGATCACCGAGAGCGGCAACCTCGCGGACACGCTGGGCTGGATCAGCGCGCACGGAACCGAGCGTCAACTCGCCTTGTCCGTGCATGTATTGACCGAGCTGCTGGACACACGGGGACGGCTGACCGCGACGGAGACGCTGCTCAGGCGGGCCGTCGCGCACTGGGCCGTCGCAGGGGACCGCAAAGCGCAGGCACGGGCGCTGCTCGACCTCGGCGTCGCGCACAGTCATCGCTCCCGCTACGACGAAGCGATCTCGGCCGCACGCGAAGCCCTGGAGCTGGCACGCACCCTGGGGGATCCGGAGCTGGAGTGCGAATGTGTCAACCAGCTCTGCATTCCACTGTGGCAGACGGGCCAGTACGGGCTGGTGCAAGCCCTACAAGAACAGACCCTTGATTCTCGTATGCAAATGGAAAATGGGCTCCAGGCGGCTCGTAGTCACAACATATTGGGCTCGACCTACTTAAGCCTTGCCAAAAACGATGCCGCACTGGCTTGCTTCAACTCTGCACTTTCCGAATTCACCGCGATCGGCCACGAGCGCGGCATCTTTGTTTCGCTCAACAATCTGGCTGAGGTATCGACGCGAACGGGCGATCTGGAATCTGCCGAGATCGCCTACCGAAAAGCCATTTCCCTCGCGACGCAAAGGTCCGACAGAAGAGAGCAAGCAACTCTTCAGATGAACTTGGCCAACGCCCTGATAGGGCTGGGGCAGACGGAAGAGGCGCTGACCCTGTCGCAGGGTTCCCTGGAGGTCTTCCGGGCCGTGGCCGATCGGCGCGGGGAGGCCCTCGCCCTCAACCGGATCGGCAAGGCGCATCGCGCGGCCGGCCGCAGCGAGCAGGCGGTACCGCTCCACATCGCCGCACTCACCCTCGCCCGGCGCATCAACGCCGCGGGCGAGGTGGTCGACACGGCCTATGACGCCGCTGTCGCCGAACTGGACACCGGTCGCGTGACGCAGGCGATGGCGCACCTCGAGGAGAGCCTCGCCGTGAGCAGGCAAATCGGCGCTCCCGCGGAAGCTTCCCGAGCCGCGGGGGCCCTCGCCACCGCGCGCACCGCTCCCCGGCAACAGCAGCGGGACTGACCAGCCCTTTCTCTCGCACGGTCACCAAATTGACTTCGGGCACGGAGTTTGCAAAAGTACCCGCACACATGATCGTCAAGCGTCCGATGACGAACGTTTGTTCGTGTGATTCATAGTGTCTCCGTGCATCGAGAGAGCAACGCCGATGAAGCCGACCATTTTGGTCACCATGACGTGCATGATGTTTGCGATACTTAACCATCTGCTGTCGGCGCCCCCATATTCCTGAGAGCCCATAGCCCCACGCAGGCCACCCGCCCCGCCCCTGGAGGCAGGGCGGCCCCCTGAACCCCCTCAGCCCGTCGCCCGCCACCAAGAAGGCGTCCCCGATGTCTGTGGCGGAGAGACCTTGGCCAAAGCGAAGAACGGCTCGCCGGTGCGGAGCCAGCCCGGCCGCGGGAGCGATGGACGCCTACCGGCGGACGGCCGACGACCGCCATGCCGGGCCGAGCTTCGGACACCGCTCCGCAGTGCGGGGCCGAGGCTCAGGCCCGCACCATGTGCAGCCGCCCCGGATCCGCCTCCATACGCAACGGCGCGCGTACCTCGCCCATCGGGACGCCGTCCACGTCCAACCGGTGGGCGCCCCAGGCCCGTTCGAAGCGCAGGCGGCGTACCCGGCGTCTCCCGAAGGGCTCGCCCCGTACCTCCAGCAGCCCCGAGCCGGTCGTCGTGACGGCGAGGCGGCGGCCGTCCGGCATGGTGATCTTCTCGTTGTCGAGGATGAGGCGGACGGGCCCCGGGTCGGTGTTCTGGGACACCAGGTCGACCTGACGCAGGGCCAGTTCATAGCCGCGGTCCGCGAGGTGGATGCCGATGACGTCCTGGTGGCAGGCCCCCGCCCCCGGCATCCCGTCCGGCCGGTCGATCAGCAGCGGCAGGCGCCATAACGCCGCCGCCCGCATCGCCTGCTCCGGCCGCACCCCGGGGGTGTGCACCAGCAGCCCCACCGACCTCGGCGGCAGCCCGTGCCCGGCACCGGCGCGCTCCCCCGGCTCCGGTGCCGGGCTCAACTCCAGGCTGGCGACGCCCCGTTCGACCAGTCGGGCGCGCAGTGCGGTGGTGCGTTCGCGTTCGGACGGGTGGCGGCCGCGGACCACCCCGAGGGTGGAGCGGGTCGCCGGAAGGGTGCCGGACAGCCGTACGGCGGCGGTCAGCAGTCGGTCGACGCCCGTGATGTGGTGGGCGGTCGGTGGCGAGGACGAGGGCGGCATGCGGCTCCTTGCGCGCTCGGGACGGAACGCACACGGCCGCCTCTCCACGGCTCGGCCCCTGGTGGCACCGGTCGTTCAATCTCTAACGTAGTGCGAGAGTGCGGCCGGTGTGAAGCCGCGCCAAGGGCGGGTGAACCCGGGCCGACTCCCGTGTGTCGAGAGGCTTTCCGGACGTCCCCGTCACCTCAACTCCCGCTGTCACGCCCGTGGTTCGAGGACGCGGGACGCCCGGTCGGCCCCCGGCGCCACCCTCCGCGCCCGGCCCGGCACCAGCAGCGGATGGGCGACGCCCCAGGCCGCGGCCTTGCAGATGGCCTCCTTGTAGCGGGCGGCGAGGCGGCCGGTCAGGGCGTGATCGACGGCGCGGTCGTCGGCCGTGACGAACTGGATCAGGCCGTCCCGGCGGCCCAGGGAGACGCACTGCTGGTAGTACCGCACCGGCGTCACCGGCACCTTCCCGCCGCTGAGCCGCGCCGCGATCGCGTCGGCCGCCTGCCAGGCGCCGGGCACCCCCGAGGCGCAGGACATCCGCAGCGGCTTGGCGCCGGGTCCCATCGCGAGGGCCGCGTCGCCGATGGCGTACACCCGCGGGTGCGAGACGGAGCGCATCGACCGGTCGACGACGATCTGGCCGTTCTCCGCCGTCTCCAGGGTGGTGGCCCGCGCGATCGGGTGCACGGCGAAGCCCGCGGTCCACACGGTGGCGGCGGCCGGGAGCACGGTGCCGTCGGCGGTGGTGACGTGGTCGGCGGCGACCGCGGTCACGTCCGTGTGCTCGTGCACGGTGATGCCGAGCCGGTCGCAGACCGCGCGCAGATGGCGGCGGCCCTTGGGGGAGAACCGTTCGCCCAGATCACCGCGGACGGCCAGGGCGATGTCCAGGTCCGGGCGGGTCTCGGCGAGTTCGGTCGCGGCCTCCATGCCGGTGAGGCCGCCGCCGACCACGACCACGGGGGCACCGGCCGTCAGCTCGGCCAGGCGGGCGCGCAGCCGCAGCGCGCCGGGGCGGTTCGCGAGGTCGTGGGCGTGCTCGGCGACGCCGGGAACGCCCTGGTCGTGCCATCCGCTGCCGAGGGCGTAGACGAGGGTGTCGTACGGCAGTTCCTCCGCCGTGCCCCGCTCCCCGGTGACGGTGACGGCCCGCCGGTCGGCGTCCACGGCGGTGACCCGGGCGAGCCGCAGGGTGACGCCGGTGCCCGTGAGCAGGGCGGCGAGGGGCCGGGGCGGGAGTTCCTGTCCGGCGGCGAGCTGGTGCATCCGGACGCGCTCGACGAAGTCGGCCTCGGCGTTGACGAGGGTGATGGCGACGTCCTCGCGGCGCAGTCGGCGGGCGAGACGGCCGGCGGCGATGGCTCCGGTGTATCCGGCGCCGAGGACGATGACGCGGTGCTGCATGGCCTGCTCCTGTCGCTCATGGGACGGTGTCCCAAGCGGTTCGCCCCTTGAACCGGGCGGCCCGCCGTTTCCTGACAGGAGCGGGCCGTGACCCGCGTCACACACCCCTCGCGCGGGCGTCAGAAGACCTTGAGCACCGGCTCGCCGTGCTCACCGGCCGCCCAGCGCCGGGTCGCGCGCACCAGCTTGTCGGGGTTGACCTGGCTGCGGAAGGCGGCGATGCCCTGCCGGGTGATCTCCAGGCAGGTGATGCCGATGACCCGCCCGTCGAGCACCACGACGAGCGCGGGGGCGCCGTTGACCAGGGAGACATGGAGGTCGGGCGAGCCGCCGACCAGGTTGCGCTTGGCCTTGCCGGGCTTGAACAGGCCCCGCATGAAGGTCGCGACCGCGCGGGCGCCCTCGAACGCGCGGGCGCGGGCCGGCACCTTGCCGCCGCCGTCGCCGACCGCGATGGCGTTCTCGGTGAGCAGGCGTACCAGCGGTTCGGTGTGGCCGCTGGTGGCGGCGGCGAGGAACTCGTCCACGATCCGGCGCGCGGCCGCCTCGTCGATCTCGGTGCGCGCCCGGCCGGTGGCGACATGCTTCTTCGCGCGGTGGAAGATCTGCTGGCTGGCGGTCTCGGTGAGGTCGAGGATCGCCGCGATCTCCCGGTGCGGGTAGTCGAACGCCTCGCGCAGCACGTACACCGCGCGCTCGTTCGGGGTGAGGCGCTCCAGCAGGGTGAGGACGGCGTACGACACCGACTCGCGCTGTTCGGCGGTGTCGGCGGGGCCCAGCATCGGGTCCCCGGCGAGCAGCGGCTCGGGCAGCCAGGCGCCGACGTAGGTCTCGCGGCGGGCGCGGGCGGAGGCGAGCTGGTTGAGGCAGAGGTTGGTGAGCACCTTGGTCAGCCACGCCTCGGGGACCTCGATGCGCCCGGTGTCGGCGGCCTGCCAGCGCAGGTACGTCTCCTGTACGGCGTCCTCCGCCTCGCTCGCCGAGCCGAGCAGGCGGTAGGCGATGGCTTCCAGCCGGTGCCTGGACGCCTCGAACCGGTCCACGTCGTCCACGGTCAGGGCCATGACCGGGATCCTAGCCCGCGGAACCGGTCAACTGCCCCGGAAATCCCGGCCGGTCAGCCGCACGCCGACAGAGGGCCGGTGGCCCACCAGGTGTCGGTGGGCCACCGGTCTGCCGGGTGCCCGGTCAGCGGGCGGTGTGCCCGTCCGGAGCGGGCAGGTGGGTGCGGTCGGGACCGGCACCGGGCGCCGGACGGCCGACGGTCGCCGCGCCGCCCCCGGCGACCAGGGCCGGGGCCTTGGCACCCCGGGCGGTCGCCGCCGGGAGGTCACCGCCCGCCGCCCAGATCGTGGACGTCCAGGCGCTGCTCGCGGCGATCGCGTCGCCGATGGCGGTGCGGTTGGCAGGCGGGTAGGAGGAGTTGCCGCCGAAGGTCTCCACGACCGAGACGCTCGCGGCCTCCTGGCTCAGATAGGCCGACGCCTGCGCGGACAGCGTGCCCTCGGTGGACCAGAGCATCGGGCCGTACGTCGCGGTGACCGCGCCGCCCGCCGCGGCGTTCTGCCAGGCCCAGGTGTCCTCGACGACCGCGGAGTTCGGCGCCGACCACCAGAAGCGGGCCAGGTTGGCGGCCACGTCCTCGTGGGCCTTGCCGCCGATGGCCCAGTAGCTCCAGGACTTGGTGAACGCCGTGTGCTGCACCGCCTGGTCGGCGTTGTAGCCGACGGTCACCAGGTTCGTGGTCTTCGGGTTCAGCGCGTTGATGTAGCTCTTCACCGAGGACGGGACGGTCTTGCCGTTGGTCAGCAGGACCACACCGGTGCCGCGGTAGCCGAGCGCACCGGCGGCCGTGGCCGCGGCGATCGGGTCGTGGTACTCGCCGCCGTCCGCCAGGAAGATCCACGACGGGGTCGCGGTGATCTGCTTGGCGACCCGCGCGGACAGCCCGGACAGATCGGTCGCGTCCATCCGCAGCGCCTTGTAGCCGAGCGCGGTGACCTGGTCGGCCACCTTCGAACTCAGCAGCTTCGCAGGCCCGTTGAGATAGACGGTGCTGCCCTTGGGCAGCGACCGCTTCAGCTCGGCGGCGGCCGCGGAGTCCAGCCCGCTGCCCGAGGTCATCAGCAGCGGGCCCTGCTTCTCGGCGGCGAGCGCGATGCCGGGCGCCGAGTAGGTGGCGTTGGACTTGTTGACCAGCACCGCGGAGCGCGCGGTGACCAGGCCGGGCACATGCGCGGCGCCGGTCTTGTCGTAGGTCCAGCGGGAGGCGGCCGCGTCGATGGTGATGGGGCCGGTGCCGTAGACGCGGGCGAGGTAGTTCTGGCGCAGCGGCTGCCAGGCGGGCTTGGCGCCCTGGCCCGCGCCGGTGATCTGCTTCGTCGTACCGTCCGTGAGGTCGAGCAGCTGTACCGTCTGGACGTCGCCGGAGCCGCCCGCGGGTGCGCTGTGCGCCTCGTAGGCGAGCCGGTGACCGGCCGGGTCCCAGGTGGGGAAGAGGTGGTCGGAGGCGTCGGTGGTGATCTGCTTGGCGTTGCCGCCGTCGGCGTCGGCCACGAACAGCTGTGACCAGCCGTCCACTTGGCGGGTGAAGGCCAGCTGGGTGCCGTCCGCCGAGAACACCGGCGAGGAGCCCGGATCGACGATCCGGGTCACGGTGTCGTTGCCCGGGTCGTACCGCCAGATGCCCTGGTTGGTGCCGCCGGTGGTGCGCCGTTCGAAGGCGAGGATGCCCGTCGGGCTCGCCGTCGGGTGGACGTCGTACGCCGACGCCGGTTCCTGGGCGCTCGTGAGCAGCGGCTCGGGGGCCCAGGAGCCGTCCGAGGGGCCGTGGACCAGCTGGCCGCCGGTGCTGTAGACGACGGAGCTGCCGTCCTGCCAGTAGACCGGGTCCTCGTCGGGCGCGCCGGTGCGCGTGCCGGTGGCCGCCGGCAGGGTGACGAGCGAGGTGGCGCCGGTGACCCGGCCGGTGGTGACCCGGCCCCCGGCGGCCACCACCTTGCTGCCGTCCGGCGCCCAGTTCAGCGCGTGGTTCGCGCTGGTGATGCCCGGCACCGAACGCAGGCCCGTGCCGTCGGAGTTGACGGTCTGCGCGCCGGTGGTGCCGCCGTACAGGCTGAGCAGACCGGTCGAGGTGTCCGGCGCGGTCGGCGTGGCCTGCGCGCCCGGTGCCGCGGCACCGAGCAGTCCGGCCGCCAGCGAGGCGGCCGAGGTGAGCGTCGCGAGGTGGCGACGCGTACGAGAGTTCAACGAGCCCCCCAAGAGTGAGTGTTCCGCGCCGCGGGCGTCCCGGCCTGGTGCCCGGCCGTGTCGTGACGGACGGGCTTCCGGCGCGCGCGTAGGGTCGCGCGGCAGCTCCGGCGACCGGTGATCGCCCATCGGCAGCAGGACGGTATGTGAAGGGCGCGCCGGACACCGGTGAAGCCGTCCGAACAATGGATGAACACGCGCGGTACGACGGAACGCGGACCGGGGGAACTCCGTCCGGGCCCGGTCCCCGGTGCGCCACGAGGAGGCACCGGAGGACCGAACCCCCTTTTGCTCAGCCTCAGTTGAGCTGGAACGTGGTCTCGATCGGGTAGTGGTCGCTGGGCGCGTTGGTGTCGGTCCGGCCGGTGGTCCAGCCGGACTGGGGGTCGAAGTCGACCTTCACCGGGGAGACGGCGGAAGGAACCGGGCGGCCGGGGGCGTTGAGGTAGCCGAGGTAGTCAACGTCGTCGCGGTAGTCCTTGGGGAAGGTCTCGACGCCGGACATGTACTGGCACCACGCGGAGACCGGGCAGTCCATGGTGCGCAGGGTCTGGCCCGGGTCGGTGGCGGGGGTGCCGAGGACGCCGTTCACCGCGGTCTGGGCGTCGGCGTGGTCGCCGCGGGACCGGCCGCCGTAGTACTCCACGTTCAGGTCGCCGCCGATCAGCACCGGACCGCCGGTGCCGGCGATGCCGTCCGCCCAGGAGCGGATCTCGCGGAGCTGGGCGAGCCGGGTGGACTGGGTGGTGTCGGTGGAGGTGCCGGACTCGTCGGCCTGGAGGTGGGTGCCGATCACCCAGCTCTGCGTGCCGCCCTTGGCGATCCGGACCAGCGCCGCGCCCTTGTTGGCGTGGTAGTCCCAGGTGCCGGACGTGGAGTTGCTGAAGACGTGCGCGTACTGGGCGGTGATCGGGTACTTGGACAGGATCATCGTGCCGCCGTTGATGACGAACGGCGAGTTGGAGCAGTCGCCGCTGATGCCGGTCCAGCCGCCGCCGGAGCAGGTCTGGCCGACCACCGGGGTGTGGTACGGGTACAGGTCCGACAGCTTGCCGACGATGTCGGCGGTCGAGGTGTTGTTGAAGTCCTCGTCCAGCACCACCACGTCCGCGCCGTGCCGCCGAACGATTGATTCGATCACCGGCGTGCGCTGGGCCGCCTTCTCGTTCTGGGTGCTGTCCACGATCGCGGTGCCGAGGTCGACGTTCCAGGCGAACACCGACAGGCTGGTGCCGGAGCCCGCCGCGCTGGCCGCGCTGGCCGCGCTGGCCGCGGGGGCCGGGTAGACGGCGAGCCCGAGGAGCGTGGCGGCCGCGGTGGCGGTGAGGGCGGTAGCGGTACGACGCGAGACCATGCGCTCTCCTGCTGGAAGTGAGCCCCTGACCGTAAGCGGGGCGCGTACATGACAGCGGGAATCTAGGGGCGCGCCGGTACGACCGGAAGAACGCCGATGAAGCGGTCCATGGACAGACAGAAGAGAAAAGGTGTCTGGACAAGTCGGCGCCTGGAGGCGTCAATTCGGCTTGTAGAGCCGTGATCTTCCCCGGTCGGCTGTGCGCAGCGGAGAGAGGAAGGCGGGGAGGAAGCCCAGCGTCATGCCGACCGCGCCGATCAGCAGGGCGGCCCGTGCCCCGAACGCCGTGCCCGCGGCGCCGCCCAGCAGTCCGCCGAGCGGGAGGCCGCCCCAGGAGACGAACCGGGCGGTCGCGTTCATCCGGCCCAGCAGCCGGTCCGGGGTGAGGGACTGCTGGAATCCGGCCTGGGCGACGAGGCGTACGACACCGCCGAAGCTCAGCGCCGCCAGACCGGCCGCCGCCAGGCAGAGGCTCCACCCGGGGCGGGCCAGGGGGATCAGCGCGGTCGGCGGGCAGGTGACCAGCGGGGCGAGCCAGACGGCCGTGCCCGGTCCGAGCCGCCGCGCGATCCTGGTCGCCGACAGCGCGCCCAGCAGCGCGCCGCATCCCATCCCGGAGAGGATCAGGCCGACCCCGGCCGCGTCGAGGCCCGACTCCCGCTCCAGGAAGAGCAGGAGCATGGCCTGGTACATGGCAAGGGAGAGGTTGAAGAGGGCGTCGCCGAGGACCGTCGCGCGCAGCACCGGGTGGGCGAGCACGAAGCGCAGCCCCTCCCGCACCTCGCGGCACAGCCGGGGCCGGGTGTCCGGTCGTACGGCCTTCTCCTCGTGGTCGCGGATGGCGAGCGCGAGCAGTGCCGACAAGGCCGTCCCGGTCGCGCTCGCCAGGAGCGTGCCGGCCGGTCCGAAGGCGCCCACCAGCGGGCCCGCCAGTGCCGGGCCGCCGATGCTGGTCGCCGAACGGATCGCGGAGAGCGTGGAGTTGGCCTCCAGGAGCCGGGCGCGGCCGACCAGGTGGGGCAGGTAACTGGCGTAGGAGACCTCGAAGAAGACGGTGAGCAGGCCGTGCACGAGGGCGACGCCGTACAGCCAGTCGACGCTCAGCAGTCCGGACCAGTGGGCCGCCGGGACGGACAGCAGAAGGAGGGCGCGGGCGAGATCGGCGGCGATCAGCACCGGTCGTTTGCGCACCCGGTCCACCCAGGCGCCCGCCGGGAGTCCGACGAGGAGGGAGCCCGCGGTGGTGGCCGCGGTCAGCAGGCCGACCTGGAAGGCGTCGGCGCGCAGCAGGGTGATGGCGACCAGGGGCAGCGCCAGGAAGACGACGCGGTCGCCGAGTTGGCCGAGCGCGGTGGCGGCGGACAGGAGCCGGAAGTCCCGGTCACGCAGGAGTGCGGACCGGGTGGCGGGGCGCGGGGGCATCGGCGGCCAGGGCCTTTCTCTCGGATCGGGTCGGCCGCGGGCAACGGCCCCTCTCGGCTGACCCGAGCGGGGTCTGGTGCGTGCGGCCGCGAGGCGGAGGGGTGCGTCGACGCGACGGGGGTGCCCCGGCGAGCGAGGCCGAGCGTCGGGGGGCGGCGAGCCGCTGGGGGTGCCCCCGCGCCCCTGAGGCCGTGGGGGGGTGCGTGCCAGACCCCGCGGCCCCGACAAGTTCCGGGAGAGAGGCCCTATCCCCGGTCGACGGCGAACTCGTAGAGGACCTCCCGGCGGGCGTCCGGGACGATGATGTCGGCGGTCTCCACCGGGCGGCCCCCGGAGTCGTACAGGGTCCGCTCGATCCGCAGGACCAGATCGCCGAGGCTGATGCCGAGCAGATGGGCCTGCTCCCGGGTGGCGCGGGCCGGGCGGGGCAGTTCGGCCACGGTCTCGACGTGCACCCCGATGGAGCGCATCCGCTCGACCACGCCCCGGCCCGCGAGCGGTCCCTGCTCGGGCAGCACGATCGGGGTGCCGTCGGTTATCGCCAACGGCTCCCAGGAATGGGAGAGTTGGACGGGCTGGCCGTCCGCGAGGAACTCGTAGTGCGTGCTGACGCAGGCGTCGCCGGGCGCGATGGCGAGCCGCTCGGCGATCGCCGCGGGCGCGGGCAAGCGCACCCGGGTGTGGAAGTCCCACGCGCCCGCCCGGCCCCGCTCGGCGACGCTGGTGGCCGGGTGCCCGAGGCCCCCGTGGCGGCGCGCCCGGATCATCGGCAGCCGCTCGCGCGGCGCCCGTACGTACGTCCCCGACCCCGCGCGCCCTTCGAGCAGCCCCTCGGCGATCAGCCGGTCCACGGCCCGCTGCGCCACATTGCGCCCGACCCCGTACTCCTCCGCGAGCCGCGCCCGGGACGGCAGCCGCCCGCCGATCTGCCACTCGCCCGCGAGGATCCGCGCCCGCAGCGCGTCGGCGACGGCGAGGTAGGGCGCCTCCGGGGGCGCGGGCGGCTTGGGCGGCACGGGCGGCATGGACGGCTCTCCGGTCTCACGGGGACGGGGTCCGGACGGAGTCGGAAAGCTATCGCGCGGGCGGAAAGCTGATGGATCAGGAACGCGGTGCGTGGCCCTCGCGCAGGGGTCGCGGCGGGGGCTGCGCCGCCAGGAACTCCACCACCGCAAGGACGAACAGCAGGCACAGGGCGATCCCGAGGACCACCCAGCCGGTGGGGTACGGCCACAGCAGGCAGACCAGCACCGCGACGGCGACCAGGATCCAGGTGAACCAGGCGCGGTGGCGGCGCACGAAGGGGCCGACCGGGCCGGTGCGCAGGCCCGCGTGGTCGGCGGTGCCGCGGGCCGCGCCGATGCCGTCGGTCCACAGGCCCCGCACCAGTCCGGCGCGCCGTCCGGGTCCGCTGAGCCAGGCGCCCAGCGCGATCACCACGCCGAGCACGATCACCATCCGTACCGCGGTCTCCAGGAAGCGGGTCAGGGTGTCGTAGACCGCGCCGGCCGCGCCCGGGGAGACATCGGCGGGCAGCCGGTCCAGATAGAACAGGCGGAAGACGCGCAGCCCGATGCCGAGCACGGCGGTGGCGACGGCCGCGCCGAGGCAGCCCGCGACGAGGGCGCGGCGGCGGCGCAGCGACAGCAGGACACCGGCGGCGATCAGCAGGACGGCGAGCACCGGCAGCCAGTTTCCGGCGATCCGCAGCAGCCGTACGTACGTCTTCACCTTGCCGACCTGCTGGGACTCCAGGATCGTGAACTGGGCGTGGATGGCCGGGATATGGCTCGCGAAGGTCATCCCCGCGTCGACCATGCGCTTCTTCACGTCCTCGATCAGCGGGGCGAGGTCGAGGGTGACGGTGTCGTCCTTCAACTGCACCGCGCCGCCTCCGGTGCCGGTCAGCGCCTTGTCCAGGGAGGCGTGGATCCGGCGGTTGGCGTCGGTCCAGACCGTCTTGAAGGCCGAGGAGGCGACGGCCTTGCGGGCCTGGTCGTGCACGAACCCCCGTACGGCGTTCTCCAGGCCCCCGCCCAGCCCGCCCAGCGCCCTCTCCAGCAGGGGCCGGTCCTTGGGCGCCACGTCGGAGAGCAGCGTGGGCAGCTGGATCCGGTCCATCAGCGCGTCCGTGGCCCGGTTCGCGGCGGCGTCCTGCACGGCGGGGTTCCCGGCGAGCGGGGCGACGGTCGCGACATAGCGGTCGGTGTCGCCGACCAGGTCGGCGGCCCAGGTGGCGACGACGGCGAGCGGGGCGAGGAGGCAGCCGATCACGAGGAGCACGGCGGCGAGCGCGGAGGCGGGCCGCCGCCGGGGCCGCGCCGCCCCACCGTGCCGCGCGTGCCGCTCCGCCTCGAGGGCGGCGAGGCGGGAACGGAGGTCGTCGAGTTCGGAGTGGTCGGGGCGGTCGGGGCGGTCAGGGTGGTCCGAGTGGTGCGGGCGGCCGGGTCCGTCGTGTCGCTCCGGGCGGTCGGGGCGGTCCGGGTCGCCGGGGTGGTCGGGGGTCGCGCCGTTCGTCACTGGCACCTCCTCGCCGTGCAGATCACCAGCGCACCGCCCCGCACACGCGGGCGCGAGCAGGGCGGGGCCGTTCGGGTCAGCCGGGGCGGCGCAGGTGGGGCGGCACAGGTCGGGTCGGCACCTCGCGTCACAGGTGGGCCGGCACCTCGTGTCATAGCTGGGGCGGCACCCCGCGTCGTAACCTGATATCGTCTACAGACTTGTAGACGTTTACCTCTGAGACGTCCGCGCTTCATCCGTACGTCCGATCGGTGCCCGCGCCCGTTTCCCGGAGTCCGCGGCACACGCAGCACGGCCCCGGAGACCCATCTGATGACGACTTCCTCCCCGACCACCCAGGCGCTCGACGGCGCGGCGATAGACGGCGGTCTGTACACCGACGTCACCGACTTCGCCCGGCACACGCACTGGCTGAACGAACCGGCGACGCTGTTCAGCGCCTTCGGCATCGGCCTGTTCGCGGTGTATCTGCTGGTGGCGTGGTGGCGGGCCAGAGGACAGGGCAGCACCGTGATGGCCGCCGTGCTGGCGACGCCGGTCGGCGTCGTCCTCGCCTACGTGGTCAACAGCGGGATCAAGGACGTCTTCGACGAGCCCCGGCCGTGCCGCGCGCTCCCCCACGACTTCCTCCTGGAGGCGTGCCCCGCGCCGGACGACTACGCCTTCCCCAGCAACCACACCACCGTCGCCTTCGCCTTCGCCGTGGCCCTCCTGCTGATCAGCCGCCGCCTCGGCGCCCTCGCCCTGGTCACCGCGATCGCGATGGGCGCCTCCCGGGTGTACGTCGGCGCGCACTACCCGCACGACGTCGCCGTGGGCGCGCTGGTCGGCAGCGTCGTCTCGCTCGCCACCGTCCTCGTGCTGCGCCGCGTCGCCCCACCGCTGGTGGAGCGCCTGCGCACGGGCGCCCTGCGCCCGCTGCTGACCTCGCAGCCCTCCTGACCCCTGGTCCCTTCCGACGTACCGCGCGGGGCGGCTACGGTTGCCCCGCATGGCTCCCGACGGCACCGAACTCACCGCGGACCTGATCCGCGACCTCCTGCGCGCCCAGCACCCGGACCTCGCCGAACGTCCCCTGCGGCTGGGCGCGCGCGGCTGGGACAACCAGCTGTGGCGGCTCGGCGACGACCTCGCGGTGCGGCTGCCCTGGGCGACCGCGACGGCGGACGCGCTGCTGCTCAAGGAGCACACCTGGCTCCCCGTCCTCGCCCCGCGCCTGCCCCTGCCGGTCCCCGTCCCGCAGCGCCTCGGCGCCCCCTCGGCGAGGTTTCCGCGGCCCTGGATCGTCACCACCTGGGTGCCGGGCACGCCCGCCGATCTGGCCCCCGCGACGCGCGGCCGGGAGGCGGCCGACGCCCTGGCCGGCTTCCTGACCGCCCTGCACCGGCCCGCCCCCGACGACGCGCCCGCCGGCCGGGAGCGCGGGGGGCCGCTGGCGCCGCTGGCCGGGCAGTTCGAACGGGGGCTCGCCTCGGCGCTCGAACTGGGGCTGCTGCCCGATCCCGAGCCGGTCCGGGCGATGCGCGCGATCTGGGCGGACGCCGTCGCCGCGCCCGTGTGGTCCGGCCCGGCGGTATGGCTGCACGGCGATCTCCACCCGGCCAACGTGCTCACCGCGGACGGCACCCTCTGCGGCGTGATCGACTTCGGGGACCTCTGCGCGGGCGACCCGGCCTGCGATCTCGCCGCCGCCTGGACCCTCCTGCCGGACGGCGCCATCGACCGCTTCCGCACCGCGTACCGGCCCGCGTACCGGGCCACGCGGAACCCCGCGCAGAACCCCGCGCGAGGCGCCGTACAGGACCCCGCGCGGGACGCCGTACAGGATCCCCCGCACGCCCCCTCCGCCCCCTCCGCCCCCTCCGCCGACGCCGCGACCCTGCGCCGTGCCCGGGGCTGGGCGCTCTTCCGCGCCCTCGGCTGCCTCCTCATCGGCGAGGCGGGCCGCCGCGGCCGCCCCGGCGGCAAGCCCAGCTGGGCCCCACCGGCTCGCGCGGCGCTGCGCCGGATCCTGCCAACTCCCTGACCCGGCGGGGCCGTTCACGCCGAAGCGGCGGACGCCTACTCGCTCAGCCGGAACACCGTGGACTCCCGCGGCCGGAAGCCGATCCGCTCGTAGAGCCGGTTCGCGGAGGCGCGGTCCGGGCGGGAGGTGAGGTCCAGCGTGCGCGCGCCCGCCTTACGGGCGAGCCGTACCGCCTCCTCGATCAGCAGCCCCGCGACACCCCGGCCGCGCGCCGCGCCGTCGACCACCACGTCCTCGATCCGGCCGCGCAGCCCGGACGGCAGGGGCAGCAGCACCAGGACCAGGGTGCCGACGATCGCCTCGGGGGTGCGGGCGACCAGCACCGTGTTGGTGTCACAGGCCACCAGCCGGTCGATCGCGGCGCGGTCCAGGGGCACGGCGGCCGAGGACAGCTGCGGAAGCAGCCTCCCGAAGGCGTCGACCAGCTCCCGGGACGGCTCCCGTACGACCTCCACACGGATATCCATGCGCGGAGGATACCGATCGCCGAACCGGACCATACCCACGTTTCGAAATACCCCATGGGGGTACTCTCGGCCGAGTGGCGGAACCGCACCACCGTGAAGGGAGTGCGCTGCATGCACGCGATCGGGCACGCGTTGTCCATCACCGGATCGATGACCTGGGAGATCACCTGGGCGCTGATCCTCGGCTTCACCCTCTCGGCCGTCGTCCAGGCGGTGGTGCGCCGCGAGACGGTCGTACGACTGCTCGGCGACGACCGGCCGCGCACGCTCGCCCTGTCCGCGGGTCTCGGCGCCGCGTCGTCCTCCTGCTCCTACGCCGCCGTCGCCCTCGCCCGCTCCCTGTTCCGCAAGGGCGCAAACTTCACGGCGGCGATGGCCTTCGAGATCGCCTCGACCAACCTCGTCATCGAACTCGGTGTGATCCTGGCCCTGTTGATGGGCTGGCAGTTCACCGCGGCGGAGTTCGTCGGCGGCCCGATCATGATCGTCGTACTCGCGGTGCTGTTCCGCGTGTTCCTGCGCGAACGTCTGCTGCGCGGGGCCCGGGAGCAGGCCGAGCGCGGGGTCGCCGGGTCGATGGAGGGCCACGCGGCGATGGACATGTCGGTCCGGGGCGAGGGCGGCTTCCTGCGCCGGCTGCTCTCGCGCGCCGGGCTCACCTCCGTGTCGCACATCTTCGTCATGGAGTGGGCCGCGATCCTGCGCGACCTGGTGGCGGGGCTGCTGATCGCCGGGGCCATCGCCGCCTGGGTGCCCGACGACTTCTGGCACACCTTCTTCCTGGCCGGCCATCCCCTCGCGGCCAAGCTGATCGGCCCGCTGATCGGCCCGGTCGTCGCCGTCGCCACGTTCGTCTGCTCCATCGGCAATGTGCCGCTGGCGGTGGTCCTGTGGAAGGGCGGCATCAGCTTCGGCGGCGTGATCGCCTTCATCTACGCCGACCTGCTGATCCTGCCGATCCTCAACATCTACCGGAAGTACTACGGCCCCCGCATGGCCGGCTTCCTGCTCGCCACCTTCTTCGCCGCCATCGCGGTGGCCGGCTACGCGGTGGAGTTCCTCTTCGGCGGCCTCGGCCTCATCCCCGACCAGGCCGTGGCCCGGCTCCCTGAGGAGGGCATCCGCTGGAACTACACGACCTGGCTCAACATCGCCTTCCTCCTCCTCGCCGCCTCCCTCGTCATCCGCTTCCTGCGCACGGGCGGCACAGCGATGCTGCGGACGATGGGCGGGGGGCCGGAGGAGGGTGGGGACGGTGGGCGCGGGAGCGGTGGGCGCGGGGACCACGACCACCACCACGCCTGAGGCCACCCGCCGGACTCCAGAGAGACGACTCCAAGGGGGCGACTCCAGAGGGGCTTCACACCGGACTCAGCGCGGCGGTCGCCCTGAAACCGAGTTCACACCATACGAACTTGCCCCGCTCCCCGAACCGCGCCGACGGCTGCCACCCCCAGTGGTCGGCGCACGCCATGACGAGCCCGAGCCCCCGGCCACCCTCCAACTCGCCCGCTTCGGCAAGGGATTGCGCCACGGGCGGCGACTGCGGATCCGTGTCCCACGCCCCGATCCACACCACCCCCTCCGGGGTACGGCGCACCCGCAGCGCCGCCGGACCCTTCGTGTGACGCACCGCGTTCGAGACCAGCTCCGCCGCCAGCAGCTCCGCGGTGTCCACCAGGCCGATCAGACCGTGGAGGGTGAGGATAAGACGGAGGGTACGGCGGGAAACCGTCACCGCCCTCGGGTCGTTGGGGATGCAGAGGGTGTAGTCCCAGGACTCGCTTTCAGGCATAGGTGATCAACTCCGGGGAGTGAGTGGGGGGTTGAAACGCGCGCAGGGTGGCGTTGCCGCGGGTGCGGTGCACTTCCGCTGCGTGTGCGGTACGTCACCGACAGTAGGGCTAACGTGTAATCCCAAGCAAGCGAATCGCGTCATCTGCCCCCGAACGAGCGGCATCAGCAGATGCGTTGGAGCAAGGAGAACCCGATGGTTCTGAGGCGCGAGCCGACCGCACGCCAGCTGCGCCTGGGGCTGGAGCTGCGCAGGCTTCGCGAGGCCGCAGGGCTCGCGGTCCGGGAGGCGGCCGCCCTGCTCGGGGTCTCCGGTCCGGCCATCAGCCAGATCGAGTCCGGTGTCGCAGGCGTGGGAGAACAGCGTCTCCGGCGCCTGGCCTCGCACTATGCCTGCACCGATCACGAGTTCATCGACGCACTGGTGGCGATGGCCACCGAACGGACGCACGGCTGGTGGGAGGAGTACGAGGGGCTGCTGCCGACGTCGTTCCTGGACCTCGCCGAACTGGAGCACCACGCCCGCCTCCTGCGCGAGGTGTCGGTCCTGTACGTACCGGGATTGCTGCAGACAGAGGACTACGCTCGCGCGGTCTTCTCCGCCCGAGTTCCCGAGCTCACCCAAGAGGAACTGGATGTGCGGCTCAGCCACCGCATGCGGCGCCAGCAGCACGCCCAACCGTACGAGACGGTGATTCACGAGGCTGCTCTGCGCATCAGGGTCAGCGACCGCGCCGCCTCACGAAACCAACTTCAACAACTCCTGGAGTTGTCCGAGTCGGACCATGTGACCGTGCGGGTCATCCCCTTCGACCTGGACGACTTCGCCAGAGCCTCCAGCACGATGACGCACGTTTGCGGCCCTCTGCCCAAGCTGGATACGGTGCTTCGCGACACGCTGCACGGCTCGGCCTTCATCGACTCCGAGGCTCAACTCAACGCCTACCGAACGAGTTTCCGTAAAGTGGAAGCCGCGTCCCTCGACCCCTCTCGGTCACGTGACTTCATCAACCGGCTGGCGAAGGAGCTGTGAGGCCCCCATGGAGAACTGGCGAAAGTCGTCCTACTCGGGCCCAGGCGACGGCAACGCATGCGTGGAGATCGCCGACACCCCCACCCACGTATCCGTCCGCGACTCCAAGACCCCCACCCGAGCCACCCTCACCTTCCCCCTCCCCGTCTTCACCCCCTTCATCGAGACCCTGAAGGGTGCGCGCTCGGACGGGCTGTGACCCTGAATCCAACCGAGCCCCAGCTCACGAACTCTTGGCCCCGCCGCCAGGACACGCGGGAGTCTTCCCGCGTGCTCTGAGATCCTGGAGGCCGATCGAGAGGGGTCGCAGGTATGGAATGGAAGACGCACGGTGAGCGACAGATCTACACGAACCCCTGGGTAAATCTATGCCTCGTCGATGTCCAACAGCCTGATGGGCGCAGGTGGGAGTACCACGTCGTCCGGCTTCGGCACCTGGCCGTGGCCGCCGTCGTCAACGAACGTCAAGAGATTCTCATGATGTGGCGACACCGCTTCATCACGGACTCATGGGCCTGGGAGCTGCCCATGGGTCTGGTCGAAGAGGGCGAGACCCCGGAAGAAGCCGCAGCTCGCGAAGTGCTGGAGGAGACAGGATGGCGTCCTGGTTCCATCAAGCCCCTGATCTATGCCGAGCCGGCCAACGGCATCACGGACTCCCAGCACCATGTCTTCCGGGCCGACGGAGCGATGTATGAAGGTCCGCCGACCGAGAAGAACGAGTCGGACCGGATCGAGTGGATCCCGCTGGCCGACGTTCGAGGCATGATCGACCGCCGCGAGATCGTCAGCAGCGGCTCCCTCGTCGGCCTGCTCTACGTGCTCATGGACGAGGCCATCCGCTGACCTGGCACGACAGCATCTCCCGAAGCCGGGACTCGAACGCCATCGCGGTCGGCTCCCGACGGAAGGGCTCCAACTGCTCGTAGAACTCCCGGAGGTGGCCGACGATTCGTTGCGAGCTGACGGCCGCCGCCGGGACGAGGGCATCGATGGCTGTGTGGCAGGCTTCGTCAAGCTTGCCACGCTGAAGCTGAGTGCGGGCGAGCCAGAAGGCGTGGAAGGCCCGGCCCCGGTGGTTCGATCGGTGCTCTCGACGTAGTGCGTCCGCGATCAACGGCTCCGCGAGGGCGGCTTCGCCCAGGCGGCCGTGTGCGATACCCGTGTCCACGATCAGCTTCGGCTCGTCGAAGTAGGTGGCCCAGGCCGGGTCTGGATCGTCGGCGCTGATCCGGCCGAAGTGGGTGCGGGCCTCCGAGATCGCGGCATGGGTGGCACCGTGGTTCCCGAGGGTGGCGTGAGCGAACGATTCGCGCATCGCGAGCATGGCCAGCACTCGCGGTGTCGTCTCCTCCGCCCCTCGGGCTTGGTCCTGGGCTGCTGCGACGAGGGCGAGAGCGTCCCCAGGCTTGTCCTGATATGTGGCCTGGAGGCTCATGCAGGCGAGAACATTGGCCGTGAACTGACGGTCGTCGATGGCCTTGGCCAACCCGAGGGCTTCAGTGAAGTAGGCGCGTGCCTGGTTGTACTGGCGAGCGTCGAAGTAGGTCCACCCGGTGAGCCGGGCCAGCTCAGCCGCGATGCTGTGCAGGCCGTCCCGCATGGGTGTCGGTCGCTGTTCTTTGAGCAGGCCGATGACGTAGCGGAGTTGGCCGACGACCGCTGGCCGTAAGGTCTCGCCGCCGTGTTCGTCGTCCCGGCGCCAGTAGTCCGAGATCGACGAATGCAGCGCGTCCAGCATCGACGGGCTGAGGTCCCGCTCGGCTGCCAGGGCGAGGATGCTGTCCACGTCGGCCCCGGGTAGCCCCACGGCCGACCGCACGTCGACGGACGTCGGCCCCTCGAAGGGTTCTCGTGGTGTGACGGTCAGGGTCTGTGGGGTCTCCCACGAACGCCGGGCCAGACCGAGCAGATGGCCCGGGATGCGCAGTCCTCAGAAATCCGTTCGACCACGTCCATGTGCAGCAGCTGTCGCCGCCCGGTAATCACCTCGCCGACGCGGCTCGGGGTGAGATCGCAACGTCGCGCAATCATCGACGGGTAGATGCCTGCCCGTACTTTGACCAGCCAAAAGATGCGGCTGAAGTCTCTGGCCTGGCATGCCTCGATCATCGCCGGGTCCGTGAGCAGGCCGGCCGGGAGTTCCTTCGAACGGCGGGGCTCAGGCATCGGGCACGCTCCGGCGTGAGAACTACGGACCGCTGTGCTTGGTCAACCGTTGGTGATGCTACCCAAGTTGGGTATCCCGCTTGGCCTTTCTCGTCCAGCCTGTGGATCGGGATGCTCCTGACCATGGCGAACGGACAGGACGAGGTACGGATGACGCTGCGGGTCTCGCACGACTCCGGCCGGACGTGGGGACCTACCACGGAGGTACGCGTGGGCAACGACCCGGTGGTGCCGGACGACTCCGGCCGCTTGCCGCCCTGCGCGTGCCTCATGTGCGCGGAGCGGAACTCCAGCGGATCTTGGCGGGTGACGTCGTGACGCGGTGCAAGCACTCGCGCCGGGTGCCCCTGGACCTGGTGCAGGAAGCGTGGGAGAAGTCCACCACTGAACACGTCGACATGGCGGTGCAGTGCCAGTTGTCCTCGCACGACGACGGTGAGCACTACGGCTTGTTCAGCGACACCGGCGAATACGGGACCGCGACGTGGCTTCGCTGGCGCGAAAGGACCGAAGCGGAGCTGATCGCCCTGCCGGACTGCCCGGTGGTCGCAACAGGGCCCGACGGTGAGGCCTGCTGTCTGTTCGACGGTCACGCCGAACACCACACCTGGGAAGCCGCCCTGGAGGAGGTCTCGTGCAGCGATTGACCACGAGCCCGCACATCGAGTCGTCCGGCGCGCGTATGTCCCTCGAACCGGCAGGAGGGCCGCTGATGGCTTACCTTCTGATCGCATCCCCGTTCCTCGGTGGTCATCTACTCCTCAGGCCCGGGAAGAGGGCCGGGGCGCGCATCCGGCATGAAAAGCCCCGCTCCCGGCACCGCCTCAAGCAGCTCAGCGACCACTCCAGGACCCCGCACTGAGGCGGCTCGACGACGAAGAAACTGTGAGGCTTCCTATGGAGAACTGGCGAAAGTCGTCCTACTCGGGCCCGGGAGACGGCGACGCGTGCGTGGAAATCGCCGACACCCCCACCCACGTATCCGTCCGCGACTCCAAGACCCCCACCCGAGCCACCCTCACCTTCCCCCTCCCCGTCTTCACCCCCTTCATCGAGACCCTGAAGAACGCGCGCTCCTGATCAGCCGCGCTCCCCCATGGCCGCGCGCAGCCAGTCGAGCGGGGCCTGAGCCAGCAGTTGGTCGGCGAGCAGCCGGCCGGACTCGGTGACGATCCGGGACCGGCTGTTGTCGACCCACCGCTGGGCCGCCTCGTACCCCTGCCCCTTGTACTCCAGGCCCTGCAACATGCACTCCAGCTTGTCCGCGTCGCGCGCGCAGACGGCCTCCGGTGTCTCGCGCGCCTCGTACTCGGCGACGACGGCACGGATCGCGGAGCGAAGGACCTCGGGCATGCCCGCCGTCTGGTCCGCCGTCACCGCGGCCGGGTCCCCCGGGGCCGCGTACTTCTTGCCCAGGTGGTTCACGTCACCCGTACGCGTCTCCTGCGAGTCGTGCCACACCGCCAGATGCGCGGCACGCGCGGCGTCGGCGCCCTCCAGCGTGGCGATGACCGAGGCGATGACGGACGTACGCCACGCGTGCTCGGCGACGCTCTCGGGGTCCCGAACGCCCGCCATCCACCAGCCCGTTCGCCGGGCCGCCTTCAGCGTGCCCGCCTCCCACAGGAAGTGGGCCACGTCCGCCAGGTCCTGGTCATCCACTGATGTCCCCTTTCACGCCTCGGCGAGGCGGATCGCGTACCGGATGCCCTCCAGCTCCCGCCGCGCCTGCGGCGAAAGCCCGGAGTCATCCAACATCACCGGAAGACGTCCACGCAGCATCTCCCCGGCCTCCGACCGGCCGCGCAGCAAGTCCGGGCGGACGGCGAGCAGCGCCCACAGGATGTGGAGGTCGAGGCCGAAAAAGTCACCGCCACCGGTGGTGCGAGCCGACGCCGGCCGAACGCGTCAGCCGGGGGCGTTACCGGTCGCCCGGATGATCGCCGATTCCACCGCCGCCACCCGGTCCGCCAGTACCGTCAGTGCCGCGACCGCGCGGGTCAGTGGGTCCTGGTCGGGGTCGCCGAGGGTGCGGGTGCGGATGTGGGCGGACTTGATGGCCGTCCAGCGGGCCGAGCGGGGGGCGTCCAACTCGTCGCACAGTTCGGCGAGTTTGAGGAGGTTGGCCTCGGCGCCCGTGGTCAGGGTCTGGGCCTCGGCCGTGTAGTGGTCCTGGACGACGGCGTCGCGCTCGGCGGTGTTCATGACCGGGCGCAGCCGCTGGGTGATCTTGTTCATGTCGCGGTACGAGCCCTGGAGGCGGAACGGCGGTTCGGTGCGGGCGTCGGCGGACTGGGCGGCGGAGGCGATGTAGGCGGCGTTGACCGTGAGGATCGTGTCGCGGACGGCGAGGACATGGCGCAACAGGGCGAGTACGGCGTCGAGTTCGGTGCGCGGCAGTGCGGTGGACAGCCGGTCGGGGCGGGCCGTCGGGTCGCCCGCGGCCAGCCGGACCAGCAGCTCCAGGTCGGCGCGCTCGCGGGCGGCGAGGGGGGCGAGGACCGGGTTGGCGGTCAGGGCGTTCTCCACGAAGCTCAGCGCGAAGGAGTCCTCCTTGCCGGTCAGGACGTCGCCCAGGTTCCATACGTCGGCGCGGTTGGCGAGCATGTCGGGGATGCGGAACCGCTCCCCGGACTCCGTGTAGGGGTTGCCCGCCATGCACACCGCGAACCGCTTGCCGCGCAGGTCGTAGGTGCGGGGCGCACCGTCCCACACGCCGTCCACGCGCCGGGTGGCATCGCACAACGGAATGAATTTCTGGAGGAGTTCGGGCGAGGTGTGCTGGATGTCGTCCAGGTGGAGCAGGGTGTTGTTGCCCGCCGCGAGCGCGAAGTTGATCTTCTCGATCTCGCGGCGCGCGGTGGCGTTCGGGGCGTCGGCCGGGTCCAGCGAGGTGACGGAGTGGCCGAGCGCCGGGCCGCTGATCTTGACCAGCATCAGGCCGAGCCGGTCGGCGACGTACTCCATGAGCGTCGTCTTGCCGTAGCCGGGCGGCGAGACCAGCAGGAGCAGGCCGCCGGTGTCGGTGCGCTTGTCCGCGCCGGTGGTGCCCAGCTGGCGGGCGAGGCTGTCGCCGATCAGCGGGAGGTAGACCTCGTCCACGAGGCGGTTGCGGACGAACGCCGACATCACCCGGGGGCGGTGGTCGTCCAGGCGCAGCCGTTCGCGCTCGGCGGCGAGCAGGGCGGCGCGGCGGCGCTGGTAGGCGCGGAACCCGGGCACGTCGTGCGCGGTGTGCCGGGCGGTACGGGCCAGGAATTCGTCCAGGCGCAGCTCCAGTCGGCCGCCCGCCACCCGGGGATGGGCGCCGAGGAGGCCCTCGACGGTGGTGGTGAGCCGGGCGTCGCCGTCGTAGCGGGGCAGGCCGGGGCACAGTTCGGCGGCGACCGCCTCCGCCAGCTCGCCGGGGGCGGCGTCGCTGCCGCTCGCGCCGGCGTACGCGGTCAGCCATGCCTCGACCACCTGGCGACGGGCCCGCAGCTCGGTCAGTCCCTCCAGGTCGCGGCCGTAGTCCGAACCGGCCAGCGCCTGCCGGAACTTGTCGAGCAGGGCGCGGGCTGCGCCGCCGAGCACGAAGTCCTCGGGGCCGGTGCCGCCGGTCAGTTCGTCGAAGAGGTAGGCGGCGGCCGCCTCGGCGGACCACCGGTCGACGCCCCGGTCCGCGCCCTCGGGGGCGTCGGACTGCTCCCATTCCCCGAGGGCCGCCGCCAGCTCCGCGACCAGCTCCCCCAGTGCCGCCGTCGGCCCGAAGGCGTCGCGGGCGCGGGCCAGGGACCCGGCGCGGCGGCTCCAGGCGGCGCGGTCCGGCTCCGTGGTGCCGTGGGTCCAGAAGAGCTGGGCACGGGCGCGGGCCGCGGGCTCGTGGCGCAGCGGGCCCGCGGCGTCGTACAGGGGCAGCAGCGCGGTCAGGATCAGGGTCGCGTCATGGTCGTGGACGCCGCGCTCGTAGCCCTCGTCGTACGACTCCTGCGCCACCCGGCGGACCAGGCCAGGCAGGTCGTCGGCGGCGGCGAGGGCGGCCGGGCCGTGCTCCGTGAGGAGGCGGGCGGCGAGGTGTTCGGCGCGGTAGACCTCGGGCGTCTCGGAGGGCAGCTGCCGGTCCCAGTAGGGGCGCATCGAGACGAGGCCGGGGTCGGTGACCGGGGCGCGGTAGTCGGTGCCGGTGACCGCGAGGGCGAGGCCGTCGGCGGCCGGGACGAGGGCGAGGTCGAGCGGCTGGGTGTTGACGGCGAAGCGGTGGCCGCCGAGCAGCAGGGTGCGGCCGTCGTCGGCGTACAGCTCGCCGCGGTCGCGCAGGGCGCGGGCGGCCTCCTGCCGGGCGGCCTTGAGACGGCCGTCGAGTTCCTCGGCGCGGACGCTGTCGCCGAGGTCGCGCAGTTCACCGGCGGTCCGGACGATCTTGGCGACCAGCGGGTCGGAGGCGAAGTACGCGGTGACCGCGTCGGCGTCGGCGAGCCCCGCCGCGCGCCGGGCGACCGTCTCCAGCATCCGCCCGGCCGATACGGCGAGTTGCTCGGCCCGGCGGGCCCGGACGTCGGCGAGGGACTGCTTGCGGGCGGCGAACGCCTCGTAGATCTCGGTGCGGCTGCCCGCGAGTTCGGTCAGGAAGTCGTCGAACTCGGCGAACCGGCCGTCCAGGTCCTCCAACCGGGCCAGCACAGAGGCGAGTTGGTCGTCGCACGCCTCGGGGGTGGTGGCACCGGCGAGCGCGGCGGTGACGGCCTGGGCGAGCAGGGCGCTCTCGGCGGCGAACTCGGCGCGGCCCTCCTGGTCCTGGAGACCGCGGCGGCGGGCGTCCAGGGTGGCGCGCGCCCGGTTGACGCCGCCCAGGACGTCCGCGATCCGCTCCAGTACGGCGGTGCGCACGGTGGCGTCGGCGATGTCGAGGCCCGTGACCACCTCGGTGACGGTGCGCAGCCCGTCCGCCAGCTCGTCCAGCCGCTCGGTGACGGGCCCGGCGCCCGCGACCGTGCTGATCGCGTCCGCGTCGGCCACCAGCCGCTCCACCTCGGCGCGCTGGGCGATGAAGGCGTCCTCGCGGGACAGGAAGGTCACCGCGCGCCTGCCGAACGCGGCCAGGTCGGACTCCGCCTCGGCGGCCAGCGCGGCCACCCGCTCGGTGTCCACGTGTCGCAGCTCGCGCAGGGTGAGCAAGTGGCCGTGGGTGTGCCGGAGTTCGGTCAGTCCGCGGACCCAGGCGGCGGCCTCGCGCGGGGCCTCGCCGCGCAGCCTGCGCACCACGGCCGCGATCCGCTCGGCGGCCTCCTCCAGCGCCTCGGCGGCGGCCCGGGTCAGCTCGCGTACGGTCTCGAACTCGGCCAGCACCTGTTCGGCGGTCTCGCATACGGCGGCCAACGGCTCCTGTATGCCGCCGAGTTCGGGGTCGGCCAGCCAGTGGTGGGTGTCGGCCGCGCGGACGCACGCGGCGGTCAGCGCGCGGTAGCCCTCGCCGGTGGTGATGCCGTCGGCCACCAGCCGGGCCACGGAGAGGCAGTCGGCGAGGCCGCGCACGAGATCGGCGTTGCCGACGCGGGCGAGCGGACCGGTGCCGGTGCGCAGGGCGGCGGCACGGGTATCGGAGACGTACGGCGAGGTCCACCACTGGAGGGGATGCGTGTGCGCGGGCTCCTCGCCCCCGGCGCGCAGCACGGCGAGCGCGCCGTCCTCGAACAGCGCCCAGCCCTGGCAGGGCAGCGGGGTCGCGACCTCCTTGCGCAGGGTGTTGTACGACAGCAGGAGCGTGCCGCCGCCGGTACGGTCCCGGAACGCGTACAGCACGTCCTCGCCGTTGGGCGCGCGCACCTCCTGCTCGAACTCAAGGCCGCGCACGTCGAGTTCGTACGCCTTGTGCTGTCCGCTCGCCAGGCAGTAGCCGCCGGGGAAGACGACGCCCTGCTCCTCGGGCAGCCGGCGGCACGCCTGGCCGATGCCGTCGAGGCGGACGACCGTCCGGGTCAGCGCGTTGAAGACCAGATAGCGGCCGGTGTCCTCCTTGTACGGCCGCACGCGCAGCAGCGTCAGGGGGCCGACCCTCGCATACGCGACGGCGGCGTCGGCGAGGGACTGGAGGGGTTCCGTGACGGGCTCGGCGTACAGTTCGGCGCCGTCCTCGGCGCGGACGGTGAGGGTGCCGCCGAGGGCCGCGACGCCGAGCCCGCCGGGCACGGCGACGTACGGCTCCCGGCCCAGCACATGGTCGGCGCGTCCGGTGTCGGTCCAGGTGACGTCCTGGGCGGGCGGTACGACGTCGTCGCGCTCGCCGCGCGCGTCCAGGAACTCGGCGCGGCCGTCCTCGGTCAGGGTCCAGCGCAGCGCGCGGATGTCGTCGGCCTTCTCGCCGGTGCGGAACACCGCGAGCAGACGGCCGTCGATGCGGCGCAGGCGCAGCAGGTGGGCGTCGCGGTAGTAGCGGGTCAGGGCCGTGAACTCGCGGAGGAACGCGGGGTCTTCGAGGAATCCCTCGCCCTCGGGGAGGGGGTTGCCGTCGCGGTCGTAGAGGGCGAGGACGGGTTCGCTGCCGCGGGCCCGGCTGCCGAGCAGGAGGCGGTCGCCGACCGCCACGATGTCCTGCCGGAGGCTCGCGTGGGGGGTCTTGAGGTTGGTGGTGGAGGCGAGGGCGAGGCGGGTCGAGCCGAACTCCTCCGCACGGCGGGTGTTCAGTTCCTCGGCCCGCCGTGCCAGTTCGGCGGCGTGTGCGGCCAGCCGGTCGCGGAGGACGTCGTAGGTGCCGGCGTCGACGGTCTCGGTGGCCATGGTCGCCTTTCGTGGTTCAGCGGGGTTCGGATCCGCCGTAGGGGCGGAGTGCGGGTGCGTCGTGGCCGCTCGCGCCCACGCGGCGGGGCCGCATACCGATGCGGCCCCGCGCCCTTTCGGGGCGCTCGCCTCAGCTTCGGACGGCCCCGTTCAGCGAGGCGACCGGCACCTCCGCCAGCCCCAGCTCCCCCGCCTTCTCCAGCAGCTGGCCGAACTGGGACGCCTCCGCGCCGCCGCCGTTCATCAGTTTCATCAGCAGCGCCGACACCGTCAGGTTCTGGATGTCGGCCGTGCCCACCGATCCGAGTACCCGGCTCAGGTCCTCCGTGAAGCTGCCCGACCCGTCCAGCCACGGCTTCGCCAGGGTCTGGGCGGTGCGGGAGTTGGCCACGAAGCCGTCGACGCCCTTGCCGAAGGACACCGCCGAGACGAGCCGGTCGAAGAAGACGGACTCGCCGCCGACGATGTCGATGTCGGCGTTCTCCAGGCCGGTGGCCAGCACCGTCGCCTGCGCCTCGGCGACCTGCCGCTGCGTCTCCAGACCGGCCAGCCGGATCTCCTTCTCCGCCTGGAGCCGCAGCCGGTACTCCTCGTGCCCGCGCGAGGCCTCGTCCAGCGCGGCCATCGCCGCCGCCTTCTCGGTGAGGCCCGCCGCCTCGGCCTTCAGCTTCTCGCCGATCCCGGTGGCCTCCGCGAGCGCCGCCGCCTTCGTGCCCTCGGCCTCCGCGAGCGCCTTCGCCCGCGCGCCCTCCGCCTCGGCCCGCCACAGGATCTCGTCGGCGAGCAGATTGCCGAGACCGGCGAGGACGGACTGGTCGGTGAGGGTGGTCTTGAGGCGGCCGCGGCGGGTGGCGAGGGCGGCCGCGAGGTCGTCCCGGGTCCCTGGCCCGCGCGCCCTCGGCCTCCGCGAGCGCCTTCGCCTGCGCGCCCTCGGCCTCCGCCCGCAGCCGCGCCTCGGTGGCCTCCGCCTCCGCGCGCCCGGCCTTGACCGTGACCTCGGCCTCCTTGTCCCGGACCTGCGCCGCGGCGAGCCCCTCGGCCGCCGACTCGGCCTGCACGCCCTCGGCGAGCCGCAGCTTGGCCCGCGCGTCGAGGTCGGCGGTCTTCAACCGGGCCTCGGCGAGGGTCAGTTCCTCGGCGGCCCGGTGCGTGGCGGCCTGCTCGGCGGCCTCCGCGGCCTTGATGTCCTTGACCAGCTTCTCCTGCGCCTCCGCCTCGGCGGCGATGACCAGGGCCTGCCGCTCGCGCTCGGCCTCCTCGACCATGCGCAGCTTCTTGATGGACTCCTCCTGCTCGGCGACCGTACGGTCCACCGCGACCCGCTCCCGGATGACCTCGGCGATCTCCCGCTTCTCCGCCTCGACCTCCTTCTCGGCGGAGATCTGGGTCAGCCGCGTCTCCCGCTCCCGGGCGATGACCTCCAGCAGGCGGTCCTTCTCGATGCGCTCGTTCTCCACCGCGATGACCCGCTCGCGGTTCTTCGCGGCGACCGCGATCTCCCGGGCCTGGTTCTCCCGCTGCACCCCCAGCTGCTCCTCGGTGCGCAGGAACGCGGTCTGCGCGCGCAGCCGCTCCTCCTCCATCACCCGGGCGGTCTCCGCCTCCTCGCGGGCGCGGGACGTCTCGATCTCCCGCCGCTGCTTGATCTCGGCGTCCGCCTGCCGGCGCTCCAGCTCCAGGATGGCCTCGCGGGCGTCGACGTCCTGCCGGGTGATCTCCTTCTGCTCCGTGCGCTTCGCCTCGTTGGTGCGCACATGCTCGACGGCGGTCAGCTCGGTGATCTTGCGGATGCCCTGGGCGTCCAGGACGTTGGCCGGGTCCAGCTGGGTCAGCGGCGTCTGCTCCAGGTAGTCGATCGCGGCGTCCTCGAGGTGGTAGCCGTTGAGGTCGACGCCGATCAACTCGATTATGTGGTACCGCAGTTCCTCACGCTTGGTGTACAGGTCGGTGAAGTCCATCTGCTTGCCGACGGTCTTCAGCGCCTCGGAGAACTTGGCGTGGAACAGCTCCTGGAGCGTGTCCTGGTGGCTGGCCCGCTCGGTGCCCACGGACTGGGCGACCTTGATGACGTCCTGCACGGTCTTGTTGACCTTGACGAAGAACAGGATCCGGATGTCGGCGCGGATGTTGTCCCGGCAGATCAGCCCGTCCCGGCCGGAGCGGCTGATCTCGATGGTCTTCACCGAGATGTCCATGACCTCGGCCTTGTGCAGGATCGGCAGCACGACCTGTCCGGTGAAGGACACATCCACGCGCCGCGTCCTGGAGACGATCAGGGCCTGGCTCTGATCGACCTTGCGGTACAGCCGGGAGAACCCGAGCAGCAACAGCACGGCGATGATCACACAGGCGGCGACGAGCACGCCGAGGGCTTCCATGGCATACGTCCTTGCGTCAGACGGTGGGTCGGAGCTCCCCCGAGGCCCCGGTGCCGGGCATCCCCCCGCGATGTCCGGCACCGGAACCCTCCGTAGTGCTCCCCGCAGAGGATGGTGCGGCCCGGAGGACCGTTTCCGCATTGCCGGTTTCCGGCAGTCTTCACTACTGTCTGCATGCCGGAACCGCGCTAAGAAAGCGTCACCGGCACGTCAAGATCACGGGGGATCGGGGCAGGGTGAGCGAGCAGGGGATGTCCGAGCGTTATCTGGACGGCTTCGCGGGGGTGCTGGCCGAGGTCGCGAGCACCGGCCGGCGGCTGACCCGCGAGGAGCTGAAATCCCGTCGGACGCTGGGCGAACAGGCCGCCGAGGCAGGGCTCGGGCTGCGCGCCCTGGTCGTCGCGCACCTGGCCGCCGCCCGCGCCGCCTGGCCGGTGGGGCCCGGTTCGGCCGAGAGCACCCTCGCGGCACTGGCCGCCGTGGAGCAGGCCGTCGATGTGTTCGCGGAAGGCTACGAGCGCGCCCAGCGGCTGACGGTACGCCGGGAGGAGGCGGCCCGCCGGGAGTTCATCGACGATCTGCTCTACGGCCGCAGTGACCTGGGCCGACTCGCCGAGCGCGCCGAACGGTTCGGGCTGCGGCTCTCGCGCGCGCACGCCGTCGCGGTCGCCGAGGGCTCCCGGTCCTACGGGGAGGGCGGCGCCGTCGCCCGGCGGGTGGAGGCCGAGGTGCTGGCCCGCTTCGACTCCCACAGCATCCTGCTCACCACCAAGAACGGCCGGCTGCTGTGCATCGCGCCCGGTGACACCGCCGAGGTCCTCGACTTCTTCGCCCGGCAGGCGTCCGCCGCCACCGACGGCGGCCGGGTGGCCGTCGGACGCCCGCAGACCGGCCCCGGCGGCGTCGTGCAGTCGTACGAGGAGGCCCTGGCCGCGCTGGAGATGGCCGAGCGGCTCAGGCTGCCCGGTCCGGTGCTGCACGCCGCCGACCTGCTGGTCTACCCGGTGCTGGCGCGCGACCGGCAGGCGATGGCCGATCTGGTGCAGCACACGCTGGGCCCGCTGGCCGCGGCCCGGGGCGGCGCGGTGCCGCTGCTGGAGACCCTGGTCGCCTACTTCGACTCCGGCTGCGTGGCCGCCGAGGCCGCCCGCCGGCTCTCGCTGAGCGTGCGCGCGCTCACCTACCGCCTGGAGCGCATCCACCAGCTCACCGGCGCCGACCCGGCCGACCCCGCGCACCGCTACATGCTGCAGACCGCGGTGATCGGGGCCCGGCTGCTGGACTGGCCCGAGCGGCCGCTGTGAGGCGCCGGACTCCGGTCCTACGCACGGGACATGAGGGGAGACGGGTGCGATGAGCCGCGCCACCGAGGACACCAACCGGCGGATGCTGCGCGCGCGGGACACCATGGACCGCGACTACGCGCGACCGCTGGACGTCCCCGCGCTGGCCCGTGTCGCGCGGGTGTCACCGGCCCACTTCGCGCGCACCTTCCGGGCCACCTTCGGCGAGACACCGCACCGCTATCTGCAACGCCGCCGGGTGGAACGGGCGATGTACCTGCTGCGCGAGAGCGACCGGAGCGTCACGGACATCTCCTTCGAGGTCGGCTTCGGCAGTCCGGGCACCTTCAGCCGCACGTTCCGCGACATCGTCGGCAGCTCGCCGCGCGCGTACCGCGTAGCGGCGGTGGCCGCGGCCGTGCCGACGTGCTTCACGATGGCCTGGACCCGGCCCGTCTGAGCAGTTTCGGATAAGTTTTCGCGCCGTCCGCTCGCTAGCGTGGACATCATGTTCAACGCGATCACACAGTCCCAGATATACGTCCTCGACCAGGACGAGGCCCTCGACTTCTACGTCGGCAAGCTCGGCCTGGAGGTCACCGCCGACGTCCCCCTCGGCTTCATGCGCTGGCTGACCGTCGGCGTCCCCGGACACCCCGAGCGGCAGATCCTGCTGGAGCGGCCGGGCGCCCCCGCGATGTCCGAGCAGACGGCGGCGCAGGTGCGCGAGCTGGTCACCAAGGGCGTCATGGGCGGCTGGCTCATCTTCACCACGGACGACTGCCGGGGCACCTACAAGACGCTGCTGGACAAGGGCGTGGAGTTCACCGAGGAGCCCACCGAGCGTCCGTACGGGATCGACTGCGGGCTGCGCGACCCCTTCGGCAACCGCATCCGCTTCACCCAGCCCAGGGCCTGAGGCCCCGCGCCGGTGCCGCGTCCGGCCCGTCCCGGCGGGGGCTACTCCTCCGTCGTCTCCACCTGCCGGACCACGCCCGCCTCGGGCAGCTCCTCGTCCTTGGCGCGCAGCACCAGCACGTCCCCGATGAACAGGTCGTACACCAGGATCCCGATGACGGCGCCGATCAGCGGTCCGGCGATCGGGATCCACCAGTAGTCGCGGTACACGCCGGACACGCTGCCGGGGAAGGCCAGGCTTCCCCATCCGGCCGACCAGGTGAACAGGCGGGGCCCGAAGTCACGGGCGGGGTTGATGGCGTAGCCCGCGTTGGCGCCGTAGGACATGCCGATCGCGGCCACGATGAAGCCGATGATCAGCGGCCCCAGATTGGCCTGCACCGCGGTGTTGCGCAGGTCGATGACGGCGACGATGAACATGATCAGGAAGGCCGTACCGACGATCTGGTCGATCAGCGGGCCCCAGATCCCGCCGTGGAAGTAAGCGGCGGGGAAGGTGGCGAAGATGGAGAACGTGGCGTTCGTATGCCCGTTCACCTTGGGTCCGGAGGCAGCGGCGTCGTAGGCGCCGATCGCCTGGTGGTAGACCAGGTACACCAGCGCCGCGCCGGTGAAGGCGCCGACCAGCTGCGCGAACCAGTACGGCAGCACCTTGACCCAGGGGAAGCCGCGGCGCACCGCCATCGCCAGGGTCACCGCGGGGTTGAGGTGGGCGCCGCTGACGCCACCGGCCACATAGACGCCGAAGACGACGGCCATCGCCCAGCCCCATGTGATCAGCAGCCAGTCACCGGCGGCGAGGAAGATCGTGGTGGGCGTGGCGGCGCGGCCCGAGCCGGGCAGCGCGGCGACGGCCATCGCGACCACTCCGCAGCCGAAGGCGATGAGCACGAACGTCCCGAGGAACTCCGCCAGGCACTCGCCCAGCAGACCGCCCCTGGCCCGCAACTTGGAGGGCTTGATGAGTGACGGGATCTCGACAGCCATGAGGGGCCCCCTTGGAGAGGAGCAAAACGGCCAACGTCCCCATATTGGCTCACAAATGCTCTTCACGCAGGGTGGGCCGAGGGGCCGTCACCCCTTCGCGTGATGCGTCAGCGGCTGTCGAGGTCGTCGGCGAAGTGCCGGAATCCGTGCCGCTCCCGGTGCATGCCCCACAGCATCTCGGCGAGCACGGCGGGGTCCTTGCGGGCGTGGCCGGGGGTGATGGCGCCCGGGACGACGAGTTGGGCGACATGGATGCCGTCGGCGGCGAGGCGTTCGTGCAGCAGATGCCCGTACGCGCTCTGCGCGGCGAACGCGACGGACGTACCGGCCCGCTCGACATGCGGCACCGCGGCCGTGCCCCCGTTCACGAACAGTATGGTTCCGCGCCCCAGGGCCCGCATCCCGGGCAGCACCTGCTGCACGGCGGCGACGGGGCCGTACACCGAGAACTCGATGGGCCCGGTCAGCTGCCGGTGGCCGGTCTCCAGGACGGGCCGCATGAAGTCCTTGTGCGGCACCGGGCTGTACTGGAGCACCTCGACGGCGCCCAGCTCCCGCGCGGCCCCCGCGAGGGCGCGGGCCAGCCGTTCCGGCTCGCGGACGTCGGCGGGGAAGGCGCGCGCGGCGACGCCGTCCTCGGCCAGCTCCCGGACCAGCGCCTCAAGCCGGTCGTGGTCGCGGGCGACGAGGGCGATGTCGTACCCCTCGCGCCCGAACCGCCGGGCGACGGCGGCGCCGAGTCCGGGACCGGCGCCCACGATGGCGACAACGCTCACGCCCACCATCCGCACCGCACGCCGGTCCTCCCCGCACCCCGGGCGGCCGGGCCGGGTGTCAGGCCATCCAGAAGAAGACGGCCGTCATGCGCTTGTCCTCCAGCGTGGCGCCGGTGTAACCGGTCGCGCTGTGCACGAGGTTGGCGTTGTAGAGCAGCAGTCGGTTGTACTTGTGCGGGACGCGCACGTCCTCCTCGAAGGCGTCCGGGGCGACGAAGCGGGTGCCGAGGGCCTCGACCAGGTTGTTGTGCGGGGCCTGGACGACATTGCCGCCGAGCCGGCCGCCGGGCAGGTGCTGGCGGTAGAAGCTGGTGCCGCAGTCCTTGGGGACGCCCGGGTTGAGGTACAGCACGGCCGCGTACCGGCACAGCGCGCGCGAGTCGGTGTGCGGGCGCGGCCGGCTCTCGCCCGCGCCGACCACCTGCACGCAGTTGTGGTTGAGCGTGCCGCCGCCGGGCGCCTTCTGCACCCACAGCTCCTTGGCGCCGGTCGCCTTCCGCACCAGCCGCTCGACGACGGCGAGTTCGGCGGGTTCGAGCCCCGGCAGGGCGCGCAGCCCCGGCCAGGTCTCGGAGGTGTACGGGTAGCCCTCGACCCAGTCGTCCTTGGCCAGACAGCGCGCGCGTACGGCGTCCACGTCGGGCAGGACGTCGTCCAGGACCCAGTAGTCGCGGCCCTTGGTGGGCTTGCGGTAGGGCAGCACGGGCAGCGCCCCCGAGGGGCGGGCCGCGGGCATCCTGGGAGGTGGCTGTGGGGGCATGCGGCGAATCTAGGCCCGCTTTCTCCCCGCCTTCTCCCGAGGACCGGTCAACGTTTCCCCAACCATGTGTCATGTACACCAAAGCACGGCAATGAGGCCGGCCCGCCGGTGACCGGCCCCTTCGCCCCGCGGGTCAGCCGAGCCAGACCGTCGTGTCCGGCGGCAGCCCCCCGCCCCCGGGCAACGGCCCGCTGCTCAGCAGCACCTCCCCGGCCGGCATCGGCACCTCCGCCGCCCCCAGGTTGGCGACACACCGCCACCCCTCGCAGCGGCTGAAGTCCAGCACTCCTTCAGGGGAGTTGGTCGACCAGATGAGCGACTCCCCGTCGAGCAGCTTGCGGCGCAGGCGCAGCGCGGTGCGGTACAGCTCCAGCGTCGAGCCCTCCACCCCGCTCTGCGCCTCGACGGCGTACGCCCCGAAACCGGCCGGCTGCGGTAGCCAGGCACCGCCGGGTCCAAAGCCGTACGACGCCCCGTCCGCCGTCCACGGCAGCGGCACCCGGCAGCCGTCACGCCCCTTGCGGACATGCCCGGTCTGCTCCCAGATCGGGTCCTGGAGCACCTCGGTGGGCAGGTCGGCGACCTCGGGCAGCCCGAGTTCCTCCCCCTGGTAGAGGTACGACGCCCCGGGCAGCGCCAGCATCAGCAGGGTCGCGGCCCGCCCTCGCCCAAGGCCCGCCTCCCGGTCGACCGCGGGCGCGTGACCGCCGGACAGCAGCCAGGCACCGGGGTCGGTACCGGGCGGGAGCATCAGCCGGGAGTGGTGGCGTACGACGTCGTGGTTGGACAGCACCCAGGTGGCGGCGGCGCCCGCGGCCCGCGCGGTGGCCAGTTCCTCGGTGATGACGCGGCGCAGCTCCTCCGCGCTCCAACCGGCCTCCAGATACTCGAAGTTGAACGCCTGGCCGAGTTCGTCGGGGCGGGCGTACAGGGCGCGGCGGGGGCCCGGGACCCAGGCCTCGGCGACGGCGCTGCGCGGCGGCCGGTAGGCGTCGAAGACCTTGCGCCAGTCGCGGTAGATCTCGTGCACCTCGTCGCGGTCCCAGTAGGGGTGGTCGCCGGGCGGGACACGGAGCAGGGCGGTCTCCCCGGAGGCGCCGATGCCGCCGATGTCGCGCAGCGGCTCGGTCAGTTCCTTGGCAAGGCCGTGCGCCACGTCCACGCGGAAGCCGTCCACGCCCCGGTCGGACCAGAACCGCAGGGTGGTGCGGAAGTCGGCGCGCACCTCCTCGTTGTCCCAGTTGAGGTCGGGCTGCTGGGCGGCGAACAGATGCAGGTACCACTCGCCGTCGGCCACCCGGTGCCAGGCGCTGCCGCCGAAGACGGACTGCCAGTCGGAGGGCGGGAGTTCACCCCGGGAGCCCCGGCCGGGCCGGAAGACGTACCGCTCGCGGGCGGCGGATCCGGGCCCGGAGCGCAACGCCTCCTGGAACCAGGGGTGCTGGTGCGAGGTGTGGTTGGGCACGAGGTCCACCACGACCTTCAGGCCCAGCCGGTGCGCCTCGGCGACCAGGGCGTCGAAGTCGTCCAGACTGCCCAGGCGCGGGTCGACGTCCCGGTGGTCGGCGACGTCGTACCCCCCGTCGGCGAGTTCGGACGGATAGAAGGGGCTCAGCCACAGGGCGTCCACGCCGAGCGCGCCGAGATGGTCCAGGCGCTGGGTGATGCCCTTGAGGTCCCCGAGCCCGTCCCCGTCGGCGTCGGCGAAGCTGCGCGGATACACCTGGTAGATGACGGCCTGCCGCCACCAGTCGGGGCTCCTGGAGGAGAGGTCTGCCATACGGGTTCCCTTCGGTACGACGGACGAAGCGGACGCGACGTAGAGAATCTGTCCACATTGCCCGGAAAGAGAACCTTGGAAACCGGACCCGGCGTCAGGGCCGTCCGACCGTCTCCAGGTACAGCCGCGTGTACCGGCGCGCGTCGACCGCCGACGCGACGTCGATCAGGGGCCGTTCGCGCTCCCCGTGATGGATCTCGGCCTCGCCGGGGCGGGGCCGCCGGTCCACGATCGTCTGCCCGCGGCCCGGCCCGGGCGCGAGGCTGACCTCGACCGGCAGCGGCCGGGTGGTCAGGCCGCCCGGGTCGGCGACCGCGCACACCGCGCCCGCGTCCCCGAGCCCGCCCGCCTCCTCCGCCTCGGGCGGCTCGCCCTGGGTGGCCGGACGGTGCGCGAGCAGCTCTCCGGCGAGCCGCGCCCCGCGGTCCCCGCTCGCCCGCAGCCGCCGCACGTCCTCGGCGGCCACGACCACCTGCCGGAACACGTCCAGGCCGTACATCGTGATCGGCACCCCGGCGGTGAGCAGTACGGCGGCCGCCTCCGGGTCGTGCCAGACGTTGAACTCGGCGACGGGCGTGGCGTTCCCGACCTCGATCGCGCCGCCCATGAAGACGATCCGCTCGATGTTGCGGGTCACCTCGGGGTGGGTGCGCAGCAGCAGCGCGATGTTGGTCAGCGGCGCGGTGGGGATCAGGGTGACCGGGCGGGGCGAGGCGAGGATCTCGCGGCGCAGCAGGGTGACCGCGTCCACCTCGGCGGGCCGCCGGGCCGGGGCGGGCAGCCCCAGGTCCCCCATGCCGTCCGTCCCGTGCACATGCGTGGCGGGCCGGGCCGGTTCCAGCAGCGGCCGCGCGGCCCCGCGCGCCACGGGTATCTCCGGCGCCCCGGCCTGCTCCAGCACGGTCAGCGTGTTCCGCACCACCCCGTCCACATCGGTGTTCCCGGCCACACAGCTCACCGCCCGCAGCTCGATCCCGGGATGCCGCACGGCGAACAGCAGCGCGAGGGCGTCGTCGACCCCGGTGTCGCAGTCCATGATCACGGGCACGGGGCGGCCGGGCATGGGGTCTCCTTCACGGCGGAGGGGCGCTGCTCGGCCCGACGGGGGACGTGCGGGGCGCGAGGGCGCGAGGGGGTCACACCCTAGTTCAGGCGGACCGCGCGGGGCGCGCCGACCGGACCCTTCCTACGTCTCACCCGCCCCTTTCGTACGTCTCACCCGTCCGGCCTTCCGCGCTGGTGGGGCGGCCGGGGTGGTGGTGCCGTGGGAGGAGGCACCAGGAACGGGAGGCAGCGTGATGTTCGAGGGGATACGCCCGCGCGGTCGCCTGCCGAGGTTCCTGACCGGGCTCGGGCTGCTCGGCATCGGGGGGTGTGCGGCGCTGACGCTGAAGCAGCCGGAGACGGCGCCGCAGCCGTTGCCGACGATCGACCGGCCGGCTAAGGGTTCCAAGGCCCCCGCCCGGCCCGACGGCTCCTCGCTCACCGACGCGCAGGCGCAGGCCGCGCTCCTCGGCCAGAGCGATCTCGGCGCCCCCTGGACCGCGACGCGCGGGGCGGCGACCTGGCGGGACGGGATGCTGAAGGCGAGCACCTCGGCCGGTGAGTGCCAGAAACTCCTCGACGCCCTCTACAGCGACCAGCTCCTCGGCGGCCCGGCCCGGATCGCCGTCGGCCTGGACGACGCCGACACCGACGCCCAGCTCCGCTACCAGATCGGCGCCCGCCGCCCCTCCGACGTGGACGCCGCGCTGAACTGGCTGCGCACGATGCCGGCGAACTGCGCCCGCTTCGACGCCGTCACCCAGCAGAACCTCCAGGAGGACGTCCAGGTCTCCGAACTCGCCCTGCCCGAGGTCGGCGACGCCCGGCAGGGCCTGCACATCACCGTCTCCGCCACCACCGAGGACGACCGGGACGTCCGTCTCACCCTGGACGTCGCCACCGTCCGCGTCGGCGACGACGCCTTCGCCTTCACCAACGGCGGCCTGGGCGACGTCCCCAACGACGCCACCCAGGCGGCCGTGCAGGTGGGCGCGCTGCGGCTGGCGGAGGTGCGCAGGCAGGGGCGGGTGGATGTGTAGGGGCGGAGGGGTGGGGGTGTAGAGGTCGGGGGGTTCGGGGGGCGAGGGGGGCGAGGGGGCGAGGGTTCAGAGGGGCGGCTGGGCCGGGGCCGGGCCCAGGGTGGTGGTGCCGGGGGTGGTCCGGTGGCCCAGACCCGTGCGGTAGGCGTCCAGGGCGGCCTCCGTACGGCCGGTGCGGCGCAGGAGGTCGCCCAGCAGGCGGCAGAGGTCGGCCAGATCGCCCGCGGCCCCCGCGCGTTCCAGGAGGCTGAGGGCGCGCACGTAGTGCTCCTCGGCGGACTCGGTGTCACGGGCGTCCTCGGCGATGATGCCGAGGAGCCGGTGCGCGGCGGCGGCGTGCATCGCGCCGCGCTCGGAGGAGAAGTCGCCCAGCACCCCCTCAAGGAGCGCCCCGGCCTCCGTGGAGCGGCCCAGGCGGTGCAGCACATCGGCCAGTTCCACCGCGGCCTGGCTGCGGTAGAGGGCGGCGCTGGTTTCCGAGAGCATGGCGAGCGCCTGCCTCAACTCGGCCTCCGCCGCGTCCAGTTGGCCGTTCTGCGCATGCACATAGCCGCGCATCCAGTGGCAGTTGGCCAGCTCGGTGCGCAGCTGGAGCTGGCGGTACAGCTCGGCGGCCTTGGCGAGGGAGGCGTCGGCCTCGGCGGGGCGGCCCTCGGCGAGCAGGGTGCGGGCCACCGAGCGGTGCATGCGGGCGATCAGCGCCGGGTCCCCGGCGCGCGGGGCGAGCGCGAGCGCGAACTCGGCGGCCTGGGCGGCGCGCGCGTGGGCGCCCATGTCCAGATAAGGGCCGATGACGCTCGCGTACAGGAGCAGCAGCGCGTCCGGGTCGTGCAGTCCGCCCCGGTTGAGCTCGTCGAGAGTGGTCTCCAGGAGGTAGACGGCGTACCGGAGTTCACCCGCCAGATAGTGGGCGACCGCCCGGCCGCGCACGGCGGGGGCGCGGGCCGCCGGGGAGGCGTCCGCGAGGCGTTCCTCGGCGCGCTCGAAATGCGTGTGGGCGCTCGCCAACTCACCTGTCTCCAGGGCGCATTCGCCGAGCCCCAGCAGCGCGGCCGCCTGTTCGCCCGGCAGGCCGTGCGCCTCCGCCTCGGCCAGCAGCCCGGCATACCGCCCCGCCGCCTCCTCGGCCCGTCCGTCCGCGAGCGTCCGCCGGGCCTCGGTGAGCCGCAGCCGCAGCTCGGTCGCGAGATGGGCGGGACGGCCCAGGGCCAGTTCCTCGAAGCTCACGCCGAGCCGCCGCGCGATGTGCCGCAGCGCCTCGTCCGAGGCGCGCACCCGGCCCGCCTCCAGGGTGGAGATGTACGCCGGTGTGTAGGCCGGCTCGGCCAGCTGCCGCTGGGTCAGCCCGCGCTCGCCGCGCAGCCGCTGCACCCGCCGCCCCACCGTCTCCGGATCGTCCCGTTCACGCACCGCAGCAACCCCCAACTGGCCCGCCGGACCTTGCCGTTCGGCTCGGAATGCCTCTAGGTTAAACGGCGGATTAAACCTGCTTAATACGCCGCTGTCGTGTTGCGAGGTCGCCGTGTACGGACGTCCATCCGCTCCCTACGGATACTCCACCGCGCGAAGGGCCGTCGCCGCCGCCGTGATAGCCGCGGCGTCCCTGATACTCGCGGCCAACGCGGGCCCGGCGCGCGCCTCGGCACCGGCGGCCCCCGAGGAGCAGGTCACCGCCTCGGCCCCGGCGGAGGCCGGCCGCTGACCGGACCCACGGGACCCACAGGACCCAAGGGACCCGCCGGACCCAAGGGACCCAAGGGACCCAAGGGACCCACCGGTATCGCAATCCCCGCCACCCGCCTAACCTGCCCGCATGACCTCTGCCGCCGCCAGCGCCGCCACCGCCGCCCGCACCGCGCGGGACCTCACCGCCGACCTCCCGCTCCCCGGCCTCGAGGACCTCTACCGGGATCTGCACCGGCACCCCGAGCTGTCCCTGCGCGAACACCGCACCGCGGGGAAGCTGGCCGGGCGGCTGGCGGACGCCGGGTTCGAGACGGCGCAGGGCGTCGGCGGCACCGGCGTCGTCGGGCGGCTGGCCAACGGCGACGGCCCCACCGTGCTGCTGCGCGCCGACATGGACGCGCTGCCCGTCACCGAGGCGACCGGGCTGCCGTACGCCTCCGCCACCGACGGTGTGATGCACGCCTGCGGACACGATCTGCATGTCACCTGGCTGGCCGGGGCCGCCGCCGCGCTCGCCGCGGGCCGGGACACCTGGCGCGGCACCCTGCTGATGGTGGGGCAGCCCGCCGAGGAGTCCGGACAGGGCGCCCGGCGGATGCTCGCGGACGGCCTGTACGAGCGCTTCGGGCGGCCCGACGTGCTGCTCGGCCAGCATGCCGCGCCCGGCCCTGCGGGCCTGTACCCGCACGCGCCGGGGCTGATCATGTCGGCGGCGACGGACGTGGACATCGTGGTGCACGGCCGGGGCGGCCACGGCTCGCGCCCCGAGGCGACCGTGGACCCGGTGGTGACCGCCGCCTATCTCGTCACCCGGCTCCAGAGCGTGGTCTCGCGCGAGGTCGCCGCGGGCGAGTCCGCCGTCCTCACGGTGGGCCGGATCGAGGCGGGCACCCGGCACAACATCATCCCCGACGAGGCGCGCATCGCCCTGAACCTGCGCACCCAGTCCGAGGCGGTACGGCAGCGGATGCTGGCCGCGATCCGCCGGATCGCCCAGGGCGAGTGCCTGGCCGCCGGCTGCCCCCGGGAGCCGGAGGTGACCATCGGCGCCACCTTCCCGGTGACCGTGAACGACGCGGCCACCGACACCGCCGTGGCCGCCGCGCACCGCGAACTCTTCGGCGCGGCCACGGTGTTCGACCCCGGCCCGGCGATGGGCAGCGAGGACTTCCCCGAACTCGCCCTGGACGGCGCCATTCCCTACGCGTACTGGTTCGTCACCACCACGCCCCACGACATCTGGAACGAGGCGCCGGGCGACACCCTCCCGGAGAAGCTCGCCGCCGTCCCCAGCAACCACAGCCCCCACTTCGCCCCCGACCCGGCCACCGTCGCCCCGGGCGTGCGCACCCTGGTCTCGGGGGCGCTGGCGCTGTTGTCAGAGGCATGACCTAGTCTTCGCATACTCGCCACACAGGGCACACAGGGCGCGCACATATGAAGGTTCGCGCCGCCGTGCCCGAAGGCGCTCATGTCTTCATTCGTTCCGGGGGGTTCAAATCAGCGTGCGTATGCGCACTCTCACCGCCACCACCCTGGCGGTCCTCTTCAGCTCGGCGGTCCTCGCCGCCACCCCGGCGTCCGCCGACACCGCCACCGCCCTGCCCGTCAGGCAGGTCGGCGACGTCGTGGTCGACGGGCTCCACCAGCAGGTCTTCGTCAGCGACCCGAGCAACGGCAAGATCGTCGTCACCGACTACAGCGGCAAGGTGCGCAAGCAGCTGACCTCGCTGCCCGGCGTCACCGGCCTCGAACTGTCGCCGGATTCCGGCACGTTGTACGCCGCCGTCAAGGGCGCCGACCAGATCGCGGTCGTCGACACCGCGACGGATACGCCCGGCGCGCCCTACGCCGTGGGCGGTCAGCCGGTCAGTGTCGCGATCGCGGGCGGCCGGCTCTGGTTCGGCTACGGCGCGAGCGGCAGCGGCGACATCGGCTCCGTCGACCTCGCCTCCGAGCAGCACGAGGTCACCCTCGGCCAGGGCGGCGGCTGGTACGCCGGTCCGTTCCTGGACGCGGCACCCGGCTCGGACACCCTCGTCGCCGGGGAGAGCGGGGACAGCTCCGGCACGGTCGTCTCCTACGACGTCTCCACCGGCGCGCCCGCCCGGCTCGCGAGCACAAGTGCGGGCGACGGTCTGCGCGACCTCGCCGTGACGCCCGACGGCAAGGACGTCATCACCGCGAGCGGATCGCCGTACCACCACCCGGTGTTCAAGACCGCCGACCTCACTCCGGACGGCGTCTACGCCAGCGACACCTACCCGAACGCGGTGGCCGTCGCGCCCGACGGCACCGTGGCGGCGGGTGTCGACGGCTGGTACAACCCGGACGTCTTCGTCTACAAGCCGGGCGCCAAGAGCGCGGTGCGCACCTACGACTTCCCGAACACCGGCAACTCGTCCGGCTCGGACGAGCTCGCCGATTCCGCGCTCGCCTGGGCGCCGGACGCCTCCCGGCTGTTCGCGGTGTCGTACAACAGCCTGGGCGCCTACTCGCTGCGCGTCCTGAGCGCGCCCGCGAAGGCGGTCACCGCCGTCACCGTGAGCGCCCCGGCCAGCGCCGCCCGCGCCAAGCAGCTCACCGTCAAGGGCAAGGTCACCGCCACGGTCGCGCTGCCCGCGGGCACCACGCTGTCCGTCACCCGCACCGACCTGGACTCCCCCAAGGGCAAGGCCCTGAAGGCGGTCACGGTCAAGGCCGACGGCACCTTCTCCTTCACCGACACCCCGCCGGCCGGTGGCAAGGTCACGTACAGGGCCGCCTACGCGGGCGACGCGCAGCACACCGCGGGCTCCGGCTCCGGCACGGTCGACGTCTCCCGCGCCAAGCCGTCGATCGGCATCGGCAACAACGGCAAGACGTACGACTACGGCAAGTCCGTGAAGTTCACCGCGCACCTCGGCTCGACGTACAAGAACCGCTCGGTGGAGATCTGGGCCGATCCCTACGGCACCGACCGGCCCAACAAGCTGATGAAGTCCGGCAAGGTGGACTCACACGGCAATCTCTCGGTCTGGATGAACCTGTACCGGGACACCAAGGTCACCGCCAGGTTCACCGGCGACGCCCGCTACGGCTCGGCCACGGCGACCAGCACGGTGTACGACCGGGTGAGCGTCTCCACCTCGGTGTCGGGCTCGTACAAGTCCAAGTCCACCTGGGGCCACACCTACTACTTCTTCCACAAGACCAAGAACCCGGTCGTCAACACCAAGATGACGTACTACCCGGGCCGGTCGCAGAAGTTCGAGTTCGAGGTGTACTACCAGGGCAAGTGGTACCCGGGCGACCCCGAGTACTTCGGGCTGGCCGACAACGGCACCTCCTCGGTCACGATCACCGGCGACCACGGCCAGGACGTCGGCTGGCGCTTCCGGGTCCGGTCCTCGTACATCAACGGCACCTCGGGCGACATCGTGAACTCCACGACGCACGGCGCCTGGAAGTACTTCACCTTCACCAAGTAGCCGCCGGGCGGCGGCGGTTCAGATCTCCTGAAGCTCCCTGAGCTGCCGCCGTACGTCTTCGAGCGCGCCCTGCCGGCGGCCCGGCACCCGGGCCCGCAACTCAGCGAGCGCGGGCCCCAGTTCACGGGCCCGCGCCGCTTCGTCGATCCGGCCCCACTGGTGGTGCGCCCGGTCCACCGCGGCCTCCACGGCGGGCGCGTCCCCCTCCTGCCCGGCCGCGAGCCGCCTCTCGGCGACCGCCATCCAGCCCTGGCAGCTGCGCGCCGCGTCCCCCGCGAACATCGCGAGATCGGCCCGCACCTCGGCCCAGTGCAGGGCGTCCTCGGAGGCAGGGCCGTGCTCGTCCGCGGCGGCTTCCTGGTGCCGGGCGGCGATCGCGTCCGCCTCCTCGTGCCGCCCGGCCCGCACGGCGGTGCTGACGGCGGCGTGCGGATCCGGGGCCTCGGGGACGGGGTTCCCGGGCGGCGGGGGCACGTCGAGGGGGACACCCGGTCCCCCGCCCGCGCCGACGGGACCGCCGTACGTCTGCTGCGCGCCCACACCCGGCCCGAACCCGGAGGTCCCGCCGGGCGCCTGGTGCGGGATCCCCGCATACGGCCCCGCGGGCGCGACCGGGGCCAGCAGGATGTTGGCCGGGGTCTCCTCCGGGATGCGGGCGAGCGCCTGCTGGTGGAGTTCGTCCAGCGGGGGGCGGTGGCCGCTGCGCAGCAGGGTGGCGACCGTCTTCATGTACGACGGCTCGGCCGGGCTCCGGCGCCCGTGCGGCGGGGCGATCCGGCCGTAGACCGCGGTGGTGCGACCGCAGTCCAGCGGCTGTTCGTGCAGCTGCCGCCAGACCTCCGGGTCCGCGTGCAGGTCGACCACCAGGGCCGTCTGCCCGGGGGCGCGCAGCCGCAGCTCCTCGCGGATCCAGTGCCAGGGCACCGCGGTGTAGCGGACCGTGGCCGGGGTGGTGCGGGCCAGCGCCAGATGCGGCAGCCGCTGCCGCCGGTCCAGGTGCAGCTGGCCGGTGAGATACACGGTGAGCGGCCCCGGCGCGGCCGCGGCGGCGCGCAGCCGGGTGAGGACGCCCTGGGGCTCCACCGGGTCCGCGAGCTCCACGACGTTGGCGGTGTCGGTGCCGGACAGCACGGCGGGGGCGACGGCGGCCAGCACCGGCAGCACGGCGGCCGCGTCCACCAGGCGTCCCCGGCCCAGCGGCGAGGCCGCGAGCAGCAGCACGGTTCCGGGCATGGTCCCTCCCCCTGTAGGCCCTGCGGTCCCTGCGGATCCGCTCTCTCCCGTCAGCACCGTAACCGCTGTGCCCCCCGCGACGCGCCACGGGACGGGGGATCGGCCCCGTTCGGGGCTCTTATCCCGCCCCCCATCCGCGGCCCCGCCCCGGCAGGGCCCGTGCCTCCCACATCCCCGGCGCCGGCGCGGGAGCCGGGCTCACCTCGCCCTCCGGGAGCCGGCGCACCGCGAAGACCGTGGTGTCGTCGGCCAGCTGGCTCCGGCTGTGCCGGAGCACGCCGTCGCGGACCCGCCGGACCAGGCGGCCGGGCTCGGCGCAGCGGGGCTCGGCGGCGACCGCGGCGCCGATGTCGCGGACCACGTCGTAGAACTCGCCGCGGCCGTCGCGGGCCTCGGTCACCCCGTCGGTGAGCAGCAGCAGCGTCTCGTCCCGCGCGAGCGGCACCCGGTGCAGCGGCGGCAGCCCTCCGACCAGGTCGCCCAGCCCGATCGGCACCCCGTCGCCGCAGGGCAGTTCCCGCACCCCGTGCGGCCCGACCGCGAGCGGCGCCCCGTGACCAAAGTTGATGACGTCGACCATCCCGGGGGCTTCCAGGGAGAAGGCGACCAGTACGGCCGTGGCGAACCGGTCCCCGCTCTGGCTGCCGACCACGGCGGTGTGCATGCGGTGCCGGACCATACGGGTCTCCAGATGCTCGGCGACCGTCCGCAGGTCCTCCTCGAAGTAGCCCGCCTCCCGGAAGCTGCAGAGCAGCGCGGCCGCCGCCTCCACCGCGCCCAGGCCCTTGCCCTGCACATCGCCGACGAGCACCCGGGTGCCGTACGGACCGGGCTGGATGTCGTAGAAGTCGCCGCCGACCTGCGCCTCCACGTCCGCGGCGAGATACACGCCCGCCTGTTCCAGACCGGCCCAGCGCTTGGGCAGCGGCCGCAGCACGGCTCGTACAGTGGTCTCGGCGATGTCCTGCATGTGCAGCACGCGCCGCTCACGCCGCATCCGCACCGCCGCCGCGACCATGGCCAGCACACCGCCGAGGGCGATCAGCAGGAAGTCGGGCAGACCGGCCTTGTACTGCTCCGGCCAGGCGTTGTCCACCAGGACGTACGTCACCATCGACAGCACGGCGAAACCGGCCGTGGTCCACACCCCGCAGACCGCGGAGGCGATGCCGGGCACCAGGACGATCCAGGAGACGATCCGGAACTCGGCGCCGGTGTTGAGATCCAGCATCGCGATGCCGACGAGCGTGAGCGAGGGCAGCAGCCAGGCGTATCCGCGTCCGCAGATGCCTGGGCGCCACCGCTGGTACCTCGTCCCGCTCATGCCGTTCGAGTCTCCAGGATTCCCGGATGAACACCGGAAACGGGTATCTATCGGGCACCCGCGCTCCGGGCGCGGGTGTCCGGAACCGGCCCGCCGTCGAAACCCCCGCGATCCCCGTGATTGCGGGCCCGGCGCGGCGGCCGACTTGCCAGAGCCCGCCCCCAGGTGTGCATTGGATAGCGAAACGGGGGCGAGGAGAGAGGAGTGCTCTCATGACTCATGCGGCACCCGCACCCGGCGGAATCCCCCGGCGCGCCCCGGCGCCCGAGGTGCAGGCCGGCGCCTCCCCCGACCAGCGCCGGACACCCGACGTCCTCGGCGCCCGCACCCATCGCATCGCCCGGATCGCGGTCCCCGTCGTCCTGGCCCTCGTCTACGGCTACTGGGTCGCGGCCGACAACCGCGGCGGCGGCCCCATCACCGGCTGGAACCTGCTGCTCGGGTTCGTCAGCGCCCTCGTCTTCGCCGTGGTCTGCGTCGCGCTGCTGGCGCTGGCCCCCCGGATGATCCGGGAGGTGCACGCGCTGCTGTGGACGGCGTTCGTCGGCATCGCCTTCGGCTGGCTCTACAGCCAGAGCGGCCACTCGATCCTGCGCTCCATCGTGATGTCCCTGCTGATCGCCGGGGCCACCTTCGTCGTCTTCTTCTACCGGTACTACACACGCGAGGACGCCTTCGGGCGGCGGATCCGCTGAGGCGGGCGCGATCCACCCGGACCGGATGCACCCGGATCGGATCCGCCCGCATCGGATCCGCCCGGATCGCCCGAGCGGACGCACTCCGGTCGCGTGCCGGGCCCGCGGGCCGTTGCCTGGGAGGGTGCCGCCACGCCTGAGGAGCGCCCTGTCGGCCGTACTGATCACCCTGTCCTGCCTGCTCGTGCCGTTCGGCGCGCTGGCACTCTGGGCGACGTACGGGCTCACCGACACGGGCCGGTACGTCACCACGATGGCCCCGCTCGCCACCGACCCGGACGTGCGGGAGGCCGTCGCGGACGCCGTCGGCGACAGCCTGCTCCGCGAGGCCGGCGGACGGCTGGACGCCGGTCCGCTGCACAGCTCCGTACGCCCCTTCGTGCACGACGCCGTGCGCTCCTTCACCCAGACCCAGGCCTTCCGGCTCGCCTGGGACGCAGGTAACCGGGTCACCCACGACGCGGTGCTGCGGGCCCTGCGCGACGACCGCGACGAAGCGGCCGCCGAGCCGGTCACCGTGGACTTCGCCCCCGTCACCGCCCAGGTCAAACAGCAGCTCAGCGACGAGCACATACCGCTCGCCGCCCGTATCCCGGTGCAGCACACCGCGGTCGCCGTGCTCCCGGCCGACGAACTGACCTCGCTACGAAAGGGGTTCCACGTGCTCGAAGTCGCCGGATTCTGGCTTCCGCTCGCGGCCGTGGTCTTCGCCGCCGCGGGGATCGCCCTGGCCGTGCGCCGCCGCCGGGCCATCGCCGCGACCGCCCTCGGCACCGCCCTCGCGGGCGCGCTGCTCGGACTCGCGGTCGCCGTGGGCCGCTCCCTGACCCTCGCCGGACTGCCCGCCGACGTGCCGCACCCGGCCGCCGGAGCCGTCTACGACGCCCTGACCGGGACCCTGCGCACGGTCTCCTGGCTGCTGCTCGGACTCGGCCTCACGGTGGCCCTCACCACCTGGCTGACCCGGAACCTGCGGCCCGCCCGCCTCGTGCGACGGCTGCGAGGACCAAAAGAGCCCGCGCCAGCTCCGGCTCAGGAGCCGACCCGAGTCCAAGCCTGACCGCGCCCGGCGCCCCGCCGGGCCCCACCGAGAACGCCGTCCCGGGCGTGACCGCGATCCCGCGTTCCCGCGCCGCCGCCGCAAAGGTGTCGGCCCGCCAGGGCGCCGGCAGCTCCCACCAGGCGAAATAGGAGTACGGATCCGACCGTACGGCGAACCCGTCCAGCGCCTCGGCCAGCAGCCGCCGGCGCCGGGCGGCGTCCCGCCGCTTGGCCGCCACCAGCCGCTCCACGGTCCCGTCGCCGATCCAGCGCACCGCCGCCTCCAGCGCGAACGCGCCCGCGCTCCAGCCCCCGGACCGGATCGCCCGCGCCACGGCCTCGGTGCGGTCGCCGGGTACGACGACGAAGCCGACGGTGAGCCCGGGGGCGACGCGTTTCGAGAGGCCGTCGACGAGGTGGACGAGATCGGGGGCGAGGGCCGCGAGCGGGGGTGCGCTCGCTTCGGCCGAGGGGTGCAGGAAGGACCAGATCCGGTCCTCGACCACCGGTATCCCCAGCCTGTGGATGACGTCCGCCAGCTCGGCCCGGCGGCTCGCGCTCATGGTCAGCGTGGTCGGGTTGTGCAGGGTCGGCTGGAGATAGAGGGCGGACAGGGGCGCGGCGCGGTGCGCGGCGGCGAGGGCGTCCGGCCGGGGGCCCTCCGCGTCCATGGCGAGCGGCACCAGGGTCCGCCCGAGCCGGGCGCCGATCTCCTTGACCAGCGGATACGTCAGCGCTTCGACGCCGACCCGGCCGCCGGGCCGGACCAGGGAGACGAGCGTGGCGGCGATGGCCTGCCGGGCGTTTCCGGTGAACAGGATCCGCTCCGGGTCGGCGTGCACACCCCCCTGGGCGAGCAGCCCCGCGACCGCCTCCCGGGCGGCCGGGGTGCCCGCGACCGAGGTCGGGCGCAGCGCGTCGCCGAGCGCGTCCGAGCGCGCGAGCGAGGCGAGGGCCGGGCTCAGCATCTCCGACTGCCCCGGCAGGTACGGGTAGTTGAGCTCCAGATTCACCGGCTCGTCGCCCACCGCCTCGGTCAGGGCGCGCCCCGGCTGCCCGTCCGGCGCCCCGGCCCGTACGAACGTCCCGCGCCCGACCTCCCCCACCACCAGCCCCCGGCGCACGAGTTCGGCGTACACGCGCCCCGCGGTGGAGGGCGCAAGGCCGTGCCGCCGGGCGAACGCCCGCTGCGGGGGCAGCTGTTGCCCCGCCCGCAGTCGTCCGCTCGCGATGTCGGCGGCTATTCGGTCGGCGATACGCCGGTAGTCGTTCATTGCTCCCCCTGATGCCTTGCGCTCTCGGCGCGGTGATGGATTGCACCGAGGGCAAAGATCTTATTGCACCGAGGAGTTGAGCCACCTAGGGTCACCCACATGCCCCCTTACCTGTCCTACACCGACAAAGACCCCGAAACCTCCCACCGGGCCCCTCTCCTCCTTCTCCACGGCCACCCCTTCGACCGCACGATGTGGGATCCGCAGGTGGCGCGGTTCTCCGCCGAGCGCCGGGTGATCGCCCCGGATCTGCGCGGCTACGGCGCCTCACCGGTGACCCCGGGTACCGTCCCGTTCGCCCGCCATGCCGACGATCTGGCCGAACTCCTGGACTCCCTGGGCGTGGACACCTGCGTGCTCGCCGGACTCTCGATGGGCGGCCAGATCGCGATGGAGTGCTGGGACCGCTTCGGCGACCGGATCAGGGGCCTGGTCCTCGCGGACACCTTCGCCACCCCGGAGACGCCCGAGGGGAAGCGGGGCCGGCGGGCGATGGCGGACCGGCTGCTCAGGGAGGGCATGCGGGGGTACGCCGGCGAGGTGCTGGAACGGATGGTCGCGCCGTACGCCGACGCCCGGGTGAAGGCCCACGTCCACGGCATGATGACGGCCACGCCGCCGGAGGGTGCCGCGGCCTCGCTGCGCGGTCGCGCCGAACGCCCCGACTACCGGCCCGTGTTGACCCGCGTATCGGTCCCCGCGCTGATCGTGGTCGGCGCCGACGACACCTACACGCCCGTCTCGGACGCCGAGTCCCTGGGCGCCGCGGTGCCGGACTCCGTCGTGGAGGTGGTCCAGGGCGCGGCGCATCTGCCGAATCTGGAACGTCCCGAGGAGTTCAACCGGGCGCTGCACGCCTTCCTGCTGCGCGTGGACGGCACCGCGTAGGCACGGACGCGGACCGGGCACCGCATCCAGGGCCGCTAACCTTACGTGTCCGTCCTGGCCAGCGATTGACGGTGTCACCTCAGCGAAGGGTTGCACACATGGGCATTCTCACTCTCCTGCGAAACGTATTCGGCCGCTCACGCAAGCCCCGGGCCGCCGAGGCAGAGGGTGCGACGACCCAACCGGAACCGACCCCGACGATCCCGGAACCCCGCGAGTCCCCGTCCCTCGAACAGGAACACGACCTGGTGGCCGCCGCGTTCGACAAGGTCCGGGTCCCGAGGCAACCGGGCGAAACCGACGTCGAGACCGAGGACGCGGCCGAGGGTGACGTCGAGGCTGAGGGCACGGTCAAGGGCGACGCTAAGGCTGAGGGCGCGGCCAAGGGTGACGCCGAGGCTGAGGCTGACGGAGTGGGGGCCGAGGCTGGAGTTGAGCGTGCGGCGGAGGGCCCCGAGGCGACGGTGAAGACCGAGCCCGCCGTGGAAACTGAAGCCGGGGCCGAGTCGAAGGCCGAGCGTGAGCCGACGGTGGAGGCAGACGCCGAGCCGGAGGCGGACGCCGAGGACGAGCCGGAGACCGAGGTCGCGGAGGCCGACGCCTCGGCTGAGGGACAGGCCGAGCCCAACACAACAGCTGAAGCCGAAGCCGAGCCCCACGCCGAGCCGGAGCCGGAGGCCGCAGCCACCGACGCTGCCCTCGACGGCCCGGTCGAGACCGAAGAGCAAGCCACGGCCGAAGCCGAGCCGGAGACCGCGCCTGAGACCGAGGCGGTTCCAGCAGAGGCCGACGCCTCGGTTGAGGAACCGGCCGAGCGCAACACAACAGCCGAAGCCGAGCCCCACGCCGAGCCGGAGCCGGAAGCCGCAGCCACCGACGCTGCCCTCGACGGCCCGGTCGAGACCGAAGAGCAAGCCACGGCCGAAGCCGAGCCGGAGACCGCGCCTGAGGCCGAAGTTCCGGTAGAGGCGGAGGAGCAACCCAAGGCCACCGAGCCGAACGCCGAAACCGAGGCAGACGTCGAGCCGCAGGCAGGGGCCGAGGTCGCGGCAGAGGCCGACGCCTCGGTTGAGGAACCGGCCGAGCCCAACACAACAGCCGCAGCCGAGCCGGAGGCCGAGGCAGCAGCCGCCGCTGCCCTCGATGCGCCGGTCGAGGCCGAGCCGACGGCCGCGCCCGAAACCGAGGTTCCGGTAGAAGCTGAGGAGCAGCCCAAGGCCACCGAGCCGAACGCCGAAACCGAGGCAGACGGCGAGGACGAGCCGGAGGCGGAGGCAGCAGCCGCCGCTGCCCTCGATACCCCGGTCGAGACCGAGGAGAAGGCCGAGGCCGCCGAGCCGGAGGCAGACGCCGAGGCCGACCTCGATGGGCCGGGCGAGCCCGGGGCGGGTATCGAGCCGCAGGCCGCGGTCGAGGCTGAGCCTGCGATCGAGACGGACCTCCAGCCGGAGGCCGAAGCCGAGCCCGGGACCGCGGAGCGGACGGAACCGACCCCCGAGCCGGCTTCCGGCGTGGCGGAGGCCGAAGAGGCGCGCGAGGCCGCCGCCGCGCCCACGGACGAGGAGCCGGAGGCGACAACAGACGCCCCCGAAACCCCCCACGACCCGCAAGCCGCCGACGACGAGCCCGCCCCCCAGGCGGCACCCGCACCCGACAACGCAACCGGCACGGGTGGTGCGGGTGGGGACGACTCCCCCCACGACCCGCAGCCCGCCGACGGCGAATCCGCCCCTCAGGCGACCCCCACCTCCGAAACCCCCCGCACGGGCGGCGCGGGTGGGAAAGACACCCCCCACGACCCGCAGCCCGCCGACGACGAGCCCGCCCCGCAGGCGACCCCCGCCCCCCAAACCCCCCGCACGGGTGGCGCGGGTGGGAAGGACACCGGCGAAGACGGCCCCCGCACGCCCGCCACCCCCCTCCCCGCCCTCAAGGACTCCGCCCCCGCCCTCGCCACCGCCTACACCGCCGCCACCGCCCCCCTCGCGAACACCGACCTCACCGGCACCCGAGCGAAGCTCTACCTCGTGCTGGACCGCTCCGCGAGCATGCGCCCGTACTACAAGGACGGCTCCGCCCAGGCCCTCGCCGACCAGACCCTCGCCCTCGCCGCGCACCTGGACCCCGAGGCCACGGTCCACACCGTCTTCTTCTCCACCGAGGTCGACGGCACCACCGACCTCACCCTCACCCCGGACCACACGACGCGGATCGACGACACCCACGCGGGCCTGGGCCGGATGGGCCGTACCAGCTACCACGCCGCCGTGGAGGCCGTACTCGCCCACTACGACGCGAACGTCGCCCCCGGCACCCCCGTCCTCGTCGTCTTCCAGACCGACGGCGCCCCGGACGCCAAGACCCCCGCGACCCAGGCCCTGACCGCCGCCGCGAAGTCCCACCCCACGGTCTTCTTCTCCTTCGTCGCGTTCGGTGAACTCGACAACAAGGCCTTCGACTACCTCCGCAAGCTGAAGACCCCCAACACCGCCTTCTTCCACGCGGGCCCGGCCCCCCGCGAACTGACGGACACGGAGCTCTACGAGGGCGTCCTCGCCACCTGGCGCCCGTAACCCGTCGGGACACCGAAGCGCCCGGGGGGTGGACGACCGCGTCCACCCCCCGAAACGCGTGTGAGCCCATCTCCCCGGGACCAGTAGGATTTCGCCTTATGGCGGCCACTGGATCCGAGAAGCAGGCGGGGAAGGCGTACTACGTCTCCACGCCCATCTACTACGTCAACGACGCTCCTCACCTGGGCCACGCCTACACGACCGTCGCAGGCGACGTGCTCACCCGCTGGCACCGCCAGCGCGGCGAGAAGGTGTGGTACCTCACCGGCACGGACGAGCACGGTCAGAAGATCATGCGCACGGCCGAGGCGAACGGGGTGACGCCCCAGCAGTGGGCGGACAAGCTCGTCACCGAGGCCTGGCAGCCGCTGTGGGAGCACCTGGAGATCGCGAACGACGACTTCATCCGCACCACCCAGCAGCGGCACACGGACCGCGTCCAGGAATTCGTGCAGGACCTGTACGACAAGGGCGAGATCTACAAGGGCGGCTACGAGGGCCCGTACTGCGTCGGCTGCGAGGAGTACAAGCTCCCCGGCGAGCTCCTCGACGGCGAGGGCGAGTACGCGGGCCAGAAGCTGTGCCCCATCCACAAGCGGCCCGTGGAGATCCTCAGCGAGGAGAACTACTTCTTCCGCCTGAGCGAGTACGGCGACAAGCTCCTCGCCCTCTACGAGGCGAACCCGGGCTTCATCCAGCCCGAGTCCGCGCGCAACGAGGTCGTGAACTTCGTCCGCCAGGGCCTCCAGGACCTCTCCATCTCCCGCTCGACGTTCGACTGGGGCATCCCGATCCCCTGGGACGACAAGCATGTGATCTACGTGTGGGTCGACGCCCTGCTGAACTACGCCACGGCGGTCGGCTACAACGAGAACCAGGAGAAGTTCGAGGAGACCTTCCCTGCCGACGTGCACCTCGTCGGCAAGGACATCCTCCGCTTCCACGCGGTGATCTGGCCGGCCATGCTGATGGCCCAGGGCCTGCCCCTGCCCAGCAAGATCGCCGCGAACGGCTGGCTGATGGTCGGCGGCGAGAAGATGTCGAAGTCCAACCTGACCGGCATCAAGCCCCAGGACCTCACCGAGCACTTCGGCGTCGACGCCTACCGCTGGTACTTCCTGCGCGCCATCGCCTTCGGCCAGGACGGCTCCTTCTCCTGGGAGGACTTCTCCGCCCGCTACACCAGCGAGCTGGCCAACGACTACGGCAACCTCGCCTCCCGCGTGGCCGCCATGGTCGGCAAGTACTTCGGCGGCGCCCTGCCCGCCGCCGCGGCCGACGGCCCGGCGGAGACGGCGGTCCACGAGGGACTGGCCAAGGCGGTCGCCGAGGCCGACCGGAAGATCGGCGAGGAGCTGGACTTCCAGGGCGGCATCCTGGCCGTCTTCGACTTCGTCAAGCAGGTCAACGGCTACATCACGGAGCAGGAGCCGTGGAAGGTGGCCAAGGACGAGTCCGAGGAGGGCCGGGCCCGCCTCGCGACCATCCTCTACACCGCCGCCGAGTCGCTGCGCGCGGTCGCCGTCCTGCTCAACCCGGTGATGCCGGAGACCTCGCAGAAGCTCTGGGACTCCCTGGGCGCCGAGGCCACTCTGGGCGCGCTCGCCGAGCAGCGGGTCCAGGACGCGGGCGACTGGGGCAGGCTCCCGGCCGGGTCCACCGTCACCAAGGGCGCGGTGCTCTTCCCCCGCCTGGAGGAGAAGCCGACCGCCTGAGTCGCGCTCGTACGACACACCAGGGCCCGGAACGCCATCATGGCTTCCGGGCCCTGCCCGTCTCCACCACCCCCGTTCCCCCTGGCAGAGTGCGGATCCCGTGAACCTTCCCGAACCCCACCGGCGGCTGATCGCGGACGCCGTCACGGCGGGTGCGCCGCATGGCCTGGTCCTTGCCGGCGGATACGCGCTCGAAGCGCACGGACTCGTCCGGCGGCCGCACACCGATGTCGACCTCGCGACCGAGAGCGCCGAGGACATGGCCGGCATCGCCGGCGCCGTCGCGGCCGCCCTGGAGGCGAGGGGCCGTACCGTCCGGGCCGAGGCCGCGACCGCGCGCACCGCGCGGCTGACCGTCACCGACCCGCCGACCGGGGAGCCGCACATCCTCGCGCTGCACAAGGAGAGCCTGTGGGGGCCGCCGGACCTCACCGCGTACGGGCCCGCCCTGTGCCTGGAGGACGCCGTCGGTACGAAGATCCGCGCGCTCTACGACCGGGGCGCGGCCGTCGACCTGATCGACGCGCGGGCCGCCGCGGCCCGCTTCTCGCTGCCCGACCTGGAGGAACTGGGCCGTCGGCACGCCCATGACGCCTTCGACCTGCCCACCCTCCAGTCCCGGCTGACCGGCACCGACTTCTACCCAGAGGGCCAGTTCACCCGGTACGGCCCGAACGAGGCGGAGATCGCCGGGCTGCGGGCCTGGGCCCAGCACTGGTCGGACGACATCGCCGAGCGGCTGCTGGAGGACGGGGCCTCACCTGACGAGGAGGACGGGCCGGAGGAGGACGGGTGACACGAAGACGCCCGGAACCCCCAAGGGCTCCGGGCGTCTTCACGGCAGCGACAGCGACAGCGACAGCCGCCGACCGGACTACTTCGGCTGCGGCTTCCTGACGTTCAGGTGCAGCTCGCGCAGGCGGGACTCGTCCAGCTCGGTCGGCGCGCCCATCATCAGGTCCTGGGCGTTGCCGTTGAGCGGGAAGGCGATCGTCTCGCGGATGCTGGGCTCATCCGCGAGGAGCATCACGATGCGGTCCACGCCAGGGGCGATACCGCCGTGCGGCGGGGCGCCGAAGCGGAACGCGCGCAGCATGCCCGCGAACTTCTCCTCGACGGTCTCCCGGTCGTAGCCCGCGATCTCGAACGCCTTCAGCATGATGTCCGGCTCGTGGTTCCGGATCGCGCCGGAGGACAGCTCGACGCCGTTGCAGACGATGTCGTACTGCCAGCCCAGGATGTCCAGCGGGTCCTGGGTCTCCAGGGCCTCAAGACCGCCCTGCGGCATCGAGAAGGGGTTGTGCGAGAAGTCGATCGAGCCGGTCTCCTCGTCCTTCTCGTACATCGGGAAGTCGACGATCCAGCAGAACCGGAAGACGTTCTCCTCGAACTGGCCGGCGCGTTTGGCGGCCTCGACGCGGACCGCGCCCATGATCTTGGAGACCTCGTCGTACTCGCCCGCGCCGAAGAAGATCGCGTGGCCGGGGGCGAGCGAGAGGCGCTTGGTCAGCTCGGCGACGTTCGCCTCGGTGAGGAACTTCGCGATCGGACCGGTGAGCGTGCCGTCCTCGCCGACGCGGACCCAGGCCAGGCCCTTCGCGCCCAGCGTGACCGCGAAGTCACCGAGCTGGTCGAAGAACTTGCGCGGCTGGTCCTGGACCGCCGGCACCGGCAGCGCGCGCACGTGCTTGCCCGCGAACGCCTTGAACTCCGAGCCCTCGAAGACATCGGTGATGTCCACCAGCTCCAGCTGGGCGCGCAGGTCCGGCTTGTCGGAGCCGTACTTCAGCATCGCCTCGCGGAACGGGATCCGCGGGAAGGGGGAGGTGACATGGCGGCCGCCGCCGAACTCCTCGAACAGCTCGGTCATGAGCTTCTCGATCGGCTGGAAGACGTCCTCCTGCTCGACGAAGCTCATCTCGACGTCGAGCTGGTAGAACTCGCCCGGCGAACGGTCGGCGCGGGCGTCCTCGTCGCGGAAGCAGGGCGCGATCTGGAAGTAGCGGTCGAAGCCGGAGATCATCAGCAGCTGCTTGAACTGCTGCGGGGCCTGCGGCAGGGCGTAGAACTTGCCGGGGTTCAGCCGGGAGGGGACGACGAAGTCACGGGCGCCCTCGGGGGAGGTCGCGGACAGGATCGGCGTCGCCATCTCGTTGAAGCCGAGCGCGGTCATCTTGTGGCGGATCGCCGAGATGACCGCCGTACGCAGCAGGATGTTGCGGTGCATGCGCTCGCGGCGCAGGTCGAGGAAGCGGTACTCCAGGCGCCGCTCCTCGTTGACCCCGTCCTCCGCGTTGATGGTGAAGGGGAGGGGCTGGGCCGCGCCGAGCAGCTCGACCTCGGTCACCTCGACCTCGATCTCGCCGGTCGGCAGGTCCGGGTTCACGTTCTCGGTTCCACGTGAAACAACGGAGCCGTCGACGCGGACCGTGGACTCCTTGGAGAGCTTGTCCAGGGCCTCGTAGGCGGGGGTGCCGGGGCGGGCGACCAGCTGCGTGATGCCGTAGTGGTCGCGCAGATCGATGAAGAGGATGCCGCCCAGGTCGCGCCGATTGTGCAGCCAGCCACTGAGCCGGACGTCGGTGCCGACGTCAGAGGCGCGGAGCTGGCCGCAGGTGTGGGACCTGTACCGATGCATCGTCGTTCATCGTCCTTCGTGGGTGCGAGCTTCGAGTTGGTGATCGCCCGGGTTGCCGCCCTGGCTGATCCAAGGGTACCGGCCACCCCAAGATCGGCTCCCCGCGATTTACCGCCCGCGATCCTACGGTGGCACGCATCGAGCGCATCTCCTTAAATAGGGACAATGCGTACAGGTGAGCCGCTCCCGGCCGTCGGGGACGTCCTCGCCGCCCTCGCGACCGGGCTGTGGCACTGGGACACCGCGGACAAGCTGGTCACCGTGGACGCGGAGGCGGCGCGGCTGCTCGGGCTGCCCGCGGCGCCGGCCACCCTCACCGAGGCCCAGACCCGGGCCCGGCTGCATCCGGCCGACTGGAACGAGATCACCGCGGTGGTGCAGCTCGCGGTCGCCGAGGGCACGCTCGCCGAGGTACGGGTGCGGATCATGGACGAGGAGGGCACGGTCCTGCGCGTCGTACGCAGCCGTTCGAAGCCGTCGTACGACGCCGGGCGGCGCGCCTATGTACTGACCGGCACCCTCCAGGAGGTCGCCGAGCCGGGCCCGGACCCGGCGGGCGGCCGCACCGCGGTCACCGGGCCCTGGCGGCGTTCGCGGGAGGCGTTCCTGCTGGACGCGGGCCGGGCGCTGGCCGAGGCGCGGTCCACGGCGGAGGTGCTGCGGGTCGCGGCGGGCCTGTCGATGCCGGGGTTCTCGCCGAACGGCCTGGTGGTGTTCGGGGTGGAGGGCGACCGGCTGACGATGATCGGCCACCACGGCCACCAGTCCGACGAGATGGGCCCGTTCACCAGCATGCCGCTGGGGCTGGAGTACCCGGCGGCCGAGGTGGTGCGCACCGGGCGGGCGGTGTACCTCTCCTCGCCTGAGGAGTACCGGGACCGCTATCCGGTGACCTGGCCGCTGGCCCGGCCCTTCGGGCGCAGCTCCTGGGCGTTCCTGCCGCTGACCGTGGGCGGCCGGACGATGGGCGCCTGGATGGCGGGCTTCGCCTATCCGGTGGGCTTCACCCCGGACGAGCGGGCGGTGCTGACGACGGTGGCCCGGATGCTGGCGGGGGCCCTGTCCCGGGCGGAGACCGCCGAGTCGGAGCGGGAGCTGACGGAGGGGCTCCAGCGCTCCATGCTGCCCTCGCTGGGCCCGGAGGTCCCGGGGGTGCGGATCGCCGCCCGGTACATCCCGACCGGCGGCGGACTCCAGGTGGGCGGCGACTGGTACGACATGATCCCGCTGCCCGCCGGCCGATTCGCGCTGGTCATCGGGGATGTGCAGGGGCACGATGTGCGGGCGGCCGGGCTGATGGGGCAGCTGCGGATCGCGCTGCGCGCCTACGCCTCCGAGGGGCACCGCCCGGACGCCGTGCTCTCGCGCGCCTCCCGCTTCCTGCACGGGATGACGCACGACGAGGAGATGTCCGACCCGCGGTTCGCGACCTGTCTGTACGTGGCGGTCGATCCGGTGAGCGGACGGCTGGAGATCGCCCGCGCGGGCCATCCGGACCCGGTGATCCGGATGGCCGACGGCACGGTGATGCTGCGGCCGACGGCGGGCGGGCTGCCGCTGGGCATCGACCCGGACGCGGACTATCCGACGACCCGGTTCGCGCTCCAGCCCGGGGAGACGCTGATGCTGTGCACCGACGGGCTGATCGAGACCGGGGGGCACGACCTGGACAGCGGCTGGCTGCGGCTGCGCTCGATCCTGGAGGGCCACGAGGGCGATCTGGAGGCGCTGGCCGACGCGCTGGTCCAGGGCGTGCACGGGCCGTCCTCGCACCACACGACGGGACCGCTGGCCGACCGGCGCGAGGACGACATCGCGCTGTTGCTGCTGTGCCGCCCCGGGCCGGGCTGCGGCTGCGGCTGCGACGACACGGTGGCGGTACGGCCCCGGGTGCGGCGCCTGCTGCTGTCGGTGGGCCAGGACGAGCCCGAGCGGATCGCCGTGGCACGCCGGCATGTGCGCGATCTGCTGCACGACTGGGCCTCCCCGGACCAGGTCGACTCGGCGGAGCTGCTGGTCTCCGAGATGGTCACCAATGTCCTGGTGCACACCGACGCGGACGCGCTGCTGCTGGCCGAGGTCGCCGAGGAGGGCGGGCGGCGCCGGCTGCGGATCGAGGTCTTCGACAGCGGCGACGACCTCCCGCACAAGCGGCGGCCCGGCGAACTGGCCTCCTCCGGGCGGGGACTGCTGCTGATCGGGCTCCTGGCGCACGCGTGGGGGGTGGATCCGCGGGGCGAGGGCAAGAGCATCTGGTTCGAGCTCTACGAAGGGCCGGGGGAACCGGGCGGCGGGGAGCCGGGGGACGGGCTACCGGGTGACGAGGAGCCGGTGGACGGAGAGTCGCCCGCGGGCGAGGGGCCGTAGCGGTCGCGCAGTTCCTGGAGGACGCCGAAGGCGGCCGCGGTCAGCGGGACGGCCAGGAGCATGCCGAGGATGCCCGCCACGGAGGCACCGGCCGTGATGGTGACCATGACCACCGCGGGGTGCATCTGCACGGTGCGGCTCTGGATCATCGGCTGGAGCACATGCCCCTCGAGGACCTGCACGGCGAGCACCACCCCGAGCGTCCACAGCGCGATGACGAAGCCCCGGTCCGCGAGGGCGACGAGCACCGCGACCGCGCCGGAGATGAACGCGCCGAGGTAGGGGATGAAGGCCCCGACGAAGACCAGCGCGCCGAGCCCGAGGGCGCCGGGCACCCGGAGGATCAGCAGGCCGACGGTGATGCAGAGGGCGTCGATCAGGGCGATCAGGGTGGTGCCGCGCATGAACCCCTCGACGGCCTGGTAGGCGCGGCGCGCGACCGCTTCGAGGGTGTCGCCGGTGCCCCGGGGCGCGAGGGAGCGCAGGGTGCCCGCCACGAGGTGGGAGTCGCGCAGGAAGAAGAAGACCAGGACGAGGGCGAGGACGGCCAGCGCGATGCTCTCGCCGACGACGCTCACCCCGCTGATGACGTTGGACGCGGCCGTGCCGCCGAACCGGCGCAGCAGCTCCCCGGAGTTGGTGGTGAGGTCCTCCAGGCCGGTCCCGGCGGCCCCGAAGTGCCGGGAGACGCTCTTGGCGGCGTTGCGCAGCGAGGTCATGATCTCGTCGCCGCTGTCGACGAGGGCGGCGACGACGATGTAGACGGCGCCGCCGACGACGGCCACGACCGCGACGCAGGTCAGCCCGGCCGACACCGAGCGCTGGACGCCGGCCCGCACCAGCCGCCGGTGCAGGGGGCCGAGCAGGGCGGTGCCGAGGAGTGCGAGCAGGACCGCGGTGACGGCCGTACGAAGCTCCCCGCACAGCCGCACCCCGACCCATCCGACCCCGGCGACCAGCAGCAGCACGGCGCACCACGCGGCAAGCCGCCGAACGGGCTCGGGCAACAGATGCACGTCCCCCAGCGGATCACGCAGACCGCCGAGTGTCTCGTCCTGCGGGACCGGGCGGGTGAGCACGGGACCGGGCGGGCCGGGGTGCCGCGGCATCCGGTCGGCCGAAAGGGCGCCGCTCCAGGCTTCGTCGGCTGGAGGGGCGCCCTGTCCCGGGGGCGGGTCAGGCCTGCGGGCCCTCGTCCGTCATGCCGTGCACGGCCGGGACGGTGCCGAGGCGGCCCTTCTGGAAGTCCTCGAAGGCCTGCATCAGTTCGTCCTTGGTGTTCATGACGAACGGGCCGTAGTGCGCCATCGGCTCACGGATCGGGCGGCCGCCGAGGAGCACGACCTCCAGGTCCGGCGTGTTGCCGTCCTGCCGCTCGTCCGCGCGCACGGTCAGCGAGGACCCGGCGCCGAAGACGGCCGTCTGACCGGTGTGGACGGGACGGCGCTCTTCGCCGACGCCGCCGCGGCCCGCCAGCACGTACGCCAGGCCGTTGAAGTCCTCCCGCCAGGGCAGCGTGATCTCGGCACCGGGCGCGAGCGTCGCGTGGACCATGGTGATCGGGGTGTGCGTGATGCCGGGGCCCTCGTGGCCGTCCAGCTCACCGGCGATCACCCGGAGCAGCGCGCCGCCGTCCGGCGAGGTCAGCAGCTGGACGCTGCCGGCCCGGATGTCCTGGTAGCGCGGGGCCATCATCTTGTCCTCGGCGGGGAGGTTCACCCACAGCTGGAGCCCGTGGAAGAGCCCGCCCGAGACGACGAGGTGCTCCGGCGGCGCCTCGATGTGCAGCAGCCCGGCGCCCGCCGTCATCCACTGGGTGTCGCCGTCGGTGATGGTGCCGCCACCGCCGTTGGAGTCCTGGTGGTCGAAGATCCCGTCGATGATGTAGGTGACGGTCTCGAAGCCGCGGTGCGGGTGCCAGGGGGTGCCCTTGGGCTCGCCCGGCGCGTACTCCACCTCACCCATCTGGTCCATCATGATGAACGGGTCGAGATGGCGGTAATTGATCCCCGCGAACGCCCGGCGCACGGGGAAGCCCTCGCCCTCGTACCCGCTCGGCGCGGTGGTGACGGTGAGCACCTTGCGCGCCACGGCATCGGCGGGAGCGGTCACACGGGGCAGCGTCAACGGGTTCTCGACGGTCACTGCAGGCATGGTGGCTACCTCCTTCGTACGCCCACTTTAGTTGAGCGTTGAACTTCTTGCCACCCACAACAGGGCGGGCCCGGAGGGAATTCCCTCCGGGCCCGTGCAGCGACGAGTCTCAGCCGATCGGCCGCACGTCCGGCCGACCGCACATTCCGGTCAGCCGTACATCCGGCGCATCGCGAAATCGACCATCTGCTCGACGGCCTTCGCGTCGAACACCATCCGGTGCTCGCCCTCCATGTCCAGGACGAAGCCGTAGCCGGTCGGCAGCAGGTCGATCACCTCGGCTCCGGTGATCACGAAGTACTTGGACTCCTTGCCCGCGTACCGCCGCAGCTCCTTGAGCGAGGTGAACATCGGGATCACCGGCTGCTGGGTGTTGTGCAGGGCGAGGAAGCCGGGGGTGTCACCGCGCGGGCAGTACACCTTCGACGACGCGAAGATCTGCTGGAAGTCCTCGGGGGACATCTGCCCGGTGGTGAACGCGCGCACCGCGTCCGCGAGCGAGGGCGGGGACGGCTCCGGATAGAGCGGCGGCTGCTGGCCGTACCCGCCGGCCCCGCCCGCCATCTGCTGCTGCCCCGACGTGTACTGCTGCTGCGCGGCGCCGCCGTCCATGGGCTGGCCGTATCCGTACATGGGCGCAAGCGTACCGAGATCCGGGCCGCCGCAGGGATGGACCCGAAAGGCCCACAGGAGTAGACCCTTCTCACACTTGGCCGGACTGGGGTTGCGCCTTATTACCGGCGGGTAGCATCATCGGAGCTACTTATTGGTACGTGAAACAGATGCGAGGATTCAGTGCCTCGCCGATCCCTCAACGGAGCCGTCGCCATGGGGCACTACAAGTCGAATCTCCGCGACATCGAGTTCAACCTCTTCGAAGTACTCGGGCGCGACAAGGTGTACGGCACCGGCCCGTTCGAGGAGATGGACGTCGAGACCGCGAAGAGCGTGCTGGAGGAGCTGACCCGCCTCTCGGAGAACGAGCTGGCCGAGTCCTTCGCCGACGCCGACCGCAACCCGCCGGTCTTCGACCCGGAGACCAACACCGCGCCGGTCCCGGCGTCCTTCAAGAAGAGCTACCAGGCCTTCATGGACTCCGAGTACTGGCGCCTCGGCCTGCCCGAGGAGATCGGCGGCACCACCTCGCCGCGCTCCCTGATCTGGGCCTACGCCGAGCTGATCCTGGGCGCCAACCCGGCCGTGTGGATGTACTCCTCGGGCCCCGCGTTCGCCGGCATCCTCTTCGAGGAGGGCAACGAGGTCCAGAAGCACATCGCCTCGATCGCCGTGGACAAGCAGTGGGGCTCCACGATGGTGCTCACCGAGCCCGACGCGGGCTCGGACGTGGGCGCCGGCCGCACCAAGGCGGTCCAGCAGGAGGACGGCTCCTGGCACATCGAGGGCGTGAAGCGCTTCATCACCTCGGGTGAGCACGACATGTCGGAGAACATCCTCCACTACGTGCTCGCCCGCCCCGAGGGCGCCGGCCCCGGCACCAAGGGCCTGTCCCTCTTCCTGGTGCCGAAGTACGAGTTCGACTTCGAGACCGGTGAGCTGGGCGAGCGCAACGGCGTCTACGCAACCAACGTCGAGCACAAGATGGGCCTGAAGGCCTCCAACACGTGCGAGATGACCTTCGGCGACCGCCACCCCGCCAAGGGCTGGCTGATCGGCGACAAGCACGACGGCATCCGCCAGATGTTCCGCATCATCGAGTTCGCCCGCATGATGGTCGGCACGAAGGCGATCTCCACGCTGTCCACCGGCTACCTGAACGCCCTGGAGTACGCCAAGGAGCGCGTCCAGGGTCCGGACCTGGCCAACTTCATGGACAAGGCCGCGCCCAAGGTCACCATCACCCACCACCCCGATGTGCGCCGCTCGCTGATGACGCAGAAGGCGTACGCCGAGGGCATGCGCGCCCTGGTGATGTACACCGCCTCCGTCCAGGACGCGATCCAGGTCAAGGAGGCGAACGGCGAGGACGCCGCCGCCGACCACGCCCTCAACGACCTGCTGCTGCCGGTCGTCAAGGGCTACGGCTCCGAGAAGGCCTACGAGCAGCTGGCCCAGTCGCTGCAGACCTTCGGCGGCTCCGGCTTCCTCCAGGAGTACCCGATCGAGCAGTACATTCGGGACGCCAAGATCGACACCCTCTACGAGGGCACCACCGCGATCCAGGGCCAGGACTTCTTCTTCCGGAAGATCGTCCGCAACCAGGGCGCCGCGCTGAACTCGCTCGCCGAGGACATCAAGAAGTTCCTGGCGCTCGGCACCGGCGGCGAGGAGCTGTCCGGCGCCCGCGAGCACCTGGCCAAGGCCGCGGTGGAGCTGGAGGCGATCGTCGGCCTGATGCTGACCGACCTCGCCGCCACCCAGGACGACGCCAAGAACATCTACAAGGTCGGCCTGAACACCACCCGCCTGCTGCTCGCCTCCGGCGACGTCATCGTCGGCTACCTGCTGCTCAAGGGTGCCGCCGTCGCCGCCGAGAAGCTCGCCACGGCCTCCGCGAAGGACAAGGCGTTCTACACCGGCAAGATCGCCGCCGCGAAGTTCTTCGCCGCGAACGTCCTGCCGGGCGTCACCCTGGCCCGCAAGCTGTCCACGGGCATCGAGCTGGACCTGATGGAGCTGGACGAGGCCGCCTTCTAGAACACGGAACGGCGTCGTTACCCGACGTCGCTTCCGGACGTTCCGGACGTCCCTGCCGTTTCCGTGCACGGGCCCGCTCCCCTTACCGGGAGCGGGCCCGTGCCCGTCGTTAAGGTGAATCCCATGAGCGCACCATCCCGCCCGTCGCCCGCCGCCACCCCTCCAGCGAGCGCTGCGCGCGCACCTCTCACCTTCGACCGCGGCCACACCGACGACCTGATGTCCTTCCTGGCGGCCGGCCCCTCGCCGTACCACGCCGTGGCGAACGTCGCCGAGCGGCTGGAGAAGGCCGGCTTCAGGCAGGTCGCCGAGACGGACGCCTGGGACGGCACCAGCGGCGGCCGGTACGTGCTGCGCGGCGGCGCGATCATCGCCTGGTACGTCCCCGAGGGCGTCGCGCCGCACACGCCGTTCCACATCATCGGCGCGCACACCGACTCCCCCAATCTGCGGATCAAGCCGCGCCCGGACACCGGCGCACACGGCTGGCGGCAGGTCACCGTGGAGATCTACGGCGGCCCGCTGATGAACTCCTGGCTGGACCGCGACCTGGGCCTGGCCGGCCGGCTGACCCTGCGCGACGGCTCCACCGTCCTGGTCGACGTGGACCGGCCGCTGCTGCGGGTGCCGCAGCTCGCCATCCACCTGGACCGCTCGGTCAGCAACGAGGGCCTCAAGCTGGACAAGCAGCGCCACCTCCAGCCGGTGTGGGGCCTCGGCGACGAGGTGCTCGACGGCGACCTGATCTCCTTCCTGGAGCAGGAGGCCGGCCTGGAGGCGCACTCGGTGGCCGGCTGGGACCTGATGACGTACCCGGTGGAGGCACCGGCCTACCTCGGCCGGGACCGCGAACTGGTCGCCGGTCCGCGCATGGACAACCTGCTGTCCGTGCACGCGGGCGCCGCCGCGCTGGCCGCCGCCGCGACCTCCGGCGCCCCGCTCACCCGCATCCCGGTGCTGGCCGCCTTCGACCACGAGGAGAACGGCTCCCAGTCCGACACCGGCGCGGACGGCCCGCTGCTCGGCTCCGTCCTGGAGCGCTCGGTGTTCGCCCGCGGCGGCACCTACGAGGACCGCGCCCGCGCCCTCGCCGGCTCCGTGTGCCTCTCCTCCGACACCGGACACGCCGTGCACCCCAACTACGCGGAGCGGCACGACCCGACGCACCACCCCCGTGTCAACGGCGGCCCGATCCTCAAGGTGAACGTCAACAACCGCTACGCCACGGACGGTTCGGGCCGCGCGGTGTTCGCCGCCGCCTGCGAGAAGGCCGGTGTCCCCTTCCAGTCGTTCGTCTCCAACAACTCGATGCCCTGCGGCACCACCATCGGCCCGATCACCGCGGCCCGGCACGGCATCCGCACCGTCGACATCGGCGTGGCCATCCTCTCCATGCACAGCGCCCGCGAACTGTGCGGCGCCGACGACCCGTTCCTCCTCGCGAGCGCCCTGACGGCCTTCCTGGAGGGATAGCCCGCTCGGTCCTCCGTAAGGCCGGTCGCGAACGGCCTTACGGAGGGGCGGCTGTCGAACGGCCGTCGTGCGCAGGGCTACTCGGGGCCGCGCCGGGTACCCGGACGGGACCGGAGATTCCGGAACCGAAAGGGGAGGCGAAGCCTCATGGGGCTCGGCGGATGCATCATCCTCATCGCCGTGGGGGCCATACTCACGTTCGCGACCGACTGGCACATGCACGGCGTCAATCTCACCGTCGTCGGCCTGATCCTGATGGCCGTCGGGCTGATCGGCGTCGCCACATTCAGCGGTATCGCCCGGCGTCGGCGGGTCGTCGTGCCGCCCACGACGCCGATCGTGGAGGAGGAACCCCACCGCCATCACCACCACACCGGTGACGGCTACACCGACGGCTACGGCATCTGAGACCCGCTCTCCTGCTCGTCCAGGCCCGCCAGGACGAGCGGCAGACGGTCCGTCGCCCCCTCGGTGAGGCGGACCGGGACACCCCAGTCCTGCTGGTGCACATGGCACGCGGGGTACTCGTTGGCGGGATCGTCGTCGCAGGACGCGGCCATCGCGGATATGTGCAACACCCCTTCCCGGACGGCCGCGTCGAGCTCCAGCTCGCGGCTCAGGTCGCTGCCCGCCCCCTCGCCCTTGAGCAGCAGCCCGGGCGGGGTGGAGGAGACCAGGAGACGGGTGGAGGGGCCGTACCGGGTGTCCAGCTTCTGGCCCTGCGGAGCCTGGAAGACGACGTCCAGCCGCAGCCGGCCGGGGGCGACCTCGGTGGCCGCGCGCCGGGTGCGGTGGGCCACCGGCTCCACGCGCACCGCCTCCTCCGGCAGCCGCAGCCGGGTCAGCCGGTGCCGGGCCGACTCCACCACCACGATGTCCGCGCCGACGAGCACCGCGTCGCTGGGCTCCCGCAGATCCGTGGCGAGCGTGGTCACCTCGCCGGTCGCGGGGTCGAAGCGGCGCAGGGCGTGGTTGTAGGTGTCGGCGACCGCGACCGAGCCGTCCGGCAGCGCGGTGACGCCCAACGGGTGCTGGAACAGCGCCTGTCCGGCCGCGCCGTCCCGATGCCCGAAGTCGAACAGGCCGGTGCCGACCGCGGTGTGCACCGCCCCGTCGGGGTCCACCCAGCGCAGGGCGCTGGTCTCGGAGTCGGCGAGCCAGAGCCGGTCGGCGGTGGCCGCGAGCCCGGAGGGCTGGGCGAACCACGCCTCGGCGGCGGAGCCGTCGACCAGTCCCTCGTTGGTGGTGCCGGCCGCGACGGCGACCGTGCCGTCCTCCGGGTCGTACGTCCACAGCTGGTGGACGCCCGCCATGGCGATCCACACCCTGCCCTGCCACCAGGCGACGTCCCAGGGCGAGGAGAGGTCGACCTCGCGGGCCGGTCCCGAGGTGGCGGCCCCCTGCATCCACTGGTGCCCGGTGCCCGCGAGGGTGGTAGTGCGGCCCGTCGACGGGTCGAAGCGGCGCAGGGCGTGATTGACGGTGTCCGCCACCACCACGGTGCCGTCGGGCAGCAGGGCGAGCCCCTGCGGCTCCTGGAACCGGGCACGGTGCTCCGGGCCGTCGGTCAGCCCCCGGTCGCCCTGGCCGATCCGCCGTACGACCGTCTCCCCGTCCGCCGCCAGCTCCACCAGCTGATGCCGGGTGGTGTCGCTGACCAGCAGATTCCCGGACGGGAGCGGCAGGGCCTTGCCGGGGAAGCGCAGCACCGTCGGCTCCGGCTCCGGCGGGACGTACGGGCCGTCACCGCGGCGCAGCGTGCCCTTCGCCGCGTGCTCGGCCTCCAGCTCCGTCACCAGCCGCTCGATCGCGTGCACATGGCCCTCGCCCGCGTGCTGGGCGACGACGTACCCCTCCGGGTCGATCACCACGAGCGTCGGCCACGCGCGCACCGCGTACTGCTTCCAGGTGGCCAGCTCGGGGTCGTCGAGCACCGGGTGCGCCACTCCGTACCGCTCCACCGCGTCCACGACCGCGCCGTGTTCCGCCTCGTGCGCGAACTTGGGGGAGTGCACGCCGATGACCACCACCGTGTCCGGGTGCCGGTGCTCCAGCTCGCGCAGTTCGTCCAGGACGTGCAGGCAGTTGATGCAGCAGAAGGTCCAGAAGTCCAGGACGACGATGCGGCCGCGCAGGTCGGACAGGGTGTACTCGCGGTCGCCCGTGTTCAGCCAGCCGCCCTTGCCGATCAGCTCGGGGGCTCGGACGCGGGGGCGCCGGGGTGGTGCGGAATCGGTCATGGCTCAAGAGTGCCACCGGCCTCCGACATCCCGCTCGGCCTGTGGATAACCCGGACAACTCGGCTCCACGGCCTGTGGAAAAACGGCCCGCGCACGGCGGATCGCCCCACGCCCGCCGTGATGAATCCGCCGAACCTGGGAAGGGCTCAGGACATGAGATTCCTGGTACGCGACCGGCTCCTCGGCATCGGCGAAGACTATTGGATCGAGGACGAGCACGGCCGCAAGGTCTTCCTCGTCGACGGCAAGGCCATGCGGCTGCGGGACACCTTCGAGCTGAAGGACGCCCAGGGCCGGGTCCTGATCGACATCCACCAGAAGATGTTCGCCCTGCGCGACACGATGGTGATCGAGCGGGACGGCGAGGGCCTGGCCACCATCAAGCGCAAGCGGCTGTCCCTGCTGCGCAACCACTACCGCGTCGCGCTGGCCGACGGCTCCGAGCTGGACGTCAGCGGCAAGATCCTCGACCGCGAGTTCGTCGTCGAGTACGACGACCAGGTGCTGGCCGTGATCTCCCGGCGCTGGCTGCACCTGCGGGAGACCTACGGCGTGGACGTGGTACGCGAGGACGCGGACCCGGCGCTGCTCATCGCGGTCGCGGTGTGCGTGATCCACCTCGCGGAGAAGGAGCGGGAGGACCACTGACGGGCCCGGCGGCTGACGGGCCCGGCGACTGAGGGGCCGGACATGCCGGGCGGCTGGCATGACGGACGACCGGCGTACCGGACGGCTGACGTACCGTCGGCGGGGCCGTCGGCGCGCGGACGGCCCCCGCTATCGCCGGGGCGTCGCCAGCCCCAGCACGCGGTCCTTCAGCGCGGGGAACTGCTCGCGCGTCGCCGCCACCTTCGCCGGGTCGAGGTCGACCGTGAGGACCTCCTCGCCGGCACCGGCCTCGGCCAGCACCTCCCCCCAGGGATCCACCACGATCGAGTGACCCGCCTGCGGAACTCCCGCGTGCGTCCCGGCCGTTCCACAGGCGAGCACGAACGCCTGGTTCTCCACCGCCCGCGCCCGGGCCAGCAGCGTCCAGTGCGCGCGGCGCCGCTCGGGCCAGCCCGCCGGGAGCACCAGCAGCTCGGCACCGGCGTCGACCAGGGCTCGGAACAGCTCGGGGAAGCGCAGGTCGTAGCAGGTGCCGAGGCCGAGCGTGGTGCCGGGCAGCGGGACCGTCACCGGCTCCCGCCCCGCGCCCATCAGCACGGCCTCGCCCTGGTCGAAGCCGAAGCGGTGGATCTTGCGGTAGGCGGCGGCCAGTTCACCGGAGGGGGAGAAGACGAGAGAGGTGTTGTAGAGGGTCCCGTCGTCCGGCGCGGAGCCGTCGGCGGACGCCGCGCGCTCGGGGATCGACCCGGCGTGCAGCCACACGCCCGCGTCGGCCGCGGCCGACGCCATCGTCTCGTAGGTCGGTCCGTGCAGCGGCTCGGCCTCGCGGCCGAAGTCCTCATAGGCGAAGGCGCCGGTGGTCCACAGCTCGGGCAGCACCACCAGGTCGGCCCCGGCCTGGGCCCGGACCAGCGCGGCCGCGCGCTGCCTGCGCGAGACGGGCGATTCGCCCTCGTCGACGGCGATCTGGATCAGAGAGGCGCGCACACTACCACCGTCCTGGCATTCGAGTCGTCCATACGGGCCTACGATCGTCACGCGAAAGCACTGCCGGGGTGCCTGCCAGCAGCGTAACTTAGCTTCCCAGACACCCGCCGACGTGCAGCCGCCGCCCGCTGGCACCGCCGCCGCAACCTGCCCGTGTACCGACCGCCGAGGGGTCCCGTTCCGTGAGTCTGCATCCCACCCTCCAGCCCTACGCCGACGCCTGGACGCACTCCGTCGACGCGATATCAGAGATGGTGCAGCCACTGCCCGAGGCCGAGTGGAACCGGCGGACGCCGTGCCCGGGATGGTCGGTACGCGATGTCGTCTCGCACGTCATCGGCCTGGACTGCGAGCTGCTCGGCGACCCGCGCCCCATCCACTCCCTGCCGCGCGACCTCTTCCACGTCGCCAACGAGCACCAGCGCTACATGGAGATGCAGGTCGACGTCCGCCGCCACCACACGGCGCCGGAGATGACGGCCGAACTGGAGTACACGGTCATCCGCCGCAACCGCCAGATGCGCAACGAGAACCGCGAGCCCGGTGCCACCGTGCGCGGCCCGATGGGCAGGGAGATCACCCTCGAACACGCCTACCGGACGCGCGCCTTCGACGTCTGGGTGCACGAACAGGACCTGCGGACGGCGCTCGGCCGCCCCGGCAACCTCGACTCGCCCGGCGCGTACGTCACCCGTGACTTCCTGCTGGACGCGCTGCCGAAGATCGTGGCGAAGGACGCGGACGCGCCCCGCAGTTCGGCCGTCGTCTTCGATGTGCACGGGCCCGTGGAGTTCCTGCGCACCATCCGCGTCGACATCCAGGGCCGCGGCACCCTGGAGACCGCCCCGGCGCTCGGCCCGGTGGCCTCCCTCACCCTCGACTGGGAGACCTATGTCCGGCTGGCCTGCGGCCGGGTGACCCCCGAGGCGGTGGCGGACCGCGTCAAGACGGAGGGCGACCAGGAGCTGGCGGAGGCCATCCTGCGGAACTTCGCGGTGACGCCGTGACGTCATGGCCCTGTGGCGCCGTGACGCCGTGACCGCCCTTTCCCCGGCGGGAATTGAGGGTGCCGGCAATTCGGTGGTGGCGGTCGGGGCGACCTTCTAGCGTTGCCCGGTATGACCATCGACCTGCCTCGGCTCGCCCGGCTCACCTTCCACGGCCCCCTCTCGGAAGCCCGCGCGACCGCCATGGTCCAGCGGCTCGCGGCCAACCGTCCCCGCACCGTGCTGGACATCGGCTGCGGCTGGGCCGAGTTGCTGCTGCGGGTGCTGGACGCCGTCCCGGGCGCCACCGGAACCGGTGTCGACCTGAACGCCGAGGACATCGCGCGCGCCCGGAAGAACGCCGAGGAACGCGGGCTCGGCCACCGGGTGCGGTTCGCCGAGGAGTCCGCCGTGGGCACCGAGCGGGGCCCGGCCGACCTGGTGCTCTGTCTCGGCGCGACCCAGGCCCTCAGCGAGGCCGAGCCGCCGACCGCCGAGGCCCTGCGCGCACTGCGGCGCCTGGTGACCGACCGGGGCCGGGTGCTGGTCGGCGAGGGTTTCTGGCAGCGGCCGCCCACCGAGGCCGAGTTGTCCGGCATGTGGCCCGGTGCCGCCCCGGACGACCACGACGACCTCGGCGGACTGCTCGACCTCGCGGTGGAGGCCGGTTTCCGCCCGGAGTGGACCGAGACGGCGAGCCCCCAGGAGTGGGAGGAGTTCGAGTCGGGTTACCAGGCGGGCCTGGAGGTATGGCTCGCCCAGCACCCGGACCATCCGCTGGCGCCCGAGACCCGCGCCCGCCTGGACCGGCACCGCGGCCAGTGGATGAGCTACCGGGGCGTCCTCGGCATCGCGTACCTCACCCTCGTACCCGACCAGCGCTGACCCGGGACCCCGGCGTGCGGCTCACGCCGGTACGTGCACCGTCTCCACCCGGCTGGCCACCAGCCGCTCCCGCTCACGGCGGGCCGCCCGGGACCGCAGTCGCAGGATCTGGCTGAGGCCGATCGCCTGGAGGACGAACACCGCGCTGAACGCCACCTGGTAGTCGTCGCCCGTCGCGTCCAGCAGCACGCCGATCGCGAGCAGTGTGGTCATCGAGGCGATGAAACCGCCCATGTTGGTGATGCCGGACGCGGTGCCCTGACGCTCGGGCGGGTTGGCCGGGCGGGCGAAGTCGAAACCGATCATCGAGGCGGGCCCGCAGGCGCCGAGCACCGCGCACAGGACGATCAGCAGCCACATCGGGGCGTGCGGCGCGGGGTAGGCCAGCGTCGACGCCCACAGCAGCGCGGTCGCCGCCACCGTGCACAGCGCGAGCGGCAGCCGGGCGGTGTGGTGCCGGGCGATGACCTGGCCGTAGACCAGTCCCACCACCATGTTCGAGAGCACGACGAGGGTCAGCAGCTCACCGGCCGTGGCCCGGCTGAGCCCCTCCGCCTCGACCAGGAACGGCAGGCCCCACAGCAGCAGGAAGACCATCGCCGGGAACTGGGTGGTGAAGTGCACCCACATCCCGAGCCGGGTGCCCGGCTCCCGCCAGGCCTCGGCGATCTGCCGACGTACGTAGGCGGAGCCCTGGTGCGGGAACGGCGCGGGCTCGTGCCCCTCGGGGTGGTCCTTCAGGAACAGCAGGGTCAGTACGAGGACGACCACGCCGGCCAGCGCGCTGCCGGCGAACGCCTGCGTCCAGCCGATGCTGTGCAGCAGCCGGGCCAGGACGAGGGTGGAGATGAGGTTGCCCGCCATGCCGACCAGGGCCGCGAGCTGTGCGACCAGGGGGCCGCGGCGGGCCGGGAACCAGCGGGTGCCCAGGCGCAGCACGCTGATGAACGTCATCGCGTCACCGCAGCCCAGCAGCGCCCGGGAGGCGAGCGCGGTGCCGTACGACGGCGAGAAGGCGAAGCCCAGCTGCCCGAGCGTGAACAGGACGGCGCCCAGGGCCAGCACCTTCTTGGTGCCGAGGCGGTCGACCATCAGGCCGACGGGTATCTGCATGCCGGCGTAGACCAGCAGCTGGAGTATGGAGAAGGTGGACAGCGCCGAGGCGTTCACATGGAAGCGGTCGGCCGCGTCGAGGCCCGCCACGCCCAGCGAGGTGCGGAAGATGACGGCGACGAAGTAGACCGCGACGCCTATGGACCACACGCCGACGGCCCGGACGCCGCCCGGCGGGTCACCCGGAAGGGTGAGCTTGTTCATCGGACCTCACCCCGCGCGAGCAGCGAAACCCGGCTCACGTGCCGGTGCACGACCCCGACGGCCGCGTCCGCGTCCCCGGCACGCAGCGCCTGGAGGATCTCCTCGTGCTCGGCGAGCGTGGTGGCCACCCGGTCAGGGTGGGAGTACATGACGGCGACGCCCATCCGCAGCTGGCGGTCGCGCAGCTGGTCGTAGAGGCGGGCCAGGATCTCATTGCCCCCGCTGCGGACGATCTCGGCGTGGAAGCAGCGGTCGGTCACCGCGGCCTCGGCCAGCTCCCCGGCGGCGACCTGCGCCTTCTGCCGCTCCAACAGCTCGGCCAGCCGCTCCACCAGGCCCGGCGGGGCGGGTACGGCCTTGCGCGCGGCGTGCTCCTCCACCAGCAGCCGGGTCTCCACCACATCGGAGATCTCCTGCGCGGAGACGGGCAGCACCAGGGCGCCCTTCTTCGGGTAGAGCCGGATCAGGCCCTCCACCTCCAGCCGCAGCAGCGCCTCCCGCACGGGGGTGCGCGACACGCCCACGGCCTCGGCCAGCTCGCCTTCGGTGAGGAGGGTGCCGCCCTCGTAGCTCCGGTCGAGGACGCTCTGTTTGACGTGCGTGTAGACGCGGTCGGCGGCGGGTGGCTGCTTGGCGGGAGGGGCAGAGTGCGGGACGGCCGTCTTCATGCCTACAGGATAGATACAACAGGTACGCAACGTGCGCGGGCGTCCACGATGCGGACGTGACACCCGTCTCCCCCGGATGGCCACACAACCTTCTGTGCTACCTACGTGTCAGACAGATGCGGCCCTTTTCTCTGAGCACCTCAACTCGGCCGCATCCAGGGGCATTCCAGACAATCGGGGTATTCACTTTGATTACCGGCATCAAGGGCATCCGCCTCCGCCGAGCCACCGCCGTCGCGATCACCTCCGGTGCGCTGATCGCCACCGGCGCCCTGACCGCGGCGCCCGCACAGGCCGTCACCACGCCCTCGATCGGGGCCAAGGGCGGCTATGTGATGAACAACGGGAGCGGTTCGACCCTCTACACCAAGGCCGCGGACACCAAGCGGTCCACCGGGTCCACGACCAAGATCATGACGGCCAAGGTCGTCCTGGCGCAGAAGAACCTGAATCTCAACGCCACGGTGACGATCCAGAAGGTGTACAGCGACTACGTCGTCAAGAACAACGCCTCTCAGGCCCACCTGATCGTCGGCGACAAGGTGACCGTCCGCCAGCTGCTGTACGGGCTGATGCTGCCCTCCGGCTGCGACGCCGCCTACGCCCTCGCGGACAAGTACGGCTCCGGCTCCTCCCGCGCCGCCCGCGTGTCGAACTTCATCGGCAAGATGAACAGCGCCGCCAAGAGCCTCGGCCTGAAGAACACGCACTTCGATTCCTTCGACGGCATCGGCAACGGCAAGAACTACTCGACGCCGCGCGATCTCACGAAGATCGCCAGCAGTGCGATGAAGAACTCCACGTTCCGCACCATCGTCAAGACCAAGTCGTACACGGCCAAGACGAAGACCAAGTCCGGTGGCACCCGCACGATGGGCGCCTGGGTCAACACCAACGGTCTGCTCAAGAGCTACAGCGGCACCATCGGCGTGAAGACCGGCTCCGGTCCCGAGGCCGGCTACTGCCTGGTCTTCGCCGCCACCCGCCACGGCAAGACCGTCATCGGCACCGTCCTGTCCTCCAGCTCCATCACCCAGCGCGAGTCGGACGCCACGAAGCTCCTCAACTACGGCTTCGCCAAGCTCGGCTGACCACGGACGCCGGTTCACCGGCTCGTCCGCAGCACAACCCGGGCCCGTCGCACCCAGCGGCGGGCCCGTCGCGCTGTCCGGGGCCGTGCTGCCACCGGAGCCGGGCACCGAACGGCCACCGGAGCCGGGAGGCCGGGCGGGGTGCCGGGATGAAGCGAATGGTGCTAGCTTCATTAGCACCATGTTGCTGCGTCTGGACACCACCGACACCCGCCCCCTGCACGAGCAGGTTGCGGCGGCGATCCGACGGGCCATCGCCGAGGGTGAATGCCGTGCGGGCGAGCGCCTGCCCTCCGCCCGCGATCTCTCCACGGCGCTGGACCTCAACGTGAACACCGTCCTGCGGGCCTTGCGCGAACTGCGCGACGAGGGACTGCTGGAGTTCCGCCGGGGCCGGGGCATCACCGTCGCCGAGGGCGCCGCGGCCCCCCGCTCGGGGCTCCGGATCAAGGTGCGGGAGCTGGTGGCCGAGGCATCCCGGCTGGGATACAGCCGGACCGATCTCATCGACATGATCCGGGAGTCGTCATGACGGACGGGCACGACGGGGGACCCGGCCGGCGCCGGGCCGGGCGCTGGGCACTGGTGGGCGGTACGGCGGCCGTCGCCGCGCTGGTCGCCGGGCTTCCCTGGCTCCAGCGAGGCCGGCTCCCCGACCGGCTGGCCACCCACTGGAGCGGCGGCCCGGCACCCGACGGCTCGATGCCGCTGTGGTCGGCCTCCCTGGTACCGGCCGCGGTCTGGCTGGTGCTCGCCCTCGCCCTGAGCGTGCGATGGCGCCGCTCCTGGGCCGGACCCCGCTCCTGGCTGCCGATCGCCCTCGCCCCCACCGGTGTCGTCCTCGTCGGCGCCCAGGTCTCGATCGTGCGGGCGAATCTCGATCGCGCCGACTGGCACCAGGCCCGCCAGCCTGGCTGGTGGATCGCCGTCACCCTGGCCCTCGCCGCCGCGGCCGGGGTGCTCGCCTGGCGGCTGACCGTCCGGGCCACCGCCACCGCGCCCCGGGCCGGGACACCGGAGCTGGACCTGGCGCGGGACGAGCGCCTGGTCTGGTTCTCCCGCACGGCCAACCCCTGGCTCCAGTCGCTGTCGGCGGTGGCCGGCCTGGTCGCCGTCGGCTCGGCGCTGGGGCTGGTGCTGGGTCTGGCTCCCGCCGCGACGCTCTGGCCGGTGTGCGCCGCCTGTGCCGTCCTCGCTCTCGCGGGCGGTGTCTCCTCCTCGGTCCGGGCGAAGGTCTCGGAGGCGGGCCTGGAGGTCTCCTTCGGCCCCCTCGGCTGGCCCGCCCGCCGCTGGACCCCGGACGCCCTCGAATCCGCCCGCGCCGAGCGGCGCCTGCCCTCCCAGGTCGGCGGCTGGGGCTACCGGCTCAGCGGCCTCGGCACCACGGTCATGCTGCGCGCCGGTGACTGCCTGGTCGTACGCCCCCGGGGCCGCCGTTCCGACTTCGCGGTGAGCGTGGACGACGCGGAACGCGGGGCGGCTTTGCTGAACGCCCTCCGCGCCCGTCGGCCCGAATCGGGCCGATGAGTCGCGGCCCGGCGCCTTGGCCCTTCTACCGCGCCGGTATTCGGGGAAGTCGGTCGTAGGTCTTGAAGGTGTACGACGCGTCGTACGTCATCAGGTTCCCCTCGGCCGCCGGGAGGCCGAGGCGGTGGTTGACGAGCGGGGCGAGCGGTCCGCAGTGCTCGGCGGCGGGGGCGGCGAATGTGTCGTCGTAGGCCGAGAACTCGATCAGCGGCGGATCCTGGGAGACCCAGGTGGAGGGACCCGAGCGGTTCAGCCGGAAGTCGACGGGGGCGGTGGCGCCGATGGTGCAGCCGGGAGCCAGCAGGTGGCCGAGGAGCCGGAAGCGGAGACTGAACGTGCCGGTGTAGAAGTCGGACCGGCCCCCGTACTCGGGCCGTATCGAGAGGCCCCGGACACCCGGCACGCTCGTCGGCGTGCTGTGCATCGCGCCCCACACCTGCCCGTCGCCGCCGTCCGGCAGGGGCCCCTCGGCGTGTGTCATGGTGATCGGAGCGAGCCGCACCGTCACCTTCCCGATGGTCAACACCGGTGCCGCGGTGTGCACTTCGCATCTCCAGCGGGCCGGGTCGACCCCGCCGGGCAGGGGCGGGCAGTCACGGAAGTCGGTCGTGGGCACGGCGGCGGACACGGCGGCCCGGGGCGCGGCGACCGCGACGCCGGGTGCGGACACGGCCGCCGTACCGGCGAGGACGGCCGCACCCGCGACGGCGGCGGCGCGGCGGAAGGACACCCGCCGCACGAGGGCGGAACGGCGAACAGGACCCGAACCGGTCCCGGGAGCAGTGGATTTCGTCATGCCACCAGCGTGCCGCCGACCGCCACACCCTCACCATCCGTGACACCCCTGGCGGGACCCTGACCCGCCCCTGATACGCCGTCAGGGAACGACCGGGAAAAGGCTCGGGGACCGGCTCCGTTCCCCTCCCGCAATTCACGGGCCGAATTGCGGCAAGCGCACCTTTCCCTCCACTCCGTCGACGAACTCCCGCCCTGTCCCGGCCCCTTGTCAGGAGCCGTCCACATTCGGTTCAGAAAAAGTCGGTGAGGCGTACAACCGTTCGTAGGTGTCACGTGTCTTTCTTGCGAGCCAACAGGCTCACTACATCGTTCAGAGCCCGCATACCCCCCATGCATCGTGCGCGAGGCTCTCTCCACGTGGGGAACACAGATGCGTATTCGTGCCAGCCTGGCCGCCGTGACGATGTCCGGTGCCGTGGCGCTCACCGCGCTTCTCGCTCCTGCCGCGCAGGCGGCGGACAGCCCGAAGATTCCGCACGGCTTCACCTCGAAGCCGTCCGTCGGGCGCAACGCGCCGGCCGACGAGAAGCAGGGTGACATCCAGATCACCAAGGTCACCGACAACGCCAACAAGGACGTCGTCGTCGGCCTCGGCAAGAAGACGTTCAACATCTACGTCACGGCCACCGCCCCGTCCGGGATCTACAGCGCCGATGCCATGCTGTGGCACGGCACCAGCCTGGACAGCGACGTGGACGGCGTGCTCTACACGGACAGCGACTCCAGCAACGCCACCTGCGACAACTGGAGCGCCACGAGCGCCACCTGCAAGATCACGATCACCGCCACGCCGGGCACCGACCTGTACGACAGCGCCCTGAACGGCAAGTGGAACGTGGCCGTCTACGCGGTCGCCAACAACGGCGACTACATCGAGACGGACGTCTACAAGAACCGCTGGGTCAAGCGTGCCGCCAGCTTCAGCGGTTTCAACGCCGCTCCGGAGCCCGTCACCAAGGGCAAGACCATCACGGTCACCGGCACCCTGAACCGTGCCAGCTGGTCGTACATGAAGTACTACGGCTACGGCAGCCAGTCCGTGCAGCTGCAGTTCAAGCCCGCGAACAGCAGCACCTACAGCACGGTGAAGACGATCAAGAGCTCGTCCACCGGCTACCTGAAGACCACCGTCACCGCCTCGGTGGACGGCACCTGGCGCTTCCACTACGCCGGTAACGCCAACTCCTCCGTCGCGGACGCCTACGACTACGTCGACGTGCGCTGACCCTTCGCCGGAGACGGCGGTATGACGAAGGCCCTGTGGAGCGATCCACAGGGCCTTCGGATTTACCCGGAAGGGCCGGTCACGCCCAGGTGATCAGCCGCTTCGGCTGCTCCAGGATCGCGGCCACGTCGGCCAGGACCTTGGAGCCGAGCTCGCCGTCGACCAGGCGGTGGTCGAAGCTCAGGGCGAGGGTGGTCACCTGGCGCGGCTTGACCTTGCCCTTGTGGACCCACGGCTGGAGCTTGATCGCACCGATGGCGAGGATCGCCGACTCGCCCGGGTTGAGGATCGGCGTGCCGGTGTCGACGCCGAAGACGCCGACATTGGTGATCGTCACCGTGCCGCCCTGCATGGCGGACGGGGAGGTCTTGCCCTCGCGCGCCGTGGCCACCAGTTCGCCGAGGGAGTCGGCCAGCTGGGGCAGCGTCTTGGCCTGCGCGTCCTTGATGTTCGGCACGATCAGACCGCGCGGGGTTGCCGCCGCGATGCCCAGGTTGACGTAGTGCTTGACCACGATCTCCTGGTTGGCCTCGTCCCAGGACGCGTTGACGTCCGGGTTGCGCTTGATCGCGACCAGCAGGGCCTTGGCGATCAGCAGCAGCGGGTTGACCCGCCTGCCCTGCATCTCCTTGTCCTGCTTCAGCTCCTCGACCAGCTTCATGGTGCGGGTCACGTCGACCGTCACGAACTCCGTGACATGCGGGGCCGTGAACGCCGAGCCGACCATCGCCGCCGCGGTCGCCTTGCGCACACCCTTGACGGGGACACGGGTCTCGCGGGCACCGTCGTACGACGCCACCGGGGCGGGCGCGGCCGGAGCCGCCGCCACCGGCGCGGGCGCGGTCACGGAAGCGGGCGTGGCCGCCGCGTGGACGTCCTCGCGCGTGATGATCCCGTCCGGGCCGGACGGGGTGACCGCGGTCAGGTCGACGCCCAGGTCCTTGGCCAGCTTGCGCACCGGGGGCTTGGCCAGCGGGCGGGGGCCGTCCGCCGCCGGGGCGTGGCCGTTCAGCTCGGGCTGGGCGGGCGCCGGGACGGTGACCTCGGGGCCCTTGCGCGGGCGGCGCTTGGTCGCGGAGGTCGACACGCCGTAGCCCACCAGGACCGGCTGACGAGCCGCGGGCTTGGCCTCCTCGGCCGAAGCCGGAGCCGGAGCCGAAGGCGCTGCCGCTGCCGACACAGCCGGAGCCTCCGGAGCCGCGGGCGCCGCCGCCTCGGCCTGCGCGGGAACCGGGGCCGGAGCCCCGCCCGCCACCTGCACCGTGATGATCGCCGTGCCCACGTCGACCGTGGTCCCCTCGGGGAACCGCAGCTCGCTGACCACGCCGTCGTAGGGGATGGGCAGTTCGACGGCCGCCTTGGCGGTCTCGACCTCGCACACCACCTGGCCGTCGGTGACCGTGTCCCCCGGCTGGACGTACCACTTGAGGATCTCGGCCTCGGTCAGCCCCTCGCCCACGTCGGGCATCTTGAACTCGCGTACGGACGCGTCCGTCATCGTCGTCACGACCCTCTCCCTCAGTACGCCAGCGAGCGGTCGACGGCGTCGAGCACGCGGTCCAGGTCCGGCAGGTACTCCTCCTCCAGGCGGGCCGGCGGGTACGGGGCGTGATAGCCGCCGACCCGGAGCACCGGGGCCTCCAGGTGGTAGAAGCAGCGCTCGGTGATCCGGGCGGCGATCTCGCCACCGGAGCCGAAGAACACCGGCGCCTCATGGACCACGACCAGGCGGCGGGTCTTCTCGACCGAGGCCTGGATGGCATCGAAGTCGAGGGGGGAGACCGAGCGCAGGTCCAGGACCTCCAGGCTCTTGCCCTCCTCGGCGGCCGCGGCGGCGACCTCCTGGCACAGCTTCACCATCGGGCCGTAGGCCGCGAGGGTCAGGTCGGTGCCCTCGCGGACCACCTGGGCCTTGTGCAGCGGGGCGGGGATCGCCTCGACGTCCACCTCCGCCTTGTCCCAGTAGCGGCGCTTGGGCTCGAAGTAGATCACCGGGTCGTCGCTCTGGATGGCCTGCTGCATCATCCAGTAGGCGTCCGACGCGTTCGACGGGCTGACGACCTTCAGGCCGGCGACGTGCGCGAACAGGGCCTCGGGGGACTCGGAGTGGTGCTCGACCGCGCCGATGCCGCCGCCGTAGGGGATGCGCACGACGACGGGCATCTTGACCTTGCCGAGCGAGCGCGCGTGCATCTTGGCGAGCTGGGTGACGATCTGGTCGTACGCCGGGAAGACGAAACCGTCGAACTGGATCTCCACCACCGGCCGGTAGCCGCGCAGGGCCAGGCCGATCGCGGTGCCGACGATGCCGGACTCGGCGAGCGGGGTGTCGATGACCCGGCTGTCGCCGAAGTCCTTCTGAAGGCCGTCCGTGACCCGGAAGACGCCACCGAGCTTGCCGACGTCCTCGCCCATGACCAGGACCTTGGGGTCGGCCTCCAGGGCGCGGCGCAGCGACTCGTTGATGGCCTTGGCCATCGCCATCTTCTCGGCCATCTCAGTGACCCCCTTCTGCGTCCGCGAACGACGCCTGGTAGGCGGCGAACTGGGCCCGCTCCTCGTCGACGAGCGCGTGCCCGTCCGCGTACACGTTCTCGAAGATGGCGAAGTGGTCCGGGTCGGGCATGGCGCGGACCGCTTCGCGCACCCGCTTGCCCAACGCCTCGGACTCCGTTTCGAGTTCCTCGAAGAATCCCTCGTCCGCGTGGTTCGACGCCTCCAGATGGCGGCGCAGGCGCAGGATCGGGTCCTTGGCCTCCCAGGCCTGCCGCTCCTCGTCGCCACGGTAGCGGCTGGGGTCGTCGGAGGTGGTGTGGGCGCCCATGCGGTAGGTGAACGCCTCGACCAGGGTCGGGCCCTCGCCGTTGCGGGCGCGCTCCAGGGCCCACTTGGTGACCGCGAGGCAGGCCAGCACGTCGTTGCCGTCCACGCGCACGCCCGGGAAGCCGTAGCCCTGGGCGCGCTGGTAGAGCGGCACCCTGGTCTGCTTCTCGGTCGGCTCGGAGATCGCCCACTGGTTGTTCTGGCAGAAGAACACCACGGGCGCGTTGTAGACCGCCGAGAAGGTGAACGACTCGGCCACGTCGCCCTGGCTGGAGGCACCGTCGCCGAAGTAGGCGATGACGGCCGAGTCCGCGCCGTCCTTGGCCACGCCCATCGCGTAGCCGGTGGCGTGCAGCGCCTGCGAGCCGATGACGATCGTGTACAGGTGGAAGTTGTTGCTGTTCGGGTCCCAGCCGCCGTTGTTCACGCCGCGGAACATGCCGAGCAGGTTGGTCGGGTCCACACCGCGGCACCAGGCGACGCCGTGCTCGCGGTAGGTCGGGAAGACGTAGTCGTCCTCACGGGTGGCCCGGCCGGAGCCGATCTGGGCGGCCTCCTGGCCCAGCAGGGAGGCCCACAGGCCCAGCTCGCCCTGGCGCTGGAGTGCGGTGGCCTCGGCGTCGAAGCGACGGGTGAGCACCATGTCGCGGTAGAGACCGCGCAGGTCTTCGGGGGTGATGCCGGCGACGTAGGAGTCGTACACGGCGTTCTTGACCCGCTTGCCCTCCGGCGTCAGAAGCTGCACGAGCTCGGGCTCGGTGCTCTTCTTCGCGCCGGCGCGCGCGGCGCGCGGGGCCCGGGTCGTGCTGGTGGTGCGCTTGGCGCCGGTGGCTCCGGACTCGGTCCCGGCCGAGTCGGCCTTGCTGCCGGTGGTGCCGGCCTTGCCTGCGGCGCTGCGCTTGCGCGCGGCACTGCTGTCCACGGTCACGTGTGCTCCTCCGTCGTTCCGGCCCCCGGGGTTGCCGGTAGGCCAGTGCGGCTCACCTGTTTCGACCACCGGGCACGGGGTGGGTGCCACTCGGCCGGGAACAGGCGTGACAGGTGCCCCGGCGAGCGCCCTGCGACCATTACGTTACCCAGTGCTCCACATTTCTGTGAAACCCCACTTGACCTGCGATTTTGCTTGGATTTCCAAGTAAATCGAGGAGATGCGGAAGCGCGCTGGTCACAGCCTTGCGGCAAGGCCGGAGCAAGCGAACGTTATCCCGGTCACCCAGGTGACGGGAAGAGTTCCCGAAGGGAGAGCGGTCCGGTGCTTTGTGGGAGGAAAACTCCGAAACCTTGAAAAGCCTCAAGTCCGAGCCTCAAGACCAAGCCTCCAGACATGCTCGAACACGGCGGGCATTCCCCTTCGGCCCGGTGCACCCTGTGACCGATTGCGACCGCCGACGACTGACTGTGAAAGCCCCAGCTCACAGGGTATTTTTCGTGCCCTAGCATCTGCGGCGTGCCGCGCCTTTGTGTACCACCCCCCATGTCCCACGCGCCCCCTCTGGGCGCCCTGCTCCGCCTGTACGACGCCGCCGGGACGCCCCTGGCCTGCGAACCCGTCGACCAGGGGCTGCTCAACCGCGGCTACCGGCTGTGCACCACGCGCGGCCGGTATTTCCTCAAGCACCACTTCGACCCCGACACCGCCGACCCGGCCGCCATCGAACGCCGGCACCGGGCCACCCAGCGCCTGGCCGCCCTCGGCGTGCCGGTCGCCGTGCCGCTCGCGCACCGCGAGGGCCGTACCGTCGCCGTCGTCGGCGGCCACGCCTACGCCCTGCACCCCTGGATCGACGGCGGACACCGCCACGGCGGCCAGCTCACCCGCTCGGAGAGCGCGCGCCTGGGAGCGCTGCTGGGCGCCGTGCACGCCTGCCTGGAGCGCGTGATGCCGCCCAAGGGGCGCACCCGCCCGGCCACCAGCCCCCATCCCGTGGAGAGCGCCGACCCGGCCGACACGTTCACGCTCATCGACGAGTTACTCGCCCGGGTGCGCCGGCACCGCCCGGCCGACGCCTTCGACACACTGGCCCGGCACCGGCTGCGGGAGCGGCGGGTGCTGCTGGAGCGGCACGCGGACCGGCGCCCGCCGCCCGGCGGCCCGGTGGGCTGGGTGCACGGCGACTTCCACCCGTTCAACCTGCTCTACAAGGACGGCACCCCAGCGGCCATCGTGGACTGGGACCGGCTCGGCGTGCAGCCCCGCGCCGAGGAGGCCGTGCGCGCCGCCGCGATCTTCTTCGTACGCCCCGCGGGCGCCCTGGACCTGCCGAAGGTGCGGGCGTACGCCCGCGCGTACCGGCGCGCGGCCGATGTCACGCCCGCGGAGCTGGCGGCGGCCGTACGCCGGGTGTGGTGGGAACGCCTGAACGACTTCTGGATGCTGCGCTGGCACTACGAGCGCGGCGACACCCGGGCCGACTGCCAGTTCCCGGCCGCCTCGGCGCTCGTGGTGTGGTGGACCCGCGAGTACGACGCGGTGTGCGACGCGTTCACCGGGTGAGCGGGTTTACGTCCGCCCCGGCGGCCGAGGAGCGGTCTTCCACCGGCCCGTGAACGCGACCGGGGCCCGGTTTCCCGGGCCCCGCGGATGTCCTCTTGGCGGACGATCCCGCCGTATTCGACCGACGGGCAGCCCTGCCGGCAATCAGCCGGTGGCAGCCCCGCCGATGTTCAGCCGGTGGGCAGTCCCGCGGCCCCGCCCGCCGCCGCGTTGCCGTCGGTGGCGTTGCCGGCCGTGGTGCCCGCGTCCGTACCGCCACCCGTGGCGCCGGTGTCGGTGCCGCCGTCCGCTGCGCCGCCGTCCGCGTTGCCGCCGTCCGTCGGGTCCGTGGGCTGCGTCGACGTGGGCGGGGTCTTCGTCGGCTGGTCGGTGGGTCCGGTGGTCTCCGGGTCGGTCGGGGTGTACGACGGCGTGTACGACGGCGACCAGCCCGACCCGGAGCCGATGCCCGTCCCGTCGTCGGTCGAGGTGTCCGTGGGCTGCCCGGTGCTGTCGTCGCTCGGGCTCGACGTGGCCGAGTCGTCGTCGGTGCTCTTGGTGTGCGTGGCCGGCGGCTTGGTGTCCGTACCGGCGCCGCCGCCGCTGCCCGCGCCCTTCAGCGCCAGCGCCACACCCGCCGCGATGGCGATGACCGCGAGCACGGCGAGGATCCACAGCTTGCCGCGGCCGCTGCCCTTGTTGCCGTGCCCCTCGAAGCCGCCGTCGTCGCCATGGCCGTAGCCCTGCGGCAGCAGCGGCTGCGGGATCTGCGTGGTACCGGCGCCGGCCATCGGGTGCGACATGGCGGTGGTCCCCGCGAAGCCGCCCGCCGGGGTGTGCCGGCCGTCGTGCGCCGCCACCGGGCCGGTGTTCCAGGTGCCGGTGTGACCGCCCTGGTCGTACAGCATCTGGAGGCCGTACTGGACCAGGCCGCGCATCTCCTCCGCCGTCTGGAACCGGTCGTCCGGCTCCTTGGCGAGCGAGCGCATGACCAGGCCGTCCAGCTCCGGCGGGCAGGCCTGGAGGACCTGCGACGGCGCGACGGGCGTGTCCTGGACGTGCTGGTAGACCACGGACAGCGGCGTCTCGCCGGTGAACGGGGGCCGCAGCGCGAGCAGTTCGTACAGCAGGCAGCCGGTCGCGTACAGGTCGGAGCGGTGGTCGACGGCCTTGCCGAGCGCCTGCTCGGGGGAGAGGTACTGGGGGGTGCCCATGACCATGCCGGTCTGGGTCATCGTGGACTGCGCGCCGTGCAGGGCGCGGGCGATGCCGAAGTCCATCACCTTGACGGCGCCGCTGTCGGTGATGATCACGTTCGCGGGCTTGATGTCGCGGTGCACGATGCCGTGCTGGTGCGAGTAGGCGAGGGCCTCCAGGACGCCGGAGACAATGATCAGCGCCTGCTCGGGCCCGGGCGCCTCCGCGTTGATCAGCAGATCGCGGATGGTGCGGCCCTCGACCAGCTCCATCACGATGTACGGCACCGACTGGCCGCCCACGACGTCCTCGCCGGAGTCGTACACGGCGACGATCGCGTGGTGGTTGAGCCCGGCGACCGACTGTGCCTCACGCGTGAATCGCGCCTTGGAGACGGGGTCCTCGGCCAGGTCGGCGCGGAGCAGCTTGACCGCGACCGTACGGCCCAGACGGACGTCCTCGGCCGCGAAGACCTCGGCCATGCCGCCCCGGCCCAGGCGATGCGTGAGCCGGTACCGGCCGTCGCCGACCAGCCCCGCGTTGCCCCAGTTCTCCGGCCCGTCGGACATGCCGCCGCCGCCAGACGCCTCCGGGTCGGACGGGCCCTGGGCGCTGTGCGTCTGTGCCATCAGTCCTCGCCGTCGTTTCTGCCCGCGATGCGCGCGGTGTTGTCACGGTCTCCGTCGGCCACGCTACAGCCTCCGTGGGGGCCGCCGGTCCGGAACCGGAACCGGGACCGACTCTGCGACGGACCGGTCATGAAACCCTCAGCACGGCTCCTCGTGCAAATTCTGTGTGCCGCTCGCACGCCCCCTGTAACGCTTGCGCGACGCTTCTTGCCCGTACGGTCACGGAACGGGCACCGAGCTTGACGTGTCAGTGGCCTGGGGCAGACTTGGCCGGGAATGACACATTCGATCAAGGCCTGTGCGACGAGCCAAGGTGCCGGACGGCCGATGGGGGACGCGGAGAGATGAGCCAGGACGGCACACACGGCCGGTACTCGGGGCAGGGTCTGGCCGGTGGCCGATACCAGCTGCGCGACTTGCTCGGCGAGGGCGGCATGGCCTCGGTGCACCTCGCCTACGACTCCGTACTGGACCGCCAGGTCGCGATCAAGACACTGCACACCGAGCTGGGCCGGGAGCAGGCCTTCCGCGAGCGCTTCCGCCGCGAGGCCCAGGCCGTGGCGAAGCTCACGCACACCAACATCGTCTCCGTCTTCGACACGGGCGAGGACGACCTGGGCGGCCTGGCGACTCCGTACATCGTCATGGAGTACGTCGAGGGCCGCCCGCTGGGCTCGGTCCTGGAGGAGGACATACGGCGGTACGGCGCCATGCCCGCAGACCAGGCGCTGAAGGTCACCGCGGACGTGCTCGCGGCGCTGGACATCAGCCATGAGATGGGCCTGGTCCACCGCGACATCAAGCCCGGCAACGTGATGGTGACCAAGCGCGGTGTGGTCAAGGTCATGGACTTCGGCATCGCGCGCGCCATGCAGTCCGGCGTGACCTCGATGACGCAGACCGGCATGGTCGTCGGCACCCCGCAGTACCTCTCGCCCGAGCAGGCCCTCGGCCGCGGCGTGGACGCCCGCTCCGACCTGTACTCGGTCGGCATCATGCTCTTCCATCTGGTGACCGGGCGGCTGCCGTTCGACGCGGACTCCCCGCTGGCGATCGCCTACGCGCATGTGCAGGAGGAGCCGGTCGCCCCCTCCGCCATCAACCGCTCGCTGCCCCCGGCGGTGGACGCGCTGGTCGCCCGCGCGCTGCGGAAGAACCCGAACGAGCGCTTCCCGACCGCCGACGCCATGCGCGAGGAGTGCCTGCGGGTCGCCGCCTCCCTCCAGGCGGCCGCGCCGAGCATCGTGCCGAACGCCGGTCCGCAGCAGAGCGGCTCGGGCGTCGGCTCCGCGGTGTTCCCGCCGGTCGACCAGAGCCGGCAGACGCCGCCCGGACCGGTGCAGACGCCGTACCAGCCGGGTCCCTACGGGCCCCAGACCCCGGCACCGGCCACGCCCGCGCCGTCCTACGGCTATCCCCAGCAAGGGGGCTACCAGACGCCTCCGGTGGGCTACGGGCCCGGCACCCCGCCGCCGTACGCGGGGACCCCGCAGACGACCACGCAGGGGTCAGGCCCGGGCGGCGGCAAGAGCGGCAAGGCCGTGATCATCGGCGCGGTCGGGGTGTCGCTCGTCGCGGTCGTCGGCCTGGTCGTCGCGCTGACCATGAACAGCGGTGGCGGCGGCGGTGACGACACGGGCGGGCGCGGTGGCTCCAGCAGCTCGGCGTCCCCCACCCACCAGGCGGGTTACCGGGGCCCGGACACCACCCGGGTGATCGACAAGACCAAGTGCACGGAGCCTTCCGAGTCCTACGACGACCCGAGCAAGATCCAGCTGCCCGATTTCCGCTACAAGGACATCAACTCCGTGAAGGCCTGCTTCCAGGCCGCGGGCTGGACGCTGCACGTCAAGAAGGTGGACGACAACACCTGGGGCGACGGCACGGTCATGGACCAGTTCCCGTCCGAGGGCACGGATGTGAACGCCAAGGACCCGGGCACCATCGAGCTGAGCGTGTCGACGGGTAATCCGCCGCAGCAGTGACGCGCGTACGAGGAGGGGCCCGGCGCTCGTGCGCCGGGCCCCTTTCGCGTGTTCGGCGCGCGAAACCTCGTATGCGGGAGGGGAATCCTCGGGGGACCCGTAGGACCCGTAGGGCCCCGTAGGACCCGGTCGGGGCCTAGAGGTACGGGCCGCCCGAGTGCCCGCCCGTGTGCTGGTCGTCGCCCTCGGGGCCCGACACACCCGGCGGGAGCGCCCGGCGCATCTGCTCCAGCTGCGCCCGCGCGGCCATCTGCTGGGCGAACAGCGTGGTCTGGATCCCGTGGAAGAGGCCCTCCAGCCAGCCGACCAGCTGTGCCTGGGCGATACGCAGCTCGGCGTCGCTCGGGGTGACATCGTCGGTGAACGGCAGCGACAGGCGCTCCAGTTCCTCGACCAGCTCCGGCGCCAGACCGTCCTCCAGCTCCTTCACGGAGCTGGCGTGGATCTCCCTCAGCCGCACCCGACTGGCCTCGTCGAGGGGAGCGGCACGCACCTCCTCCAGGAGCTGCTTGATCATGCTGCCGATCCGCATGACCTTGGCGGGCTGCTCGACCTGCTCGGTGACCGGAATCTCGCGGGAATCGTCGTCCCCGCCTCCGCCGCCGAGCGCCATCCCGTCCTGGCCCACGACGAGGATCTGGGGCTTCTCCGGCGACCGTTCGTTCCTCGGCATCTCCATGCCGTCATTCTCTCGCACCCGCCCACCTCACCACCGGGGCGCCCCCCGGTGCAGCGGATCCGCCGTTTAGACCCGTCGGCCCAACCCGGAATGCCCGGAGAGTCCGGCGATGTGAGGCTGTTCCCGTCGGTTCATCATCGATCACGCGCTCACACCAGCTGGGCTCCGGGAGGTCACCGACGTGACTCCATGGCTGCGACTCACCCACCCCTGTCTGCGGCTGCTGCTCGTCCTCACGGCGGCCCTGCCCGCCTACGGCACCGCCGCCGCGTACGCCGCCGAGGCCGGTCCCCCGCACTCCCCCACCGCGCGCCACCCCGCCGGCACGCCCTCGGCCTCGTCCTCGCCCTCCGGCCCCGCGGGCGGCTCGGGCGGTGCCGGGGGGTCCCCGGCGTCCGGGAGCACCACGGGTTCCGGGCACTCCGGGCCCGATCAGCAAGGCCGCCCGGAACACGACGGCGCCGGCCCCCAGCACCCGGCCCCGCCGTCGGGATCCGCCTCCGCCCTGTACCACGCGCCGTCCGGCGAGCCGTCCCGGGCGGGGAGCGGGGCCGGTGAGGGGAAGCTGCACCCGGGGCGGCAGGACGGGCCCTGGGCCCAGGTGGAGGGCGACGAGGACGCCGTCCCCGGCTCCGCCGCCGCACAGCCGGCGGAGCCGGAGACCGCGGAGACCCCGACGGCCTCCCGGCCCACCGAGGAGGCGGGCCTCGATCCCACACCGGGGCAGTCGGCCGAGCAGAACGCCACCCGGCAGAGCGAGAACGCCAGCGAGCCGACCCTGCGGATCCTGCCGCTCGGCAGCGGGCTCGTCCTCATCGGCCTGGGCCTCGGCCTGGCCTTCCTGGGACTGCGGCTGCGCAGGACCTGAGCCCCGGGACCGGACGGCTGCAGGACCTGAGCCCCGGGACCAGACGCTGCGCTACGGCGCCACGAGCAGCACCTTGCCGATGTGGCCGCTCTCCTCCAGCACCCGGTGCGCCTCGGCGGCCCGCGCCATCGGCAGCTCACGGTCCACCACCGGACGCACATGCCCCCCGGCGATCAGCGGCCAGACGTGTTCGCGCACCGCGGCGACGATGGCCGTCTTCTCCTCCACCGGCCGCGCCCGCAGCGAGGTCGCGGTGACGGCGGCCCGCTTGTGCAGCAGCGCGCCGATGTTCAGTTCGCCCTTGGCACCGCCCTGGAGTCCGATGATCGCCAGGCGCCCGTTGATCGCCAGGGCCCGCACATTGCGGTCGAGGTACTTGGCGCCCATGTTGTCGAGGATGACGTCGGCACCCGCGCCGCCGGTGGCCTCCTCGACCTCGGCGACGAAGTCCTGCTCCCGGTAGTTGATCAGGATGTCCGCGCCCAGCTCGGCGCAGCGCTCCAGCTTCTCCTTGGTCCCGGCGGTCACCGCGACCTTGGCGCCGACCGCCTTGGCCAACTGGATCGCCATGGTGCCGATGCCGCTGGAGCCGCCGTGCACCAGCAGGGTCTCACCCGGCCGCAGATGGGAGATCATGAACACGTTGGACCAGACCGTGCAGGCCACCTCGGGCAGCGCGGCGGCCCGCACCAGGTCGACGCCCTCCGGCACCGGCAGCAGCTGCCCGGCCGGTACGACGACCTTCTGCGCGTAACCGCCGCCCGCGAGCAGCGCGCACACCTCGTCGCCCACGGTCCAGCCGGACACCCCGGGGCCGATCGCGGCGATCCGGCCGGAGCACTCCAGGCCGGGGTAGGGGGACGCGCCGGGCGGCGGGTTGTAGAAACCCTGCCGTTGCAGGACATCGGCACGGTTGACGGCGCTGGCCACCACCTCGACCAGCACCTCGCCCTCGCCGGCCACCGGTTCGGGGACCTCGTCCCACACCAGCGCCTCGGGACCACCAGGTTCGGGAATCGTGATCGCATGCATGTCGGTGACGCTACTCCCCCCGATGTGCCGGCCGACCGCGGCGCTCGACGGCCCCGCCCTAGTCCCTGGGCAGGGGACGCGGATGCGGGGTGATCTGGGTGCCGGGGCTGGCGCGCACGATGGTGATGAGCCGGTCCGTCAACTGGAGGGTGCCGATGGACCGGTCGTCGTAACCGAGCACCCGATGCCCGCGTACGACGCTCACCACGAGGTCGTCGATCTCGCGCGGCCCCTTGCCCGCCTCGGCGCGCACCACCGGCCGCTCCACCAGGTCCAGGCCGCTGCCCTGCTGGATGAGGTCCTCTATGACCATGCCGGCGGCGGGGCTGAGGACGGACAGGCCGAGCAGCCGGCCGGCCGCGCTGGCGCTGGTGATGACCGCGTCGGCGCCGGACTGCCGCAGCAGCGGGGCGTTCTCCTCCTCGCGCACCGCGGCCACGATCTTCGCGCTGCGGTTGAGCTGACGTGCGGTCAAGGTGACCAGCACGGCGGTGTCGTCGCGCTGCGGGGCCACGATGATCTGCCGGGCCTTGTGCACCTCGGCGCGCCTGAGCACATCGCTGCGGGTGGCATCGCCCATGACCCCCGCGTAGCCGTCGGCGGTCGCCGCGTCGATCACCTTGGCGCTGGGGTCGACCACGACCACCTGCTCCTTCTTCAGCCCGGTCGCGCAGACGGTCTGCACGGCCGAGCGCCCCTTCGTGCCGAAGCCGACGACGACGGTGTGCTCGCGCAAGGCGGACCTCCAGCGTTTCTGGCGCCATTCCTCCCGGGTGCGCTCGGTGAGGACCTCCAGCGTGGTGCCGACCAGGATGATCAGGAACAGCACACGCAGGGGCGTGATGACGAAGATGTTGGTCAGCCGGGCGCTGTCGCTGACCGGGGTGATGTCACCGTATCCGGTGGTGGAGAGGGTGACGGTGGCGTAGTAGAACGAGTCGAGCAGGTCCACGGAGTCATCGGCGCTGTCGTGGTAGCCCGCGCGGTCGGCGTAGACGACCAGCGCGGTGAGGACCAGCACCAGCAGCGCCATGAGCAGCCGCTTGGCGACCTGGCGGAGCGGCCGTTCCACCACCTTCACCGGCAGCTTCACCCGGTGGACGACCGAGCGTTCGTCCACCGTGAGGGTGTCGTCCTGCGGAATCCCGGTGGTGTCCTGGGCGTTGAGGGTGTCGCCGTCCGCGTGTTTCACGTGAAACATACCCCGATCCCCGCGGTCGCCCAGGGCAGGTCCAGCAGCTCCGTCTCCGCGCCCTGCCGGGCCCCGCCCGGCGGCACGACGGCCAGCGCGTCGGCGGCGGCGATACCGCGCAGCATGGCCGGGCCGTTGTAGTGCAGCGGTACGGCGCGATCGCCGCGCAGCACCACGGGCACGAGCCGGGTGTCGTACGGGTGCCCGTGCACCGTCTCCGTCAGCGGCAGCGTGTACGGCTCGGGGGCAGGGCGCGCGGCGAGGGTGCGCAGCAGCGGTTCGGCGAGCGTGATGAGGCCGGAGACGGCCGCGAGGGGGTTGCCGGGCAGACCGACGAGGTGCTGGTCGTCCTTGACGCGGGCCAGCAGCATGGGGTGGCCGGGCCGCACCTTCACGCCGTCGACGAGGAGTTCGGCCCCGATGCGTTCCAGGGTGGGGTGGACATGGTCGTGGGGTCCGGCGGCGGTGCCCCCGGTGGTGACGACCAGGTCGGCCGTCGAGGCGGTGATCGCCTTGTGCAGGGCCTTGGCGTCGTCGCGGATCCGGCGCACCGCGACGACCTCGGCGCCGAGCGCCCGCAGCCAGGGCGGCAGCATGGGGCCGAGCGCGTCCCGGATCAGCCCCTCACGCGGCAGCCCTTCGGTCAGCAACTCGTCCCCGAGGACCAGGACTTCGGCGCGGGGCCGGGGGACGACGGTGACGGTGTCGTATCCCGCGGCCGCGGCCAGGCCGAGGACGGCCGGGGTGATCTGGGTGCCGACGGGCAGCAACTGGTCGCCGCTGCGGCACTCCTGGCCGCGCGGGCGGATGTCCTGGCCATGGCCCATGTCCCGGGTGGCGTGCAGTCGGCCCTGGGCGTCGGTGCGGCCGTGCTCGGTGCGCAGGACGGCGGTGGTGTCGGCGGGGACACGGGCGCCGGTCGCGATGCGGACCGCCTCGCCGTCGGTGAGCGGCGCGGGCTGGGCGTGCCCGGCGAGCACCCCTTCCTCGCGCACCGCCCAGGGTCCGGGTCCGGCGACCGCCCAGCCGTCCATCGCGGAGGTGTCGAAGGAGGGCAGGTCGCTGAGCGCGTCGAGGGGCGCGGCGAGGACGAGGCCGAGGGCGTCACCGAGGGGGACGGAGAGGGGGGTGCGGCGAGGGGCCGATGAAGATGACGGAGTGGCGGGCCGGGGCGCGCGGGTGGCCCGGGCGGCGCGGGCGGCGATCTCGCGGGCCTGGGGCCAGGGGGTGGCGCGGTGCCGTTCCGCCGGGTCGCGGAGATCGGAAGAGGCCAGGGGGTGGCGCGGTGCCGTTCCGCCGGGTCGCGGCGGCGCGGCCCGGCGGGCAGCGGGTCCCGGGCCGGGCCGGTGCCGTCGTCCTTGGCGTCCCTCACGAGGGCCAGGGCCTCCTCGACATCGAGGTCGTCGCTGTCCTCCGCGGGTGCCCCGTCACGGAGGCCGGGCGCGGTCATCCGGCGTCCGGGGCGCTCGGGCCCCCGCTTTCCCCGGTCTCCGACGCCTCTTCCGCCCAGCGCAGGGCCAGCGCGGCGGCCTTGCGGGCGGCCTCGGCGACGGCCTCGGGGCCACCCTCGCCCCGGGCCGCGGCGTAGCCGACGAGGAAGGTGGTCAGCGGGGCGGCGGGCCGGGCGACCCCGTGCGCGGCGTCCCGGGCCAGGTCGAGCAGGACGTTCGTGTCGACGTCCAGGTCGATGCCCAGCTCGTCCTTGACTGCGGAGATCCATTCATCCAACACGTGCCCATGCTCCCTGATGCGTGCCCTGGCGTTGACGATGTCGTCCCAGGTGTCGCAGTCGAAGGACGCGTGCGGGTCCGGGACACGGATGAGGCGGAGGGCGCCGGTGAGGCGGCGCAGCGGCAGCCCGGTGAGGCCGTCGTGCGCGGCGGCGAGGGCGTCCAGTTCACGGCGCAGCGCGGCGGTGCGGTACGCGGCGACGAGGGGCTGGTCGCGGCCGTCGGCGTCGGTGAGCAGCGCGCCGTCGGTGCCGCTTTCGCCCAGGGCGGTCAGCAGCCGCCGCAGCGTGTCCGCGCGGAGGAAGGGCAGGTCGGCGGAGAGGACGACGGCGTGTTCGGCCGTGGTGTGCCGCAGCCCGGCCGCCAGCGCGGCGACCGGTCCCGCGCCGGGCGGCTCCTCGCGGGCCCAGCGCACCGGGCGGGCGGTGCTCCGGGGCGCGGCCACCACGACGGTCGTACGAGCGTCCGCGCAGGCCGTGAGCACCCGGTCCAGCAGCGCCCGGCCGCCGACCCGGACGCCGGGCTTGTCGGCCCCGCCGAGCCGCCGCGCGGCACCTCCGGCCAGTACGACGGCGTCGTACGGCAGGGGTGCCGCGGTGGCTCCGGGGGCGGCCGCGGTGGCCGCCGGCCCGGCGGTGGCGTTGTCGGTCACTCCCCGAGTATGCGGGCCGTGCCGATCACAGGGAACCGAGGGATGACGGGAACCGGCGGGTCACAGGGTGCGCAGCAGCACCGCCGGCTGTTCCACGCAGTCCGCCACGTACCTCAGGAAACCGCCCGCCGTGCCGCCGTCGCAGACCCGGTGGTCGAAGGTGAGCGAGAGCTGGACGACCTGGCGCACGGCCAGCTCGCCCTCGTGCACCCACGGCTTGGGGACGATCCGGCCGACGCCGAGCATGGCCGCCTCGGGGTGGTTGACGATCGGCGTGGAGCCGTCGACGCCGAAGACTCCGTAGTTGTTCAACGTGAAGGTGCCGCCGGTGAGTTCGCCCGGGGTCAGCGTCCCGGCGCGGGCCGCCTCGGTGAGCCGGGCGAACTCGCCGGTCAGCGACTCCGCGTCGCGGGTGTGGGCGTCCCGGACGACCGGCACGACCAGGCCGCGCTCGGTCTGCGCCGCGAACCCGAGGTGCACATACGGGTGCTGGACGATCTCGCGGGCCTCGGTGTCGACCGAGGAGTTCAGCTCCGGGAAGCGCGCGAGGGCCGCGGCGCAGATGCGGGCGAGCAGCGCGACGAGGGAGATCTTCGCGCCCCCCGCCGCGTTCATCGCGGCCCGGGCGCGCATCAGTTCCGTCGCGTCGGCGTCCACCCAGCAGGTGGCGTCCGGGATCTCCCGGCGGCTGCGGGACAGCTTGTCGGCGACGGCACCGCGGATGCCCTTGAGCGGAACACGCACCTCGCCGGGCACCGAGGCCGCCGCCGCGGCCTGGACGGGCAGGGCCGCGACGGGCGCCTCGGCCGTACGACCGCTGCTCTGATCCGCTCCGGTCCGCAGGGCGCGCTCCACGTCGGCGCGCAGGATCAGCCCGTCCGGGCCGGAGCCCGCCAGTCGCCGCAGATCCAGTCCGCCCTCGCGGGCGAGCCTGCGGACCAGCGGCGAGATCACGGGCACGGGGCCGTCGGACGGCAGGGCGGTGGCGGGCAGGCTCGAAGTCGGCGCGGCGGCCGTGCCGTTCACGCCGGAACTCGCGGCCTTGGCGCCGTTCACCGCGGCATGCGCGCCCGTGGCACCGTTTCCGCCCGCGCCACCGTCGCTCCCGCCCGCGCCGCCTCCGGTCAGGGCCACCGGGCGCACCCTGCGGCGCCGGCCCGGCGCCTCGGACGTGCCGTAACCGACCAGGACATTGCCCGAACCGGCCGTGGACTTCCCGTCCGGTTCGCCGACCGCGACCGTCAGGAGCGGGGCGCCGACCGGGAGTTCGGCACCCTCCTCGCCGTAGCGGGCGGTGACCACGCCGCCGTAGGGGCAGGGGACCTCGACCGACGCCTTGGCCGTCTCGACCTCGACCACCGGCTGGTCGACGGCGACCACGTCACCGACCTGGACCAGCCAGCGCACGATCTCCGCCTCGGTCAGTCCCTCGCCGAGGTCGGGCAGCTTGAACTCCAGCACCTGTGCCATCAGCCCTCGGCCTCCCACTGGAGCCGGGCCACGGCGTCCAGGACGCGGTCCACGCCGGGCAGATGGTGCCGCTCCAGCATGGGCGGCGGGTAGGGCAGGTCGAACCCGGCCACGCGCAGCACGGGCGCCTCCAGGTGGTGGAAGCAGCGCTCGGTGACACGGGCCGCGATCTCGCCGCCCGGCCCGCCGAACCCGGTGGACTCATGCACCACGACCGCGCGTCCGGTGCGCCGCACGGAGGCGCAGACCGTCTCGTCGTCGAACGGCACCAGGGAGCGCAGATCGACCACCTCCAGCTCCCAGCCCTCGGCCCGCGCGGCCTGTGCGGCCTCCAGGCAGACGGGCACGGAGGGGCCGTAGGTGATCAGCGTGGCGCTGCGGCCGGTGCGCCGGACCACCGCGCGCCCGATCGGCTCGACCTCGGTCGGCTCCTCGGGGTTCCAGGTGTCCTTGGACCAGTAGAGCCGCTTGGGCTCCAGGAAGACGACCGGGTCGTCGGAGGCGATGGCCCGGCGCAGCAGGCCGTAGGCGTCGGCGACGGTCGCGGGCGTGACCACATGCAGGCCGGGGGTGGCCATGTAGTACGCCTCGGAGGAGTCGCTGTGGTGCTCGACGCCGCCGATGCCGCCGCCGTAGGGGATGCGGACGGTGATCGGCAGGGGCATCCGGCCGCGGGTGCGGTTGCGCATCCGGGAGACATGGCTGACCAGTTGCTCGAACGCCGGGTAGGCGAAGGCGTCGAACTGCATCTCCACCACCGGGCGCAGGCCGTACATGGCCATGCCGACGGCGGCGCCGAGGATGCCGGCCTCCGCGAGCGGGGTGTCGGTGCAGCGGTCCTCGCCGAACTCCTTGGCGAGCCCGTCGGTGACGCGGAAGACACCGCCGAGGGTGCCGACGTCCTCGCCGAGCACATGCACGGTGGGGTCGGCGGCCATCGCGTCGCGCATCGCGCGGGTGAGGGCCTGGGCCATGGTGGCGGGCTTGACGGCCACGGTGGTCATCGGCGGTCGCCTTCCTGCGGGCCGGGACCGTCCTGCTCGGCCGCCAGCTCGGCCCGCAACAGGTCCCGCTGCTCGCGCAGTTGGGCGGTGGTCTCGGCGTAGACGTGGTCGAAGAGGTCCATCGGGTCGAGTTCGGGGTCCTGGTTCATGCGTTCACGCAGGTCGGCGGCCATCGCCTCGGCGTCCTCCCGTACGGCCTCAAGACCGGCCGCGTCGATCAGGCCGCGCTCGGTCAGCTCCGTCTCCAGCAGGCGCACCGGGTCGTGCGCGCGCCATGCCTCGACCTCGGCGTCGCCCCGGTAGCGGGTGGCGTCGTCGGCGTTGGTGTGGGCGTCGATGCGGTAGGTGACCGCCTCGATCAGCGTCGGTCCGCCGCCCGCGCGGGCGTGCCGTACGGCGTCGGTGAGCACCTCGTGCACCGCGGCCGCGTCATTGCCGTCGACCAGGCGGCCCGGCATGCCGTAGCCGACGGCCTTGTGGGCCAGGGAGGGCGCGGCGGTCTGCTTGGCGAGCGGGACGGAGATGGCGAAGCCGTTGTTCTGGACCAGGAAGACGACGGGTGCCTGCCAGACGGCGGCGAAATTCAGCGCCTCGTGGAAGTCGCCCTCGCTGGTGCCGCCGTCGCCGACCATGGCGAGCGCGACCACGTCGTCGCCCTTGAGACGGGCGGCGTGGGCGAGGCCGACGGCGTGCGGCAGCTGGGTGGCCAGCGGGGTGGAGAGGGGGGCGACCCGGTGCGCGTACGGGTCGTAGCCGGTGTGCCAGTCGCCGCGCAGCAGGGTGAGGGCCTCGACCGGGTCCACCCCGCGGGCGACGACGGCCAGGGTGTCGCGGTAGCTGGGGAAGAGCCAGTCGCGCTCTTCGAGGGCCAGCGCGGCGGCGACCTCGCAGGCCTCCTGGCCGGTGCTGGAGGGGTAGACGGCGAGGCGGCCCTGCTTGGTGAGCGCGGTGGCCTGCGTGTTGTAGCGGCGGCCGCGCACCAGCTGGGCGTGGAGCCTGCGGAGCAGATCGGGATCGGCCTTGGCGACCGCCTCGGTGCCGAGGACGCGATACGGCTCGGCGTCGGGCAGCAGCGGCGCGGGGTCCATACGGGGCTGCCAGGCGGGCGGCGGCGATGGCCGGTACGCGCCCCGCTGCTCCAGAACCGTCATGACGGCACCTCCTCGTGGGAGCGGCTACGGGAGACGTGTCGGCTGTGACCCGTCTCACCTACCGATTGTTCGGTCGTCGGCACATTTTGGCTACAGGCGCCTCCAGGCTGTGGACAAACGGTTCTCCACAGCCTGCAATGAACGCAGGACGTCCACGGCGATGAAGCGGGGGGACATGGCACCTGAACAAATGGCCGAGATGACGCAGGACGCGCTGCCGCCGCCGGCGCGACCGCTGGACGCCATCGATCAGGACATCCTGCGCATCCTCCAGGCGGACGGCCGCGCCTCGATACGGTCGGTCGCCGAACGCGTCCATGTCTCGCGGGCCAATGCCTACGCGCGCATCAACCGGCTGGTCGAGGACGGGGTGATCCGGGGCTTCGGCGCCCGCGTGGACCATGAGCGGGCCGGGCACAGCACCTCGGCGTACATCACGCTGAAGATCGTCCAGAACACCTGGCGCACGGTCCGCGAGCAGCTGCGCCAGCTGCCCGGGGCCTCGCACATCGCGCTGGTGGGCGGCGACTTCGACGTCCTGCTGCTGGTGCACACGCCCGACAACCGCGCGCTGCGCGAGCTGGTGCTCACCCGGCTCCAGGCGATCCCGGAGGTGCTGAGCACCCGCACGCTGCTGGTGTTCGAGGAGGAGGACCTGGAACCGGACGCCTAGGCCGTCTTCTCGGATCAGCAGGCTGTGATCCGTAGGCTGTGATCCGTAGGCTGTTTTTCTCGGATCACCAGAAAGTCAGACAGCCCGGCGTCATCGGAGGATCAGACAGCCCGGCGCAGTCCGGAGAAGACCAGCTGGACGACCGCGTCGGCCACCTCGCGGCCCGAGGCGCCGCGAGCCTCCGGCCGGTACCACTCCACGATGGAGTTGATCATGCCGAAGACCAGCCGGGTGGCCAGCCGCACCTCCACGTCGGGGCGTACGTCGCCCTCGGCCGCGGCCGCCTTGAGCAGCTCGGCGACCCGGTGGTCGAAGTCGCGGCGCCGCTCCAGCGCCCAGCGCTCGGTGGCGGTGTTGCCGCGCACCCGCAGCAGCAGGGTCACATACGGCAGCTCGGATATGAGCACCTCGACCATGCGCCGCACGACGTGCTCCAGGCGCTCCACGGCCTGCCCCTCGCGTGCCGCCGGCTCCTCCAGGATGGCGAAAAGGCCGTCCAGGGCGCGGCTGACGGCCCGCTTCAGCAGCTCCTCCTTGCCGCTGACATGGTGGTAGATCGACGACTTGGAGATGCCGGCCGCCTTGGACAGGTGCTCCATGGAGGTGCCGTCGTAACCGCGCTGGTTGAAGACCTGGACGGCGACGGAGAGCAGCGTCTCGGGGGTGTACGTGTCGCGCCGGGGCGTGGTCATGAGGTGCCCTCCCGCTTGTCGTCGGCGTAGGCGTGGCGGTAGAGCGCGAGGGAGGGCGCGTAGCGTCCGGAGGGGTCGCGCTCGTGCATCGCGTCCAGGACGTCGTAGGCGAACTCGTCGCCCAGCCTGCGGTCCCACGCGAAGGGACCCAGCGGATAGTTGACGCCGAGGCGCATCGCGGTGTCGACGTCCTCCTCGGTGGCGACGCCCTTGGCGACCGCGTCATGGGCGAGGTCGATGATCCGGGCCACCGTGCGCGCCACGATCATGCCGGGGACGTCGCCGATGACGCTGACGTCCTTGCCGAGCGCCTGGAACAGGCCGACGGCCTCGGCGAGGGTCGTCTGCGAGGTGTCCTGGGAGGCGGACAGGGCGATACGGGTGGCCTTGCGGTAGTCGAGGGCGAGGTCGAAGTAGACGACGTCGCGGAACTCCACCGAGGTCTGGCCGTCGGCGAGGACCAGCTGGCCGCCACCGGGCAGCTCCAGGTGGCCGTCCTCGTCGCCGTCCTCCGTGCGGACCTGGATGCCCGCCTCGCGGATCAGCGCGAGCAGTTCGGCGGCGGGGCCGAGATCGCCCTCGGCGAGGACATAGGCGGGCGGCCGCTCCTTGTCGGCGGTGTGCGGCTCGGGCTTCTCGGCGCCCTCCCCGTGGTCGTACCAGCCGTGGCCGACCTTGCGGCCCAGGCGGCCGGACTCCACCAGGCGGCGCTGGGCCAGCGAGGGGGTGAACCGCACGTCCTGGAAGAAGGACTGCCACACCGAGTGCGTCACCGCCTCGTTGACGTCCTGGCCGATCAGGTCGGTGAGTTCGAACGCGCCCATGCGGAAGCCGCCCGACTCGCGCAGGATCGCGTCGATGGTGGCCGGGTCGGCGGCCTGGGCCTCGTAGACGGCGAATGCCTCGGCGTAGAAGGGCCGGGCGATCCGGTTCACGATGAAGCCGGGGGTGTCCGCGCAGGCCACCGGGGTCTTGCCCCAGACGCGGGCGGTCTCGTACGCGCGCGTCGCCGAGGTGACGTCGGTGGCGAAGCCGGAGACGACCTCGACCAGCGGCAGCAGCGGCGCGGGGTTGAAGAAGTGCAGGCCGAGGAAGCGGCCCGGATGGCGCAGAGCGCCGCCGATCGCCGTCACCGACAGCGAGGAGGTGTTGGTGGCGAGCAGGCAGTCCTCGCCGACGACGTCCTCCAGCTCGCCGAAGAGCCGCTGCTTGACGTCCAGCCGCTCCACCACGGCCTCCACGACGAGGCCGCAGTCGGCCAGCTCCGCGAGCGCCTCCGCGGGCTCGAGACGGGCGCGGGCCGCGTCCCGGGCGGTGGCGTCGAGCCGGCCCTTCTCCACCAGCCGGTCCAGTCGCGCGCCGATCGCCGCGGCCGCCTCCCGGGCCCGCCCGGGTGCGGTGTCGTAGAGCCGCACGGGGTGGCCGGCGACCAGTGCGACCTGGGCGATGCCCTGGCCCATGGTGCCGGTGCCGACGACGGCCACGGGGCTGCTGAGGTCGAGTGCTGTCATGTGCGCGATCCTCCCGCACGGGGTTTTCCACAGATGCGGCGGACCCCCTTGAACCGACCGATCGTTCGGTTACTCTAGCCCTGACCGTCCCATCCCGCTGCTCTTTCCGCCAGGTCCTGAACTCGAAGACGAGTTCTCCAGACGAGGAGTTGGTCCCGCATGGCCGCCGAACTGACCGCCCCCGAGCTGATCGCGAAGCACCGGCCCACTCTCGACCAGGCCCTGGAAGCGATCCGCACGCGCGCGTACTGGTCCCCGCACCCCGAGCACCCCAAGGCGTACGGCGAACACGGCAGCCTGGACGCGGCCGCGGGCAAGGCCGCCTTCGACGCCCTGCTCGGCACCCGCCTCGACCTCGGCCAGGCGGGCACGGACGACTGGGTGGGCGGTGAGATCTCGCCGTACGGCATCGAGCTGGGCGTGAGCTACCCGCACGCGGACCTGGACGTACTGCTGCCCGCGATGAAGGCCGGGCAGCCGGCCTGGCGGGACGCGGGCGCCGAGGTGCGTGCCGTGGTCTGCCTGGAGATCCTCAAGCGCATCAGCGACCGGACGCACGAGTTCGCGCACGCCGTCATGCACACCAGCGGCCAGGCCTTCATGATGGCGTTCCAGGCGGGCGGCCCGCACGCCCAGGACCGCGGCCTGGAGGCGGTGGCGTACGCGTACGCGGAGCAGGTCCGCACCCCCGGCACCGCCGAGTGGTCCAAGCCGCAGGGCAAGCGCGACCCCCTGGTGCTCACCAAGAACTTCACGCCCGTGCCGCGCGGCATCGGCCTGGTCATCGGCTGCAACACCTTCCCGACGTGGAACGGCTATCCGGGCCTGTTCGCCTCCCTGGCGACCGGCAACGCGGTCCTGGTCAAGCCGCACCCGCGCGCGGTGCTCCCGCTCGCGCTGACCGTGCGGATCGCCCGTGAGGTGCTCACCGAGGCCGGTTTCGCCGCCGACCTGGTCGCGCTGGCCGCCGAGCGCCCCGGCGAGGGCATCGCCAAGGCCCTCGCGACCCGCCCGGAGATCCGGATCATCGACTACACCGGTTCGACGACCTTCGGCGACTGGCTGGAGGCCAACGCCCGCCAGGCGCAGGTCTACACGGAGAAGGCCGGCGTCAACACGGTGATCGTGCACTCCACGGACGACTACAAGGGGATGCTGTCCAACCTGGCGTTCTCGCTGTCCCTGTACAGCGGCCAGATGTGCACCACCCCGCAGAACCTGCTGATCCCGCGCGAGGGCATCCTCACCGACCAGGGCCCGAAGACGTTCGACGAGGTCACCGCCGACCTCGCCCGCGCGGTCGACGGTCTGCTCGGCGACGACGCGCGGGCCAACGGGCTGCTGGGCGCGATCGTCAACCCCGACGTCAAGGCCCGGCTGGAGGCCGCCGCAGGGCTCGGCGAGGTCGCCCTCGCCTCGCGGGAGATCACCAACCCGGAGTTCCCGGGCGCGGTGGTGCGCACCCCGGTGATCGTCAAGCTGGACGGCGCCAAGCCGGACGCCGAGGCCGCCTACATGAGCGAGTGCTTCGGCCCGGTCTCCTTCGCCGTCGCCCTCGACTCGGTGACCGACGCGGTGGAGCTGCTGCGGCGCACGGTCCGCGAGAAGGGCGCGATGACCGTCGGCGCGTACACCACGGACAGCGAGGTGGAGCGGGCCATCGAGGAGGTCTGCCTGGAGGAGGCCGCCCAGCTGTCCTTCAACCTCACGGGCGGGGTGTTCGTGAACCAGACGGCCGCCTTCTCCGACTTCCACGGCTCGGGCGGCAACCCGGCGGCGAACGCGGCCCTGTGCGACGGCGCCTTCGTGGCGAACCGCTTCCGGGTGGTCGAGGTGCGCCACCAGGGCTAGCCGAAAAAACCGTCGGGAGAAGCGGGTTTCTTCTCCCGACGGCCGCGAAGGCTACGCGGCGGGTGCGCCCGCGGTGGCGCTCCAGTGGTACAGCGTCATCGCCACGCTGGTGGCGAGGTTGTAGCTGGAGACCTGGGGGCGCATCGGCAGCCGCAGCAGATGGTCGGCCCGCGCGCGTACCTCCGCCGAGAGGCCGGTGCGCTCCGAACCGAACGCGAGCACGGCGTCGTCGGGCAGCTCGGTGCCCCTGATGTCCTCGCCCTCGGGATCGAGGGCGAACAGCGGACCGGGCGGCAGCTCGTCGACGCCGAGGTGCTCCACGGCGGTCGCGAAGTGCAGGCCCGCGCCGCCGCGCACCACCGTGGGATGCCAGGGGTCGAGCGTGCCGGTGGTGACCACCCCGGTCGCACCGAAACCGGCGGCCAGCCGGATCACGGCGCCCGCGTTGCCGAGGTTGCGGGGGTTGTCGAGGACCACCACGGGGGCGGTGCGCGGCATCCGGGCGAGCGCCTCCAGGTTGGCCTCACGCGCGGGTCGTACGGCGAGCGCGGCGACCCCCGTCGGATGCGGGCGGGCCACGAGCGCGGCGTACGCCTGCTCGGGCACCTCGATGAGCAGGCCGTCCAGGGCCTCCCGTACGTCCCCGGCCAGTTCCTCGGCCAGGGCGAGCGCGGCCCGCCGGTCGGTGGTGACCGCCACCGGCACCTCGGCCCCGAAACGCAGCGCGTGCTTGAGGGCATGGAAGCCGTCGAGCAGCACGGCACGGGCGGCGTGCTCGCGCCAGCGGATCAACGGGTCGGTCATGCCGTGAACCCTACGCGGCCGGCCGTGCTGTCCTCCGGAGCGCGGGGCGCGGGCACCGTACCGTCCTCGCCGCCGCCCTTGACGAACCGTCCCCGCGCGCGGGCGGCGAGGGCGCCGACCCGGCGCAGGAAGGACGTGGGCAGGAAGACGGCGTCCGCGGTGATCATCGCCAGCGAGAAGAACGGCAGCCCGAGCACGACCGCGATCACGAAGTGCTCCATCATCAGCGCCACCAGCAGCACGTTCTTCGCCCGCCGGTTGAGCAGGGTGAACGGGAAGGCGACCTGCACGATGACGGTGCCGTACGCCACGACCATCAGGATGGTGCCGCTGGCGGACATCAGATCGGCGAGACCGGGCCAGGGCGAGAAGTAGTCCAGGTGCAGCGGGTAGTAGACGGCGGTGCCGTCCTGCCAGCGCGAGCCCTGGATCTTGTACCAGCCGGCCGTGGCATAGATCAGGCACGCCTCGCCCATGATCACCACCAGGGCCCCGTTGTGCAGGACGTTGGCGATCACGTCCAGCAGGATCCGCGGCTCGGCCGAGCGCACCAGCCGCTGGACCAGCCACCACAGGGCGAGCCCCACCCACGCCGTCCACAGCAGGACGGGGATCAGCCAGGCGCCGCCGAAGAGCCGGCCCGACGCGGTCACCGTGACCAGGACGAACCCGAGCACCGTCCACAGGGCGAGGCCGGTCCGGTCGGTGGGAAGCCGCTGTTCGCGCGCCCGGCGCCGCGCGTCGAGGGACCACACCTGTCCGCAGCGCGTGAACACGAGGTAGATGGCCATCAGGTGCAGCACGTTGTCGCCGCCGTCACCGACGAAGACGCTGCGGTTCTGGAGCGACAGGACGCCCACCATGAACAGCACGGACGCCGTACGGGTGCGCCAGCCGAGCAGCAGCGCGGCGCTGGCGAGGATCGCGAGCGCGTAGCAGCACTCGAACCACAGCTGCCCGCTCGACCACATGAGGGCCGTGAAGGCGTGGTTGTCCAGGATCAGCCGCCGGCCCATGTTCCAGTCCCAGGGACCGTCGGGACCGTACAACTCCTGTCGGTGGGGGAACTCGCGCAGCAGGAAGAGCAGCCAGGTACCGGCGAAGCCGATCCGGATCACGGCGCTCTGGTACGGCCCGAGCGCCGCCTCGGTGATACGGGCGAGCCCGCGCGAGAGGACCTGAGAGGGCTGGTTCACCGCACACCTCCGGCGGCCTCGGCGGCGCTCACCGTCCACCAGGGCAGCATCCGGTAGAGGGGCTTGTCGGGCACCTGTTCACCGCTCCAGGAGGGGGGCTGCACATTGAGGGTGCGGGAACGGACCTGCACCCGCTGGATGACGCCGATCCGGCTGGTCGGATCGGTGCGGTACAGGCGCATCACCGCGATCCGGCGCAGATACTGCTCGGACAGCGCGCCGCGCATGCCGACCGGGCGGTTGTCCGCGGTGTGCGTGGCGGTGACGAAGTCCCAGGCGCGGCGCAGTTCGTTCTGCTGGGTGTGGCTGGGCGCCGGATTGCCCTTGATGGCGGCGCCGTCCTGGGCGGACAGGTCGATCCAGCCGGTGGTGCGCACGCTGCCGTCCTTCATCCGCACGTCGGCGCGCACCTGCACGGCGATGTTCTGCTGGAGCGGATTGGGGGCGAACAGCTTCCAGTTCTGTTCGAACTCCGGGAAGACCCATGCCTCGACGGCCTTGCCGTGCTGCTTCGACACCGTGTTCTGCGGCGCGAGGCTGAGGAACACCATCAGCAGGTGCACCCCGACGCCGACACCGATGACGGCGACCGCCAGCGCGGCGACGGCCTGGTAGCGGGGGGAGAGGGCGGCGAGACCGCGGCGGGCGGGATCGGGTGCAGGCGCAGGGGCCTGGCCCGGCGGTGTCCGGTCCGGCTCCGAGCCCTCAGAGGTCTCCGAGCTCAACGCGGTGTCCGGACTCAAAACGGTGTCCGGACTCCCAGGAGTGCCCGTGTTCTCAGGGGTGCCCGCTTTCTCCGCAGTGCCCGTGTTCTCAGGAGTGCCCGTGTTCTCAGAGGTGCCCGTGCTCTCAGGGCCACCCGGAGTTTCCGGGGCCTCTGGCTTCTCCGGGGGACGCGCCCCGGTCGACCCGTCCGGGCCACGCGCGGCCCTCGGGTCCTCGTCGTACGCGTCCATTCCGCCCCGTCCCCCAATTCCGGCTCAGTCGTGGGTCGGCCCACCGGGTCGGCAGAGAGCCGACCCCTTCGATACGGCCGCCCGGCCCGGGTGCCGTGCGGTGCACGAGCGCCCCGTCGCGGCGCCTGCACGGAACGGTACTCAGCCCCGGCCACCGAGCGCAGCCCCGGGGGCCGGACCCCGCCGTCCCCGCACGCTTCGTCCACAGGCACCGCTCGCACCGATCCCACGCCCGCGGAATCCCGCTCGTCCACAGGTTCCGCGCGGAGTTTTCCACAGCGGTTGACACTGTCCGGCGGCCCGGCAACCATTGATGACGCACGGACCGAACGATCGGTCGGGAGAATCCCACCGCAGAGCCCGAGGTCAGGGGGATCGCATGGCCACAGCAGCCGCGCAGGGCACGGCCCGCCCAGAGGCGGACGGCGCCCGGAACACCACCGGGGACGAGGCGGAATACCAGCACGTCTTCGACGCGGCGGTGGCCGCCGACGAGCGCATCGAACCGCGCGACTGGATGCCGGACGCGTACCGCGCGACGCTGGTCCGCCAGATCGCCCAGCACGCGCACTCCGAGATCATCGGGATGCAGCCGGAGGCCAACTGGATCACCCGCGCGCCCTCCCTGCGCCGCAAGGCGATCCTGATGGCCAAGGTCCAGGACGAGGCGGGACACGGCCTGTATCTGTACAGCGCGGCGGAAACCCTCGGCACCAGCCGGGACGAACTGCTCGACAAGCTGCACAGCGGCCGCCAGAAGTACTCCTCGATCTTCAACTACCCCACGCTGACCTGGGCCGACGTCGGCGCGATCGGCTGGCTGGTGGACGGCGCCGCGATCACCAACCAGGTGCCGCTGTGCCGCTGCTCCTACGGCCCCTACGCGCGCGCCATGGTGCGGGTCTGCAAGGAGGAGTCCTTCCACCAGCGCCAGGGCTACGAGCTGCTGCTGGCCCTGAGCCGGGGCACTCCGGAGCAGCACGCGATGGCGCAGGACGCGGTGGACCGCTGGTGGTGGCCCTCGCTGATGATGTTCGGCCCGCCCGACGACGAGTCCCAGCACTCCGCCCAGTCGATGGCCTGGAAGATCAAGCGCCATTCGAACGACGAGCTGCGCCAGCGCTTCGTCGACATCTGCGTCCCCCAGGCCGAGTCCCTGGGCCTCACCCTCCCCGACCCCGACCTCACGTGGAACGAGGAGCGGGGGAAGTACGACTTCGGCACCATCGACTGGACGGAGTTCTGGGAGGTCCTCAAGGGCAACGGCCCGTGCAACGAACAACGCCTGACCCAGCGCAAACGCGCCCACGACGAGGGCGCCTGGGTACGGGAAGCGGCCGTCGCCCACGCGGCCAGGCACAGCGGCGGCACCGAGGCCGCCGGACACCGGACGACGGGAGCGGAGCGAGCATGAGCACCACCGACTGGCCCCTGTGGGAGGTCTTCGTGCGCTCACGGCGCGGCCTCTCCCACACCCACGCCGGCAGCCTGCACGCGCCGGACGCCGAGCTGGCGCTGCGCAATGCCCGCGATCTGTACACCCGCCGCGGCGAGGGCGTCTCCATCTGGGTCGTCCCGGCCGCCGCGATCACCGCGTCCTCGCCGGACGAGAAGGACCCCTTCTTCGAGCCGGCCGCCGACAAGCCGTACAGGCACCCGACCTTCTACGAGATCCCGGAAGGGGTGAAGCACCTGTGACCGCCACCGGCCCCGCCACCGTCCCGCTGACCGCCGCGCTCGCGCTCGGCGACGACGCCCTGGTGCTCTCCCACCGACTGGGGGAGTGGGCCGGGCACGCCCCCGCCCTGGAGGAGGAGGTCGCCCTCGCCAACATCGCCCTCGACCTGCTCGGCCAGGCCCGAGTGCTGCTGTCCCTGGCGGGCGACGAGGACGAACTGGCCTTCCTGCGCGAGGAGCGGTCCTTCCGCAACCTCCAGCTGGTCGAGCAGGAGAACGGCGACTTCGCCCACACCATCGCCCGCCAGCTGTATTTCTCCACCTACCAGCACCTGCTGCACGCCGAACTCGCCGCCGGTGACGGTGTGTTCGCCCCGCTGGCCGCGAAGGCCGTCAAGGAGGTCGCCTACCACCGCGACCACGCCGAGCAGTGGACCCTGCGTCTCGGCGACGGCACTGAGACCAGCCATGAGCGGATGCGGCGCGCCTGTGACGCGCTGTGGCGGTTCACCGGGGAGATGTTCCAGCCCGTGGAGGGACTGGACGTCGACTGGGCGGGCCTGGAGTCCCGTTGGCTGGAGTCGGTCACACGGGTGCTGGACCGGGCCACCCTGACCGTTCCGGAGGGGCCCCGCACCGGGGCCTGGTCGGCGGGCGCCGGCCGCCAGGGCGTCCACACCGAGTCCTTCGGCCGGATGCTCGCCGAGATGCAGCATCTGCACCGCAGCCATCCGGGGGCGTCATGGTGACCGCCACCGCCCTGGAGGCGGAGCTGCTGGAGCTGGCCGGTTCGGTCCCCGACCCCGAACTCCCGGTGCTCACGCTCCATGAGCTGGGCGTGGTGCGCGCGCTGCGCCTGCACGGCGGCGATGCCGCCGAGGTCGATCTGACCCCCACCTACACCGGCTGCCCGGCCATCGAGGCGATGTCCCTCGACATCGAACGGGTCCTGCGGGAGCACGGCCTGCGCGAGGTCTCGGTGCGCACGGTGCTCACGCCCGCCTGGTCGACCGACGACATCACCCCTGAAGGCCGCCGCAAACTGCGGGAGTTCGGCATAGCTCCCCCGAGGGCACTGGAGGCCACCGGTCCGATACCGCTGACCCTCGGCCCGACCCGCACCGGGGCCGCCGGGGCCGTCGGGGCCGTCGGGGCCGTCGAGGCCGAGCCGGTCCACTGCCCGCACTGCGGCTCGGCCGACACCGAACTGCTCAGCCGGTTCTCCTCCACCGCGTGCAAGGCGCTGCGCCGCTGTCTGTCCTGCCGCGAACCGTTCGACCACTTCAAGGAGTTGTGATGGCGCGCTTCCACCCGCTCCAGGTGGCCGCGGTCGACCGGCTCACCGACGACTCCGTCGCCCTCACCCTCACCGTCCCCGCCGAACTGCGCACGGAGTACCGGCACACGCCCGGCCAGCACCTCGCGCTGCGCCGCCGGGTGGACGGCACGGAGGTGCGGCGGACCTACTCGATCTGCTCCCCCGCCCCCGCCGCGGACGGCGAGGGCCCGAGCAGTCTGCGTGTGGGGGTGCGACTGGTGGAGGGCGGCGCCTTCTCCACCTACGCGCTGAAGGAGATCAACATCGGGGACGAGCTGGAGGTCATGACCCCGGCCGGCCGCTTCACCCTGGAACCGGCGCCGGGGCTGTACGCGGCGATCGTCGGCGGCAGCGGCATCACCCCGGTGCTGTCCATCGTCTCCACCCTGCTCGCGCGCGAGCCGGAGGCCCGGTTCTGCCTGATACGGGGTGACCGTACGGCCGCGTCCACGATGTTCCTGGAAGAGGTCGCCGACCTGAAGGACCGCTACCCCGAGCGGCTCCAGCTGGTGACCGTGCTCTCCCGGGAGGAGCAGCAGGCGGGTCTGCCGTCCGGCCGGCTCGACCAGGAGCGGCTCACCGGACTGCTGCCCGCGCTGCTGCCGACCGAGCGGGTGGCGGGATGGTTCCTGTGCGGGCCCTACGGGCTGGTGCAGGGCGCCGAGGGGGCGCTGCGCGAGCTGGGCGTGGACCGCGCCCGGATCCACCAGGAGATCTTCCATGTGGACTCGGGTCCGACCGCCGCGGGCATCGCGCCAGGGGCCGCGCACAGCACGGTCACCGCTCGGCTCGACGGACGCGGCGGCACCTGGCCGGTGCAGGAGGGCGAGTCCCTGCTGGAGACCGTGCTGCGCAACCGCCCCGACGCGCCCTACGCCTGCAAGGGCGGGGTGTGCGGCACCTGCCGGGCCTTCCTGGTCTCCGGCGAGGTCCGCATGGACCGCAACTTCGCCCTGGAAGAGGAGGAGACGGACGCCGGATACGTACTGGCCTGCCAGTCCCATCCGCTGACCGAACAGGTGGAGCTGGACTTCGACCGCTGAGAAAGCACCATGGCACGCTCCACGGAACGCTTCGCGGAGGGAGCCGTCGAGGTTCCCTTCTCCTAGAACCTGTTCTATCTTGACGGCCCGTCAGATGACGACCGCACCGTCGGAGGGACAGGCCGTGGACTTCACCTTCACCGAGGAGCAGCAGGCGGCGGCCGAGGCGGCGCGGGGGGTGTTCGCCGGTGTCGCGCCGGACGCGGTGCCCAGCCCGGCGCTGACCCCGGGCGCCGTGGCCGAGGGCCTCGACCGGGAGCTGTGGTCCCGGCTGGCCGGCGCGGATCTGCTGAGCCTGCTGCTCGACGAGGCGTACGGCGGCGCGGGTCTGGACGCGATCGCCCTGTGCCTGGTGCTGCGGGAGTCGGCGAAGGTCCTCGCGCGGGTGCCGCTGCTGGAGCACAGCGCGGCGGCGGCGGTCGTAGGGGCCTATGGGAGCAAGGAGTCGGGGGAGCGTCTGCTGGAGCGGGCGGGGCGCGGGGAGCTGGTGCTGACCGTCGCCGCGAGCGGTCGCAGTGGCCATGACCCCGCCGAACTCGCCGTCACCGCACGGCGGGAGGGCCCGAGTTGGGTGCTGGACGGGGTGCAGACCGCGGTGCCCTGGGCGTACGACGCGGATCTCGTCGTCGTACCGGCGCACATCGAGGGCGCGGCGGCCGGGGGGAGTGTGCTCGCGCTGCTGCCCCGGGGGCTGGACGGGGTGACGCTCGTCGAGCAGGTGTCCACCACCGGGGAGCGGCTGGCCGAACTGCGGCTGGCGGGGGCACGGCAGACGGCGGGCGAGGTCATCGAGGCCGAGGGCGCCTGGGAGTGGCTGCACGCGCTGCTCGCCACCGGCGTCTGCGCGCTGGCGCTCGGGCTGGGTGAACGGGTGCTGGAGATGACCGGCGAATACACCGGCAGGCGCGAGCAGTTCGGGCATCCGATCGCGACCTTCCAGGCGGTGGCCGTGCAGGCCGCCGACCGGTACATCGATCTGCGGGCCATGGCGGCCACCCTGTGGCAGGCCGCGTGGCGGATCGCCTCCGGGGCGCCGGGCGCGCTGCCCGCCGCCGGGGATGTCGCGGTGGCGAAGATCTGGGCGGCGGAGGGCGTCCGCCGGGTGGTGCAGACGGCGCAGCATCTGCACGGCGGCTTCGGCGCGGACACCGACTACCCCCTGCACCGCTACCACGCCTGGGCCAAGCACCTGGAACTGGCGCTCGGCCCGGCGGCGGCGTACGAGGAACGGCTCGGCGACCTGCTGGCGGCGCACCCGCTCAGCTGACCGCCGATCGCCGACGGCCGACCCGGGGGGCTAGAGCACGTGGCCCGGGCGGCCGTCGTCGGTGGTCACCGGGCGGCCCGCGGCGGCCCAGGACTGCATACCGCCGTCGATGTTCACCGCGTCGATGCCCTGCTGCACCAGATACATGGTGACCTGGGCGGACCGGCCACCGGAGCGGCAGATCACATGGACGCGGCCGTCCTGCGGGGCGGCCTCGGTCAGCTCGCCGTAACGGGCCACGAACTCACTGGTCGGGATGTGCAGCGCTCCCTCGGCGTGGCCCGCCTGCCACTCGTCGTCCTCGCGGACGTCCAGCAGGAAGTCGTCGTCCTTGAGGTCCGTGACACCGACGGTGGGCACACCAGCTCCGAAATTCATGACTCCGACGCTACCCGACGGCGGGCCCGGCTCAGTCCTGCGCCAGCAGGGCCGCCAGCTCCTCCTCGCGCCGGGTGATGTCCCCGCGGAGCTTGTCGGCGATCTCCTCCAGCAGCGCGTCCGGGTCGTCGGGGGCGAGGCGGAGCATGCCGGCGATGGCGCCGTCCTCCAGTTCGCGGGCGACCAGGTTGAGCAGTTCCTTGCGCTGGGAGAGCCATTCGAGGCGGGCGTACAGCTCCTCGGCGGGGCTCGGGCGCCGCTCGGGCGGTACCGGTCCCGCGGCCCACTCCTCGGCCAGTTCCTTCAGCAGCGCCTCGTCACCACGGGCGTAGGCGGCGTTGACGCGGGTGAGGAACTCCTCGCGCCGGGTGCGCTCGTCCTCCTCCTGCGCCAGGTCGGGGTGGGCCTTGCGGGCGAGGTCGCGATAGAGCTTGCGGGCCTCCTCGCTGGGCCGTACCCGCTCCGGGGGACGTACCGCCTGGCCGGTGAGCATGGCGGCGGCCTCGGGGTAGAGGCCGTGGCCGTCCATCCAGCCGTGCATCAGCTCCTCGACGCCGGGGATCGGCAGGACGTTGGCGCGAGCCTCCTCGGCGCGGCGCACATCCTCCGGGTCACCGGTGCGGGCGGCCGTCGCCTCGGCGATCTCGGCATCCAGTTCCTCAAGGCGCAGATAGAGCGGGCCGAGTCGCTGTTCGTGCAGCCGGGAGAAGTTCTCGACCTCGACGCGGAAGGTCTCCACGGCGATCTCGTACTCGATCAACGCCTGCTCGGCGGCCCGTACGGCCTGTTCGAGCCGCGCCTCGGGGCGGGGGGCGTGGGGTTGTTCGGCTTCCGGGGTGGTCACCCGCCCCAGCGTAGTCGCTGCGCTCGGCTCGGGGCCGGGGCGGATCCATGCCGGTGGCGGGGGCGGTTCGCCGTGGGGGTGCCGGGCCGTCGGCGAGTGCGGGTGCGTGGTGGCTGGTCGCGCGGTTCCCCGCGCCCCTTAGGGGCCGCGGCGGCCCCGCTCAAGAAGCTCAAGAAACAAGAAAGCCGAGAGAACCGAGATGCCCCCGCTCACACGCCCAGCTCCGCCGCTATGCGGCCCGCGCGTATCGCTGTGATCAGGGTGGCGTGGTCGGACTCCGTGAGGTCGGCGTAGGTCAGGGCGAAGGCGGCGACGGCGTTGTCCAGGTCCTCGTTCTTGCCGCAGTAGCCGGCGATCAGGCGGGGATCGGCACTGTGGGAGTGGGCGCGGGCCAGGAGGGCGCCGGTCATGCGGGCGTAGTCGTCGACCTGGTCGGCGGCGAGGGCGGCGGGGTCGACGCTGCCCTTGCGGTTGCGGAACTGCCGTACCTGGAAAGGCCGTCCGTCGACCGTGGTCCAGCCCAGCAGGGTGTCGCTGACCACCTGCATCCGCTGCTGCCCGAGCACGACCCGGCGCCCCTCGTGCGCGACCGGTGGGTTCTCGAAGCCGGCGGCGGCCAGGTGCGGGAGCAGCGCGGAGGGGCGGGCCTCCTTCACCTGGAGGACCAGCGGGTGCTCACGGTGGTCGAGGAGCAGGACCACGTACGAGCGGGTGCCGACGCTGCCGGTGCCGACCACGCGGAAAGCAACGTCGTGCACCGTGTGCCGGGCGAGCAGAGGGCGGCGGTCCTCGGACAGCGTCGTCAGGTACTCCTCCAGGGACGCGGCGACCGCGGCGGCCTCGCCGTCCGGTGTCCGGCGCAGCACCGGCGAGGCGTCGACGAAGCGCCGGCCGCCGTCCGGGTGCGGCTCGGTCGACTTCGCCGCGAACCGGCCGCTGGTGTTGGCCCGCGCCTTCTCCGAGACCCGTCGCAGGGTGCCGAGCAGGTCATGGGCGTCGGCGTGGGAGACCAGCTCCTCGTCCGCGATGGCGTTCCACGCGTCCAGCGCCGGGAGCTTCGCCAGCAGCCGCATGGTGTGGCGGTAGGCGCCGGCCGCGTCCCGCGCCGCGGCACGGCAGGTGTCCTCGTCGGCACCGGCCTCGCGCCCGGCCAGCACCAGCGAGGTGGCGAGCCGCTTCAGGTCCCACTCCCAGGGGCCGTGCACGGTCTCGTCGAAGTCGTTCAGGTCGATGACGAGGCCGCCGCGGGCGTCGCCGTACAGCCCGAAGTTGGCGGCGTGCGCGTCGCCGCAGAGCTGCGCGCCCACCCCGGTGACGGGGGTGCGGGCCAGGTCGTACGCCATGAGTCCGGCGGAGCCCCGCAGGAAGGCGAAGGGGGTGGCCGCCATCCGGCCCACGCGGATCGGGGTCAGCTCCGGTATCCGGCCGGCGTTGGACTCGATGACGGCGCTCACCGCGTCCGGGCGGGCGGCGTCCGGTTCGAAGAGGGCGTGGTCACGGCGTGGCACACCGGTCCGCAGTGCCTTGCCCTCTTCCTTGGGCGAGCCCTGCCGGGGCCACTCGGCGAACCCGCGCACCCGGGGCAGCCTGCGCGCCCCGCCCTCAAGCCGCTCCCCCTGCTCCCCGCGCTCCCGCTGCCGCGGCTCACTCATCACACCCGCACCGCTCCCGGCCACAGCGACCGCCTCCCCCGTACGCATCGAGACGAACATCGACTCGGCAAGACCGTACCGCCGACGCCGGAATCCGGGTCAGCCCTGTGGACAACCCGGTGGCTGTGGAAAAACCCCGCTCGCCACCCCACCCGCCGGTCACGGACAAGGCCGCTACCCCGGCAGCCATTGCCCCGGCAGCCGGTTCACCGCTCCGACGTGCCTTCGCCCGCCTCCCCGCCCAAGTTCTCGGCCAGCCGGAACAACGCGGGCAGCGCGTTCCCGATGGCCTCGCGGGCGTCGTCGTCCAGGGCGCCGAGCGCGGCGTCGATGCGGCGTTCGTGCGCCGTGGTCCAGGCCACGAGCTTCTCCCGGCCCGCGTCGGTGAGGGTGACGACGGAGGCCCGGCGGTCGGCGGCGTCGACGTCCCGCGCGACCAGTCCCGCGCTGATCATCTGACCGATCAGCCCGCTGACCGTGCTCGGCGCCAGGCGGCGCCGCGCGGCGAGGTCGCTGATCCGGGTGGGCGAGTGCTCGCCGAGCACCTGGAGCAGCTCGACCTGCGCCATGGGAAGCGTCTCCCACGGATAGTCGGTGCGGATCGAGGAGCGCAGCGCGCGGCGCAGCCGGGTGACGGCCTCGGTGAGCAGTCGGGCCTCGGGCGCCTGGGTGGACTCCGCCTGCGCGGACTCCACCTGCGCGGCGGGGCCGGGAGCGGAGACGGCGGGGCGTGGCTGCGCGGACATGCGGAAAGCCTAGCCGGGCGGCACCCGGGAACGGCCGGGCGTCCAGGGCTCGGACGGCCCCCGACACCGGCCCTGGCCCCGGCCACCCCCGAACACCCTTCCCGGAACCGGCCCCTCCCGGAACCGCTCCGACGAGCGAGCCACAAGCCCACCGCGAGCCCTCCCCGAACCCACCGCGAGCCCCCTCACGCCCTCTCACCCCTCCCGAATCCCCTCCCGCATCACCCTCCCGCATCACTCCTCCCGAATCCCCTCCCGCGCCCCCTCCCTCGGCCCGAACCAAGCCGCCCCCACCGCGACCACCGACGCCGCCACCAGCACCATCGCGGCCGCCTGGCTCCCGCCCCGCCCGGCGCCTTCGCCTCCGCCGTCCACCTGCAAGGCGAGCGTGACCAGAGCGACCCCGAGCGCCGTCCCCAGCCCCCGGGTCATGTTCACGAGCCCCCCGCCCGTCCCGGACGACCGCGCGGGTATCGCGCCCATGATCAGCGCATTGTTGGCCGGGGTGAACATCCCCAGCCCCAGCCCGGTCACCGCGAGCACCGGCACCAGCTCACCGATCCCCGGCGCCACCACCAGCAGCGCGGTCAGCGCCGCCGTGAAGATCCCCGCACCGGCCAGGCACCGCCCCCGGTCCGAGAGGCCGCGCGGCAGCACCCGGTCGCCCCCGGTCGCGGCCAGCGCGAACCCGGCCGGCAGCGCGGTGAGCACCAGCCCCGCCGTCAGCTCGGACACGCCCCGCGCGGTGAGCACCACGGGCACCAGCACCAGCGGCCCGAACAGCACCAGATAGCCGCTCAGGGCGCCCACCAGGCCGTACGCCACCGCCCGTACCCGCAGCAGGGCGAGGTCGAGCAGGGGCGCGGCCGCCCGCCGCTGGCGTCGTACGAAGGCCCGTCCCGCCCCGGCCGCGAGCAGGAACAGCGCGGCGACGCCCCAGCCGGGCACCGGCAGCCCGGAGGCCGCGGAGACGCCCATCAGGGCACCGGTGGTGGCCGCGGCCAGCAGCAGGAGCCCCGGCCAGTCGAAGCGGGTGACCCGGGTACGGGCCCGGGTGCGGGGCAGCAGGTAGTGGCCGCCGACGAGGGCGACGACACCCACGGGCACGTTCACCCAGAACACCCAGCGCCAGCCCAGGGTGGACACCAGGGCGCCCCCGACCGTCGGTCCCAGGGCCAGCCCCAGGGCCTGCGCGGCGGCCTGCACGCCGAGGGCGCTGCGCATCCGCTCGCGCGGCGCGCTGGTGGTCACCAGCGCCACGCTGTTGGCCTGCATCATGGCCGCGCCGGCCGCCTGGACCACGCGGAACGCCACGAGGACCCAGAGCGAGGGCGCGAAGCCGCAGGCCGCGGAGGCGAGGGTGAAGACGGCGAAGCCGTACAGGTAGAGCAGTTTGCGGCCGTGGGCGTCGGCAAGGCGCCCCGCGGGCACCAGCAGCGCCACCAGGGCGAGCAGATAGGCCAGCGAGACCCATTCGACGGCCGCGAGCGAGGCGTGGAAGCCGGTGCGCAGACCGCCGTAGGTGAGCGTGACGATGCTGGCGTCCAGCTGGCCCATGAACGCGCCGAAGCACACCGCGGCCACGGCCAGCCACCAGGCGTTCGGCCGCGCGCGGATCGCCTCGGGGCGGGGCCGCTCCGAGGTGAGCAGCGCGAGCCCCCGCCGGACGGACGGGTGCGGTCGCGTGTCGGTGACCATGCCTCCAGGTTACAACGGTCACCGAAATACTTGGCTAGCGTCCTATCTCACGGACGGACACCGAGAGCGGCCTCCCGCACCACCCCGTGGAGCGGCACGCGCCGCCCTCTGGGTGGCACCGAGCAACCAACCCCCGGGAAATGCACTCACCCACCCCAGGAGCTGTCACACGTTCCGCTCATCCCGGCCGGCAGGGCGCGGCAGGAGGCCTGGACCTGCGTGCCCCGGTCCGGGGCCCCGTGGTGCGAGGAGCCCATTCCGACGGCGAAGACGGCCAACAAGCCGGTCACAGCAATGAGAAAGCGCCTCATGACACGAACTCCGTTCCATACACAAGGACGTTACGGTGATCTCAGTCTCGGAAAACTCAATGTCGTCCGCCAGGTTTCCGATGCCTCATCAAACGGCAAGGCAGCAAGGGGAGGACGGAGCGAACATGGACATAGCTCCTCATTGCCCACGATCGACCCCCGATGAACTCAAGTCGGAGTCGCTGGACTTAAGGGTCTACGCCTGGCTCGTCCGCAATCAGAGAGCGGGCACGCACGACCCGGAGACCATCGCCCGCGAGCTGCCCGCCGACCTTGCCGATGTCCGCCGCGTCCTCTCCCGCCTCCTCGAGACCGGGCTGCTGACCGAGGAGCCGCTGCCGGGCTCCCGGCTGACCGTCGTACCCGCGGAGGCCGCGGCGAGCCGTCGTACCGCGCCCCTGGAGGCGCAGATCCGTGAGCGCCAGGAGGCGATCGCGCACATCAGGAGCAGCGTCGACCCCTTCAGCCTGGTCTTCCAGCGGGAATCGCGCTCCTGGGGCAGCGGTTTCCAGGAGATCTCCACGGTGGCCGAGGTCCGCGACCGGCTCAACCGGCTCAGCGACGGCTGCCGCACCGAACTGGTCTCCTGCCAGCCCGGCGGCGGCTCCCGGGTCCCGGCGGCGATGGCCGAGGCCATGGGGCGCGACCGGGCGATGCTCGACCGGGGCGTCCGCATCCGCACCCTCTACCACCACACGGCGCGTTTCAACGGCCCGAGCCAGGCATACGTGGCGGAGCTCTCCACGCGCGGCGCGGAGTACCGCACGCTGCACGAACTGTTCGGCCGGCTGATCATCGTGGACCGGGAGACCGCCTTCATCCCCGCGCCCGGACACGACGGCCAGGGCGCGATCCTCATCAGCGAACCGCCGGTGGTCGCCTACCTGTACGACGTCTTCGAACTGGCCTGGACCCACGCCAGGCCGTTCGTCGACGCCACCGGGCGCGCCATGGAGGCGGTCTCCAGGGAACTGCACCGCACGATCCTGCGCCTGCTCGCCGACGGCCTCAAGGACGAGGCGATCGCCCGGCGCCTCGGCATGTCGCTGCGCACGACACGCCGTCATGTCGCCGACATCCTCTCCGAGTTGAACGTGTCGAGCCGCTTCCAGGCGGGCGTCGCCGCGGCCCGTTCCGGGCTGCTGGAGGAGGTGGACGGTCACGCGAACCCGTGACTGACGGTGCGCGTGCCGATACGGCATGCTGCACGAAAGGTTCTCCGCTCCCGCCCCCCGGGCGAGGAGCGCGGGACGGCCGCGAGTCACGACGACGATGGTGAAGCCTGCATGGTCTGGGGAAGTGCGTACGACGGCACGGACGTTCCGGAGTCCCAGGAGGCGTACGTGGAGGAGATCGTGCTCTTCCTGCGCGCCTGCACGGACCGTTCGCCCGCCCTGCTGTGGCCCGAGCACGAACCCGCCGTGTACGACACGACGGACCGGGCCTCCCCGGCCGCCGACCGCCGGTTGTCCGCGTATCTCGCGCGCAGCCTGACGTCCGCTCTGGGCGTGCCCGTGAACGAAACCTCCGGCACCCCGCTCGACGGCCCCGCGACGGCCCACACCCTGGTGGTGCAGACCGCGGGCCGCACCCACTGGTCCGTCGCCACGGCGGAGGAGCCCGAACGGCCCCTCGTCCTGCCGCTGTTGGCCAGCGAGGTCCTCTACCTCCCGCGTGGCTCCCGTACGACCGTCACCGCGACCGCCGGCAGCCGGCTCATCTCCCTCTCCCTGGCCACCCCGGCCCACGGGCGGGGGCTGGACCGCGAACCGTTCCGCACGGCCCAACGCCCCCATTGACCCCCCGGGTTCGTTCAGCTCCGGTCCGTCTGGGTGTGCACATCGAACACCCCGCACCTGACCGCGGCGACGACGAGCTGCGAACGGCTCACCGCACCCGTCTTGCTGCGCAGCCGACGCACATAGGTGTCCACCGTGTGCCGGCTGATGCCGAGCCGGCGGGCGATGGACGGGTACGTCTCCCCGTCGCACAGGGAGGCGAGCACCTCCCGCTCGCGAGGGGAGAAGTCAGGTGACGGCATCGTGCCTGCAGGCGAAGGCATGGGGTTCCTCTCAGTCGTCGAACGCGCGGGAAACGCACGGGAATCGCCTTTCCAGCATGCGAACCCCCGCCCCGCCCCACCACACCCCGGACCCCTCAGCAAAGTGCGCGACACCAAGAAGAGGGACACCACAGGGCAGGACACCAAGGGGCGGGACACCAAGGGGCTGGACATCCCGCGACCCGGGGACCGCGTTCACGTGACTACTGCCGCCGCCCCCGGAACGCCAGGATCTGGACCGCCGCCAAGGCCCCCCGCCCCCCAACGGGTCAGCCCCACGGCATTCACATCCACCCCGAATCCGGAGCAGACCTCATGTCCCTCGTCGGCCGTATCGCCGCCACCACCGCCCTGACCGCCGCCCTCACCGCCCTGGCCCTCCCCGCCACCGGCTGGGCCGCCCCGCAGCCCACGGCCACCGTCTCCCACACCGTCACCCCGGCCGGCATGTGCGACCTCGGCCACTGCATGCCCGAAGAGAAGTAACCGGACCCGCCCCGGGCCCCCGACGCCCCGGCGCCAACCCGCCCGGTCCCACCGGTGAGCCGCCTCACCGGCGGGACCGGCCACATCGCCACACCCCCGGCACACCCCGCGCACCCCATGCCCCCGCGCACCCCATACCCCCACGCCGCCACGCCCCCACGCCCTTCGCGTCGTAGCCACCACCTCGGCCATTCCCCTCCCCTAGATGGCTGGATCGGCACAGCCGGTGGGCACGTGCCGCCAAAGCCGTGTCACGCGTCCGTGGCAGGTGACATCATCTGCGGTACTCACCGCGTCCGGCCCGCCCGCCGCACGCCCGCGGTGAAAGGGCTGGGCGCGAACGCCGAGGGGGAGCCCGGCTCACCCCGAGGCAGGCGGATGACGGCCCTCCCTGTCCATGCATGACTTGGGGCTGTTCATGACCTGGTATCACCACGGCTGGCTCGCCGAGTACGCGTTACCGGCCGCCGTCAGCGCCGGACTCGCGTGGATCGGCCTGGCCCGCAACGCGGTGGGCAAGGGCCGGTTGCTGGGCAGCCGACGGTCGGCCGGCCTGACCCTGCTGATCCTCGCCCTGACCGGCGCGGTCGGGATCGTCGCCGCGATGGCGCTTCCCCACCTGGCGAAGCTGCCCCCGCTCACCGCGGGCCTGGCCACCGGCGCCACGGCCATGCCGCGCAAGAAGCAGGACGACACGACCCAGCCCTACGTCAAGTTCATGACGCTCGGCATCGCCTGGTTCCGGGAGCGGCTCGAATACCGGATGCATCTCGACGCCTGCCGCTGGTGCGACCGCTTCCTGGACGGCTTCGAGAAGTCGACGCAGCTCCGCGTCTTCGTGTACGACCTCAGGAACTACCTGCTGGACCGGCATCCCACGCTCACCAAGGCGGTCAACAACCTCTTCGACGCGGCGGACGACGCCATGGTCCACGCCCTCGATGTGCAGACGAAGACCGACCAGGCCCGCCGTGACGCCCGCTCACCCTGGATGCGCGAGCCGACCGACGACGAGACCTACCGCTGCCGCAGCGCCTTCGGTGAGGCCCGCAACCGCTGCGGAGACCTGTTGCTGCACGCCTATGTGCACGGCCGCCGGACGGAACAGCCCGAACTCGAGTCCCTGCGGGCCAAGGCACTGTCCAACGACGCCTTCCACAGTGCACCCGTGCCCCGACCACGGCGACGGCTCAGCCTCCGCCGCGACCGCGGCTAACCGACCCGACGGGCGGCCACGCCTCTCGAACGCAGCGGCACGGGCTCGCCTCGGTGCACGGACACCCCCTCCGCGGCCTGGGCGCCACGGGGAGAAAATCTGATCTCCACATCGGCATCCAGCGCATCCGCCAGTGATGCCAACGTCCGCACGGTCAGGTTGGCGTCACCCGACATGATCTGACTGACCCGGCCGGGGCTCACCCCCATCGCCTTGGCGAGATCCGCCCGCGACTTCCCCAGCCCCGCCAGCAACCCCGCGAGCGACGCGGTCGCCTGCCGCGCCAACTGGGCACCGCCCGACTCGGCGTTGCCCTCGCTCCGACCGAAGAAGCTCATGGAACGACCCCCAACTCGCTTCACCGCAACGGTTGTTGTGGCTGTCTCCAGGATGCCACCTTTAGGTCTAGCTAAACACTCACTTCCCGCGGAAACTGTGCCCCTGAGACCTCGTCATGTCCCGCCGCGACGCCTGTGACCTGCGGCTATTCGCCCTTGAGCCAGCAGTTCCACGACCGCTTCGGCACAACTCCAATGGGCTACGACGCGTCAGCCGACGTCGGACCGGCGCACCAGGTCCTCATCGCCGCCGTCGGCCTGAGACCTTCCTCACACGCCTACAGGCGTCCGGGAGAAGAACGGGAAAAGAAGAAGGGCGGCATCGCCATTGCGATGCCGCCCATTCCCTCTGTGCGCGAGGGGGGAGTTGAACCCCCACGCCCTTTCGGGCACTGGAACCTGAATCCAGCGCGTCTGCCTATTCCGCCACCCGCGCATTGGGTGTGTCTTCCGGCTTCTGCCCTTTCGGGCTGGCCCCTTCCGACATGCAGAACATTAGCACGTCGTACGGGGTGGGTTCACATCCCTTTCTCAGGGCCCCTGACCAGCCCGTCCCGGGTCGGCCCCGCGCGCCGGTCGACCCCGGCTCGCCCCGCCGGGCAGGGTGCCGTCGACCGGGCGCCCTCCGCACGCCCCACCCGCACGCCGTCCGCACGCCGTCCGTACGCCGCCCTCGCTCCGGCCGACCCCACCCCCGCACGCTCGCCGGACGCCCGCCGCCCCCGTCGCCGTACGCACCCGCCCCCGTACTCACCCCCGACCCCCACCGTGACTGTCCCCACACCCGTGACCATCCGCACAGCGCCCGGCCGTTTCACCGCGTATCAAGGAGTCCCGGTTCACGTATCAACCTCGTACCGGTCCCGGCCATCTCCCCAGGAGAGGGGCGGGGGCGGGGCAGGGTGCGGGACACTGGTCTTCGCCCGGCTCTACGATCCATGCCAGGGAGGAGTTCCGAGCGGAGCGGCTGGGGGAACCGGCTGTTTGCCGGGGGCGTGGATACGATCAGTAAGCAGTACCGGCGGTACCGGGCACGCAACGCACAGAGCAGCACACGCACCACACAGCGCAGGACAAGGAACCGACAAGGGACGGAGGAGGTGCCCCATGGGAGTCCTGAAGAAGTTCGAGCAGCGTCTCGAAGGTCTGGTGAACGGCACCTTCGCCAAGGTCTTCAAGTCCGAGGTCCAGCCCGTGGAGATCGCGGGCGCGCTCCAGCGGGAGTGCGACAACAACGCGACCATCTGGAACCGCGACCGCACCGTCGTACCCAACGACTTCATCGTGGAGCTCAGCGCGCCCGACCACGAGCGCCTCAGCCCCTACTCCGGGCAGCTCGGCGACGAGCTGGCCGGCATGGTGCGTGACTACGCGAAGCAGCAGCGCTACACCTTCATGGGCCCGATCAAGGTAAACCTGGAGAAGGCCGAGGACCTGGACACCGGCCTCTACCGGGTGCGTTCGCGCACCCTCGCCTCCTCCAGCGACCAGCAGGCGGGCCCCTCCGCGCAGGGCTCGCAGGGTCAGGGCCCCGCGGCGGCCCCGGGCCGCCCGGGACAGGGCGCACAGGGCCAGAGCGGGTACGGCTATCCGCCCGCCATGCCCGCCGGCGCGCCCCCCATGCCCGCCGCCCCGCCCCCATGCCCGCCGCCCCGCCGCCCGGCGCCCGCCCCGGCGGCTACGGCTACCCGCAGCCCGCCACCCAGCGCCCCGCGGCCGCCCCGATGAGCGGCGGACGCACCCGCTACTGGATCGAGATCAACGGCACCCGCCACCAGATCTCCCGCGCGACCCTGGTGCTGGGCCGCAGCACCGAGGCCGACGTGCGGATCGACGATCCCGGCGTCTCCCGCCGGCACTGCGAGATCCGGACCGGAACGCCCTCGACGATCCAGGATCTCGGCTCCACCAACGGCATCGTGGTGGACGGGCAGCACACCACCCGCGCTACGCTCCGCGACGGCTCGCGGATCGTCGTGGGCAGCACCACCGTTATCTATAGGCAAGCCGAAGGGTGAAGCGGGGGCAATGTCAGAGCTGACCCTCACGGTCATGCGGCTGGGTTTCCTGGCCGTACTGTGGCTGTTCGTGATCGTGGCCGTGCAGGTCATCCGCAGCGACCTGTTCGGTCAGCGTCGTGTAGGGAAAAAGTGTGCGCACCTGTGGGGGGGGGGGGGGGGGGGGGGGGGGGGGGGGGGGGGGGGGGGGACGTGTGCTCTTCCGATCTCGCCAGGCCGCAGCAGGCCGCGCCCCCGCAGCAGCGCGGCCAGCAGAGCGGTGGCGGCGGCCGGCGCGGGCGCAACGCCCCCAGCAAGCTGGTCGTGACCGAAGGCACACTGACCGGCACCACCGTCGCGCTCCAGGGCCAGACCATCACGCTGGGCCGGGCGCACGACTCCACGATCGTGCTGGACGACGACTACGCCTCCAGCCGTCATGCCAGGATCTACCCCGACCGCGACGGCCAGTGGATCGTCGAGGACCTGGGGTCGACCAACGGCACCTACCTGGACCGGTCCCGGCTGACGACCCCCACGCCGATCTCGCTGGGCGCGCCGATCCGCATCGGCAAGACCGTCATCGAGCTGCGGAAGTAGTGCTACATCATGAGTGAGCGCGAACGGAGCGAGCACGCGGCGGCGGACCGCCTTCCGGTCCCCGGCGCGCTCCCGACCGGAGGGTGGGCAGTGTGGCTCGACACGACCGGCTGCATTCGGAGCCGACGGGCGAGGTGCGCATGAGTCTGTCACTGCGCTTTGCCGCCGGTTCGCACAAGGGCATGATCCGCGAGGGCAACGAGGACTCCGGTTACGCCGGCCCCCGCCTGCTCGCGATCGCCGACGGCATGGGCGGCCAGGCGGCCGGCGAGGTCGCCTCCTCCGAGGTGATCTCCACCCTGGTCACGCTCGACGACGACGTGCCCGGCTCCGACATCCTCACCTCCCTCGGCGTGGCCGTGCGGCGCGCCAACGACCAGCTGCGCTCCATGGTCGAGGAGGACCCCCAGCTCGAGGGCATGGGCACCACGCTGACCGCGCTGCTGTGGACCGGGCAGCGGCTCGGCATGGTGCACGTCGGCGACTCGCGCGCCTATCTGCTGCGCGACGGGGTGCTCACCCAGATCACCCAGGACCACACCTGGGTGCAGCGGCTCGTGGACGAGGGCCGGATCACCGAGGAGGAGGCCACCACCCATCCGCAGCGCTCGCTGCTGATGCGTGCCCTCGGCAGCGGCGACAACGTCGAGCCCGACCTGTCCATCCGCGAGGTCCGCGCCGGCGACCGGTATCTGATCTGCTCCGACGGCCTGTCCGGCGTCGTCTCCCACCAGACGATGGAGGAGACCCTCGCCAGCTACCAGGGCCCGCAGGAAACCGTGCAGGAGCTGATCCAGCTCGCGCTGCGCGGCGGCGGCCCGGACAACATCACCGTCATCGTCGCCGACGTCCTCGATCTGGACACCGGCGACACGCTCGCGGGCCAGCTGTCCGACCAGCCGGTCGTGGTCGGCGCGGTCGCCGAGAACCAGAGCCATCTGCACGACAACGGGATCATGCAGACCCCGGCCGGCCGCGCCTCCCACCTGGGCCGCCAGGGCCACGGCGGCGGCGAGTTCGGCCCGCCCGGCTCCGGCGACAGCACCGGCTACGCCCCCGAGGGCAGCTTCGACGACTACGCCGACGGCGACTTCACCAAGCGCAAGGGCCGCAGATGGCTGAAGGCGTCGCTGTACAGCGCCCTCGCCCTCGCGGTCATCGGCGGCGGTCTCTACGGCGGCTACCGCTGGACGCAGACGCAGTACTACGTCGGCACCAGCGAGGAGCACGTCGCGCTGTACCGCGGGATCAGCCAGGACCTGGCCTGGGTGTCGCTGTCGAAGATGCAGCAGGACCACCCGGAGATCGAACTCAAGTACCTGCCGTCGTACCAGCAGAAGCAGGTCAAGGCCACGATCGCCGAGGGCGGCCTCAAGGACGCCCAGTCGAAGATCCAGGAACTGGCCGTGCAGGCCTCCGCCTGCAAGAAGGAGACGGAGCGCCAGGACGCCGAGCGCACCCAGCCGGGCAAGCCGCACACGGGCAAGACCAGCGGCACCAAGTCCGACGCGGGCGCCACCGGCACCCTGAGCACCGCCGCCTTCACCCGGACCACCGCGACCACGAACCCGAAGACGTCCCCGTCCACGGGCACGCCGGGATCCTCGAAGTCTTCGTCCACGACCCCGTCCGCGACCCCCAGCCCCGGCCCCACCCTCTCGGAGGATGAGCAGAAGGTCGTCTCGCTGTGCGGTAAGCAGTAGGCAAGCCGTGAGAGGCCCTGTCACACGATGAGCAGTACGACTAACTCGCCGACGCACCACACGTCCACCATCGGCGCGATCGGCGCGCCGAGCCGCCGCAACACCGAGCTGGCCCTGCTGGTCTTCGCGGTGCTGATCCCGGTGTTCGCCTACGCCAACGTGGGCCTGGCCATCAACGACCAGGTCCCCGCGGGGCTGCTGAGCTACGGTCTGGGCCTCGGCCTGCTGGCCGGCGTGGCCCATCTCGTCGTACGGAAGTTCGCCCCGTACGCCGACCCGCTGCTGCTGCCGCTCGCCACCCTGCTCAACGGGCTCGGCCTGGTCTGCATCTGGCGCCTTGACCAGTCCAAGGCGCTCCAGCAGATCCATGTCGCGGGCGGCAAGGCCACCAACCAGCTCATGTACACGGCGATGGGCATCGCCCTGTTCGTGGCGGTGCTGTACTTCCTCAAGGACCACCGCACGCTGCAGCGCTACACCTACATCTCGATGGTGTGCGCGCTGATCCTGCTGCTGCTCCCGCTGGTCCCGGGCCTCGGCACCAATGTCTTCGGCGCCAAGATCTGGATCCACGTCGGCAGCTTCAGCATCCAGCCCGGTGAGTTCGCCAAGATCGTGCTGACGATCTTCTTCGCCGGCTATCTGATGGTGAAGCGCGACGCGCTGGCCCTCGCCAGCCGCCGGGTCATGGGCCTCTACCTGCCGCGCGGCCGCGACCTCGGTCCGATCCTCGTGGTCTGGGCGATGTCCATCCTCATCCTGGTCTTCGAGACCGACCTCGGTACGTCGCTGCTGTTCTTCGGCATGTTCGTGATCATGCTGTACGTCGCCACCGAGCGGACCAGCTGGATCGTCTTCGGTCTGCTGATGTCCGCGGTCGGCGCCGTCGGCGTGGCGAGCTTCGAGCCGCACATCCAGACCCGTGTGCAGGCCTGGCTCAACCCGATGCGCGAGTACAAGCTCAGCCGGATGGTGACCCACGACGGCATCGCCCACTCCGACCAGCTCCAGCAGGCGCTGTGGGCGTTCGGCTCCGGCGGCACCCTCGGCACCGGCTGGGGCCAGGGCCACTCCGAGCTGATCAAGTTCGCCGCCAACTCCGACTTCATCCTCGCCACCTTCGGCGAGGAGCTGGGCCTGGCCGGCCTCATGGCGATCCTGCTGATCTACGGCCTGATCGCGGAACGCGGCGTGCGCACCGCCCTCGCCGCCCGCGACCCGTTCGGCAAGCTGCTCGCCATCGGCCTCTCGGGCGCCTTCGCGCTCCAGGTCTTCGTCGTGGCCGGCGGTGTGATGGGCCTCATCCCGCTGACCGGTATGACCATGCCGTTCCTCGCGTACGGCGGTTCGTCCGTGATCGCCAACTGGGCGCTCATCGGCGTCCTGCTCCGCATCAGTGACACCGCCCGCCGCCCGGCACCCGCCCCCGCGGCCAACCCCGACGCCGAGATGACCCAGGTGGTCCGCCCGTCATGAACAAGCCCCTGCGCCGGATCGCGATCTTCTGCGGCCTGCTCGTGCTGGCCCTGCTCGTCCGCGACAACTACCTCCAGTACGTCAAGGCCGACACCCTGCGCACCGACCCGCTGAACCGGCGGGTCTCCATCGAGCGCTACTCCGCTCCGCGCGGCGACATCATCGTGGACGGCAACCCAGTGACCGGCTCGGTCGAGGTCAAGCACGGCGACTTCAAGTACAAGCGCACGTACAAGAACGGGCCCATGTGGGCCCCGGTGACCGGCTTCTCCTCCCAGGCGTTCGGCGGCACCCAGCTGGAGAACCTGGACGACGGCATCCTGACCGGCAACGACGACCGGCTGTTCTTCCGCAACACCCTGGACATGATCACGGGCAAGCCGAAGCAGGGCGGCAATGTCGTCACCACGCTCAACGGCGCCGCGCAGAAGGCCGCGTACAACGGTCTGAAGGCCGTCGGCGGCAAGGGCGCGGTCGCCGCGCTCGACCCGGCCACCGGCAAGATCCTGGCGCTGGCCTCGTACCCGTCGTACGACCCCTCGTCCTTCGCGGGGAACACCGACGACGACGCCAAGGCCAGGAACAAGCTCCTGAAGGAGAACAACCCGGCCGACCCGATGCTCAACCGGGCGCTGCGCGAGACCTACCCGCCGGGCTCCACCTTCAAGGTGGTCACCGCGGCGGCGGCGCTGGAGAACGGCCTGTACACCTCGCCCGACCAGCGGACCAACTCGCCGCTGCCGTACATCATGCCGGGCACCACGACCCCGCTGCCCAACGAGGGCAACCTGCCCTGCAAGGACGCCCCGATGCGGGTCGCGCTCCAGTACTCCTGCAACACCGTCTTCGGCAAGATCGGCGCCGACCTCGGCAACGCCAAGATGCTGGCGGAGGCGAAGAAGTTCGGCTTCGACGCGCAGCAGTTCACCCCGGTCCGCTCCAACGCCTCGGTGTTCCCGGACAACATGGACGCCTCGCAGACCGCGCTGTCCTCCATCGGCCAGTACAACACCGCGGCGACCCCGCTCCAGATGGCCATGGTCGCCTCCGCGGTCGCCAATGACGGCAAGCTGATGAAGCCGTACATGGTGGACGAGTTGGAGGCTTCCAACCTCGACCCGGTGGAGAAGACCAAGCCGCAGGAGATGAGCCGGCCGCTGTCCCCGCAGAACGCGCAGATGCTGCAGTCGATGATGCAGACCGTGGTCGAGAAGGGCACCGGTACCAACGCCCGGATCCCCGGCGTCAAGGTCGGCGGCAAGACCGGTACCGCGCAGCACGGTGTGGCCAACAGCGCCAACCCGTACGCCTGGTTCATCTCCTACGCCAAGCTCCCCGACGGCAGCTCCCCGGTGGCCGTGGCCGTGGTCGTCGAGGACGAGCACGCCAACCGTGACGACATCTCCGGCGGCGGCCTGGCCGCGCCGATCGCGAAGAACGTGATGGAGGCGGTCATCAACGCCAAGAAGTGACGCCCATCACATCAGCCGCACAAGGACGCACGTTGCGATACCGGTCCGATATCGGGATCCGGGCTTGGCCAGGTCATACAAAGGGAGCCGGGTACCGTAGGCCCGGACGGCAGCCCCGGCGCACAGCGATGTGACGGCCGGGACCGACGGAGAGGGCTGGTAGGTAGCTATGGAAGAGCCGCGTCGCCTCGGCGGCCGGTACGAGCTGGGCCACGTGCTCGGCCGTGGTGGCATGGCTGAGGTCCATCTCGCGCATGACACCCGGCTCGGCCGCACGGTGGCGGTGAAGACGCTGCGCGTCGACCTCGCGCGCGACCCGTCCTTCCAGGCCCGGTTCCGCCGGGAGGCCCAGTCGGCCGCCTCGCTCAACCATCCCGCGATCGTCGCGGTCTACGACACGGGTGAGGACTACATCGACGGGGTCTCCATCCCGTACATCGTGATGGAGTACGTCGACGGTTCCACCCTGCGTGAGCTGCTGCACTCCGGCCGCAAGCTGCTGCCGGAGCGCGCCATGGAGATGACCATCGGCATCCTCCAGGGCCTCGAGTACGCGCACCGCAACGGCATCGTCCACCGCGACATCAAACCGGCCAACGTCATGCTGACCCGGGGCGGTCAGGTCAAGGTCATGGACTTCGGCATCGCCCGCGCGATGGGCGACTCCGGCATGACGATGACGCAGACCGCGGCGGTCATCGGCACGGCCCAGTACCTCTCCCCCGAGCAGGCCAAGGGCGAGCAGGTCGACGCCCGATCCGACCTGTACTCCACGGGCTGCCTCCTCTACGAGCTGCTGACCGTGCGGCCGCCCTTCGTCGGTGACTCCCCGGTGGCCGTGGCCTACCAGCACGTCCGCGAGGAACCGCAGGCACCCTCGGTCTTCGACCCCGAGATCACCCCCGAGATGGACGCGATCGTCCTCAAGGCGCTGGTCAAGGACCCGAACTACCGCTACCAGTCGGCCGACGAGATGCGGGCCGACATCGAGGCGTGCCTGGACGGCCAGCCGGTCGGCGCCACCGCCGCGATGGGCTCGGTCGGCTACGCCGGATACGGCGACGACCAGGCGACCACCGCGCTGCGCCCGGAGTCGCCCGCGGCGGCCACGGCCATGCTCCCGCCGATGAACGGGGACGACGGCGGCTTCGGCTACGACGACCGCCCCGACCGGCGCCGCCAGCAGCCGAAGAAGTCGAACACCTCCACGATCCTGCTGATCGTCGCCGGTGTCCTGGTGCTGATCGGCGCCATCCTGATCGGCAAGTACGCGTTCAGCGGGCACAGCATGGACAACAGGACCCAGGTGCCCAACTTCGTCGGTCTGTCCGAGAAGGACGCCCGCAACACCGCCGGGAACATCGACCTGAAGATCAGCGTCTCCGAGCGCAAGCCCTGCGAGAGCCAGCCCAAGGGCCTCGTGTGCTCGCAGGACCCGGCCAAGGGCGCGAAGGTCGACAAGAACACCACCGTCGACCTGGTGATCTCCACGGGCGCACCCAAGGTCGCGGTGCCGAACGTGCTGGGCCAGAGCTTCGACGCCGCCCAGTCGGCCCTGACCGCGGACAAGTACGGGTTCAAGGTCAACCGCAAGGACGAGGTGTCCACGCAGCCGCCCGGCACGGTCATCCGACAGAACCCGGGCCTCGGCGCGGAGGTCCAGAAGGGCGCCACGATCACCCTCGTCGTCGCCAAGGCGGAGGACAAGGTGACCATCCCGGGCGACGTCATCGGCAAGTCCTGTGACGACGCCAAGGCGGAGCTCCAGGGCATGGGCCTGGTGCCGACCTGCAACGACCAGCCGACCGACAACCCGGACGACGACGGCAAGGTCCTGTCGATCAACCCGCCGGCCGGCCAGCAGGTCGCCAAGAACACGCCGATCGCGGTCAACGTCGGCAAGGCGCAGAGCGGCCAGGTCCAGGTCCCGGGCATCCAGGGCAAGAAGCTCGGCCAGGTGAAGCAGATGCTCGCCCAGGCGGGCCTGACGCTGGGCAACGTGACGGGCGCGAACGACGACAACGCGCTGGTCATCAACTCGAACCCGGCCCCCGGCACCCAGGTCAACCAGAACCAGGCCATCGACGTGACCACCATCGGCGGGGCGAACCCCGGCAACAACGGTGACAACGGCGGCACCAACATCTTCGGTGGTGTCGACGGCTGAGCCGGTCGTACGAGCGAGTACGAGCGAGTGGGCCCCCGCCGGGAGATTCCGGCGGGGGCCCACTCGCTTTCCCGGGAGCGCTCAGCGCAGTTCCGGCGGGAGCGTCCGCTTGCTGTCGACCTTCTGCACCCGGACCAGTTCGCCCCACACGATGTAGCGGTAGCGCGAGGTGTAGACGGGGGTGCAGGTGGTCAGCGTGATGTAGTGGCCGGGCTTCTTCCAGCCCGACTCCTTGGGGACCGCGTCGACGACACCGACGTCGTACTTCGAGGTCTCCGGGAGGATCGAGGAGACCTTGTAGACGTACCAGTCGTCCCGGGTCTCGAAGACGATCGGGTCGCCCTTCTCCAGCTTGTCGATGTTGTGGAACTTCGCTCCGTGGCCGTCGCGGTGGGCGGCCAGGGTGAAGTTCCCCTTCTCGCCGGTCATCGGGAGCATCGCCTTGACCGGGTCGGTGTAGTAGCCGGCGACACCGTTGTTGAGGACGTCGGTGCTGGTGCCCTTCTCGACCAGGACCGAGCCGTTCTTCATCGCGGGCACGTGCAGGAAGCCGATGCCGTCCTTGGTGTCCAGCGCGCCGGGCCCCGGATCCGTGCTCTGCGCCCAGTGCTCGCGCACCTTGTCGGCCTGCTTGTCGGCCTTGCGGTCCGCCAGCACATTCGTCCACCAGAGCGAGTAGACGACGAAGAGGCCGAGCAACACGCCCACGGTGATGAGCAGTTCACCGAAGACGCTGACGGCCCCCGCGATCCTGCCCGGACGCCGGCGCCGCTCGGCGGGCTCCGGCTCGGGCGCGTCCGTGTGTTCTTCGGTCTCGTCGGCGGTCGCTGCCACAGTGGTTCCTAGCCCTTACTCGATGAGCGCGTCCGGCTTGCCCTTGCTGCGGGGGCGCACCTCGACCATCTTGCCCCAGACGATCAGCCGGTACTTGCTGGTGAACTCCGGTGTACAGGTGGTCAGGGTGATGTAGCGGCCGGGCCCGGTGAAGCCCGAGCCCCTCGGGACCGGGTCCAGCACGCTGGTGTTGGACGGCGAGGTGACCGGGAGGGTCGACGTCACCTTGTAGACGTAGTACGTGTCCTGGGTCTCGACCACCACGGGGTCGCCGGGGGTGAGCTTGTTGATGTAACGGAACGGCTCGCCGTGGGTGTTGCGGTGCGCCGCGAGCCCGAAGTTACCGGTCTTGGCGTCCGGCATCGCGGTCTTCAGCGGCGCCTCGCCGTAGTGCCCGACCATGCCCTTGTCGAGGACCCTGGTGGTGCTGACGCCCTCCGCGATCGGCGCCACCACGTCCAGCTTCGGGATGTGCAGGATGGCGAAGCCCTGTCCGGGCGCGAAGACCCCCGGGTTGCGCCTGCCGTTCGCCCAGTCGTCCTGGAGCTGATGGGCCTCGCTGCCGGCCTGGGCGTGCGCGCGGACGTTGGTCCACCACAGCTGGTAGGTGACGAACAGCAGCATCAGCACGCCGGTGGTGATGAACACCTCGCCGATCGCGCGGCTCGCGATCACCCCGGGTCCCGGCTTGGCCAGCCGCGCCCGCCGCCGGGCCTCGACCCGGGTCAGCGGACGGTCCGGATCGTCCTCCGCCCAGGTGGGGGAGGCCGTCACCGCGGGCGGGCCGGCGGGCGCACCGGAGGCCGCGCCCGGGGCCACCGGGTCCCCCTGCCGCGCCCGGGGCCACCGGGTCCCCCTGGCCGCCACGGCGCCCGCCGCGCCGCTTGGCCGCCTTTCTGCGGGCCGCGCGGCCACCGGGAGCGGGTCCAGGATCGAAGGGGGCTGCCGGGGCCCCAGAGGCCCCTGTGGGCCCCGCGGACGCCGGGTCGGTGACCCGCAGGGCCATCGTCTCCGCGTCGAAGGGGGCTTCGTGGGGCGCACCGCCGCGGGACTCGTACGGTTCCCCGCCGCCGTACAAGTCCTCGCGCTCGGGGCGCAGGGCGGTCACGCCGTGGCCCTGCCCACCACCGGGGCGAGCCCCGCCGACCTCGCCACGGCACCCTGGTCGCCGCACTCCGCCAGCCAGTTGGCCAGCATCCGGTGGCCGTGCTCGGTCAGCACCGACTCCGGGTGGAACTGCACGCCTTCGACGGGCAGTTCACTATGGCGCAGGCCCATGATGATGCCGTCGTGCGTACGGGCCGTGACCTCCAGCTCGGCCGGGACCGTCGCGGGCTCGGCGGCCAGGGAGTGGTAGCGGGTCGCGATGAAGGGGGAGGGCAGCCCGGCGAAGACGCCCTTGCCCTCGTGCTCGACCGGGGAGGTCTTGCCGTGCAGCAGCTCGGGCGCCCGGTCCACCACGCCGCCGTACGCCACCTGCATCGACTGCATGCCCAGGCACACGCCGAAGACCGGCACCCCGGTGGCCGCGCAGTGGCGGACCATCTCCACGCAGACGCCGGCCTGCTCGGGGGTGCCGGGGCCGGGCGAGAGCAGGACGCCGTCGAAGCCGTCCTGCGCGTGCGCGGTCGACACCTCGTCGTTGCGCAGCACCTCGCACTCGGCACCCAGCTGATACAGGTACTGGACGAGGTTGAAGACGAAGCTGTCGTAGTTGTCCACGACGAGAATGCGCGCACTCACTGGTTGTCCACCGTCACATCGTTGAAGGGCAGCAGCGGCTCGGCCCACGGGAAGACGTACTGGAACAGGACGTAGACCACCGCCAGGGCCAGGACGACGGAGACCAGCAACTTCACCCAAACGTTTCCCGGCAGATGCCGCCAGAACCAGCCGTACATGCCGTCCTTGCCGTCCCTTCCGTGTCCCTACGGCACCAGACACACGCCGTACGTCACCAGACTAGCGGCGCAGCGCGTCCGGTTCGCCTGACTCCACAGGCTGGGTGGAGTCCAGATGCGCCCAGACGATCAGCCGGTGACTGTGGCCCCATTCGGGATCGCACGTGGTCAGCGTCAGATAGCGGCCCGGACGCGAGTAACCGGACTTCCGTGGCACAGGGTCGATGACGCCGATGTCGGTCGGGACGGTTTTGTAGGGCCCTTTGTCGATCCGATACGTGAACCAGGTGGTTCCGTCGGTGAGCACCACCGCGTCACCGGGCCGCAGCCTGGGGAAGTCCTTGAGCGGATCGCCGTACGTGCGCCGGTGCCCGGCCACCGCGAAATTGCCCACCTGGCCGAGCCGGGCGGTGCCGCCGTAGTGCGCGAGTCCCTTCGCCAGCACGTCCCGGCCGGTGCCTTCGAGGACGGGCTTGTTCCACGTGAAACCGAGCCGGGGGATGTACATGATCGCGAAGGGCCTGCCGTAGTGGTACGGCGCCGGGGGCGGGGGCGCGGCGGCCGGGTCCGCCGGGGCCGTGGTGGTCGTCGCGGCCGGGACGCTGCCCGTGGACCACTGCTTGTGCAGCTGGTCGATCTGGTCGTTCATGGCGCCGTCGGCCCGTACGCCGGTCCAGAAGAGGACGTAGGCGACGAAGAGCACGATCAGGGTGCCCACGGTGAGGCACAGCTCGCTGAGGGTCCTCACGATCAGGCGCACCGGCGGCTCCTGGGCGGGCGGCTACTGCACGGGCTTCGCGTAGTGCAGGTCCACTGTGCCGGAGTAACCCGGAAGAGTCACCGTGCCGTCGTCGGTGACTTTCCAGCCGAGGCCGTAGACGTTGACGTACACCATGTAGGTCTGGATCGCCTTGCTGTCCGCGAGCGACTGCTGGAGCCGCCCGGGGTCCCCGATCGCCGTGATCTTGTACGGCGGTGAGTAGACGCGGCCCTGGAGGATCAGCGTGTTGCCGACGCAGCGGACCGCGCTGGTGGAGATCAGCCGCTGGTCCATGACCTTGATGCCCTTGGCGCCGCCCTGCCAGAGCGCGTTCACCACGGCCTGGAGGTCCTGCTGGTGGATGACCAGGTAGTCGGGCTGCGGCGGGGGGTAGCCGGGGAGCTTGGCGGTGGCGTTGGGCGGGGCGTCGTTCAGGGTGACGGTGACGCCCTTGCCGCTGAGTTCCTGGGTGCCCGCGCTTTTCTCCAGGCCGGTCAGCCGCCGGTCCTGGGCCTTGGTGCTGCCGCCGTCGCTCTTCGCCAGGGACTCCACACCGTCGCGCAGGGAGGCGTTGGACTCGTCCAGGTCCTTGTTCTTGCGGCTGCGCTGCTGGATCAGGTCGGACAGCTTCAGCAGGGAGCCGTCCTGGCGGATGTCGGTGCCCTTGGCCGTGTCGAAGCTGGTGAAGAAGATCAGGCCCGCGAGCGCGAAGACGGCCGCGGTGAGCATCCGCACCGGGCGCACCCGCGGCCCGCGACGGGGGCCGGAACCCATTGCTCCCGTACCGGGGGAGTCGGCAGAATTGCTCAACGTACCCTTGCTCTCCTTCGGCGCCACGGAAGCACTACGCTAACGGACGCCCGGGGGAGCACACAGAAGTCGTCATGTTGGCCACTTGTAGCTGCCCGAGCCCGACCAGTTAACTGCGCGGCCACGCAGCGCATCGACAGGAGAGACCCTCGTGCCGAAGTCACGTATCCGCAAGAAGGCCGACTTCACGCCGCCGCCGGCGAAGCAGGCCGCGGCGATCAAGCTGACCAACCACAGCTGGGTCGCCCCTGTCATGCTGGCCATGTTCGTCATCGGCCTGGCCTGGATCGTCGTCTTCTATGTGACCGACGGCTCGCTGCCCATCGACGCGCTGGACAACTGGAACATCGTGGTCGGCTTCGGCTTCATCGCCGCCGGTTTCGGTGTCTCCACGCAGTGGAAGTAGCCCGGCTCCACTGAGTTATCCACAGGCCTGAGGATTTCCACAGCACCCTGGGGAAAAGACTACGATCTGTGGATAACTCATCGAGTGTTGACACCGGTACGACAGCCGTACCGGTGGTCACACATCCGTTCGCACCTAGGGCGACCTGCGAAAACACATCCGAGCGGTAAAACGCGCAGCTGATACCGCACGGAGTGCACAAGATCCGGCACCCGCTGTGGACAACGGTTCGGTATCAGGTGAGCTGGCCCGTCCTGACCAGGGTGAGAACGGCCACCGCGACGAGCACCAGCGCACAGGTGCCGTACTGGACGAGCGCCCGGTTGCGGCGCGGGGCGTGCACCATCGCGTAGCCGGTGACGACACCCGCCACCAGGCCGCCGACGTGCGCCTGCCAGGCGATGTTGAAGCCCGGGGTGAAGGTGATGATCAGGTTGATCACCAGCAGGGCGAACAGCGGCCGCATGTCGTAGTTGAGCCGCCGCATCAGCACACCGGTGGCGCCGAAGAGGCCGAAGATCGCTCCGGAGGCGCCGAGCGAGGGCGCGTTCGGGGCGGCGAGCAGATAGGTGAGCGCGCTGCCCGCGAGGCCCGAGACCGCGTACAGGGCGAGATAGCGGGCGCGGCCGAGCGCCGCCTCCAGGGGACCGCCGATCCACCACAGGCTGAGCATGTTGAACAGCAGATGCGTGAACCCGGCATGCAGGAACATCGCGGTCAGCAGGCGGTAGTACTGCCCCTGGGCGACGCCCTGCACCCCCGGGATCAGGGGCGTGTACGCCTGCCCGATCATCTCGAAGCGCTGGGTGAAGCCCTCGCCCACGGCCAGCTGCACCAGGAACAGGGCGATGTTGATCCCGATCAGCACCTTGGTGAGCAGCCGGGGATCCGCCGTCATGGTGCCGCCGGCCACGGTGCGCGGACGGGCCGCGGCCATGGTGCGCCCGGCGCCACCGCCGCCCGGTGCATGCGGGTGGGCGGGACCGCCGCCATGGACGCACTCGGGGCACTGGAAACCGACGGAGGCGCTGACCATGCACTCGGGGCAGATGGGGCGCTCACAGCGGGTGCAGCGCACCCCGGTCTCACGGTCCGGGTGCCGGTAGCACACGGGCACGCTCCGGGCGCCCGGCGCGCTGCTTGCAACGTGGTCCATGATCCCCTCGCTCCTCTGGCATTCCCCCGGCACATACCCCGCCCCGCCCATCCTTACGGACGAGCGGGGCGTTTGGTTCCCGGTGGGGCGTTCCGTCAGCCCTCGCGGGTCTCGACGACGACCGACTCGATCACGACGTCCTGGGCCGGACGGTCGTTACGACCGGTCTTCACGGCCGCGATCTCGTCCACGACCTTCTGCCCGGCGGGGTTGGTGACCTCGCCGAAGATGGTGTGCTTGCCGGTCAGCCAGGTGGTCGGCGCGACGGTGATGAAGAACTGCGAGCCATTGGTGCCCGGACCGGCGTTGGCCATGGCCAGCAGGTAGGGCTTGTTGAAGGACAGGTCGGGGTGGAACTCGTCCCCGAACTTGTAGCCCGGACCGCCGATGCCGGTGCCCAGCGGGTCACCGCCCTGGATCATGAAGCCGCTGATGACACGGTGGAAGACCGTGCCGTCGTACAGCGGGTCGTTGCTCTTCTTGCCGGTCGCCGGGTGGGTCCACTCGCGCTCGCCCTTGGCCAGCTCGACAAAGTTCTTGACCGTCTTCGGCGCGTGGTTCGGGAACAGCCGGACCTCGATGTCGCCGTGGTTGGTCTTCAGGGTGGCGTAAAGCTGCTCGGCCACGATCTGCCTTCCGTCGTCTTCTGTCGTCTTACTGCGACCTCTGATCCTCGCATGTGTGGGCGCGCGGGGTGCCAGTCGGCCGACCGAAGGAGCGCGCGGCACCCATATGCCCCTCCGCGCATGCCGCGATGACCGTTGACAGGCATGATCCGTAAAAGGGTGGAAAGTCGAATTCCGTACGCCACCGAGGAGGAGGAAACCCGTGACCCGCATTGACAGCGTGCGCGCCGCGACCGGCTCGGCGAAGGACAGCGTGCTGCACGCCGCGGAAGTGGTGGCGCCCTACGCCGACACGGCCAAGGAGCGTGCCGCGTTCTACGCGCAAGAGGCACGCGTACGGCTCGCGCCCGTGGTGTCGGGGGCCGCAGAGCAGGCCCGCGTGCAGTACAACGCCCAGCTCGCCCCGCGTCTGGAACAAGCCCGGCGCACCTATGTCCCACCGAAGGTGGACCTCGCCGCGCAGGAGGCGGCCTGCCGCACCCGCAAGGCCGCCCGGCAGGCGGCCGAGTACTCGCGCCCCCGGATCGAGCAGGCGGTGGCCGCCGCCGCACCGGTGGCGGACGAGGCCGCGGCCCGGGGCGCCGGGGCGCCGCCGCGCTGGTCGCGCTGCGCGGCCAGGTCTCCGCGCGGGACATCCAGAAGCTGGCCCGGCGCAACGCGCGCAGGTGCCGGGCCGGCCGCGCCGCGAAGATGGTGGCGCTGGCGGCCCTGGTGGCGGGCGGCGCCTTCGCGGCATGGAAGTGGTGGGAGCGCCAGGCCAACCCCGAGTGGCTGGTCGAGCCGCCGGCCGCGACGGAGGTCCCCGAGCCGGGCGGTCTCGGCTCGGTGGACGGCAGCGGCGACGAGGAGCAGCCCTGAGAGTTCACGCGGAAACGGGCTCTTTCCGATGGAAGGAGCCCGTTTCACGTGAAACGTCCGCCGCGGTGGGTCAGTTGATGTGCAGATGGGTCACATAGCCGTACTCCTGGTACTTGGACTCGCCCTTGCCGAACGAGTGCCGGTAGACATAGCCGTCGCCCGGCTCGTAGTCGAACCAGCCCGCGTTGTTCCCGCTGCTGAACTGCTCGACCCCGCCCTGCCCGATGTCCAGGTCGCCCGCGTTGGCGAAGCACCGGGTGGTGCCGGTGCCATTGGGATTGCGGATGCCCAGGTGAAAGTACTGGCTGCCGAAGTCGGCCTGGCAGTCGAAGACATTGACCTCGTTCGTCGCGTGCGCGGGCACGACCCCGGTCAGCAGTGCGGCCGTCGACGCCACGGCGACGAAGGCCCCTCGCCACTTCCTCATATGCGGTTCCTCCCATAAGAGCGCACCGCTCACGATAGGTGACCGAACGGACACTGTGTGCGCTTATGGAGAAATCCGCCGAAGTGATGCGCGATGAGGTCTTACCGGGCGTGCTCGATGTGCGACCTGGTCAGGGCGAACAGGATCAGCAGGTCCAGGGCCATGACGGGGATCGCCCACGCCGGGTAGTACGGCACGAACATGAACTGGGTGATCAGGCTGACGCCCGCCGCCACCACTCCGGCCCCGCGACCCCAGCTCATGCCCGCGAGCAGGCCGAAGCCCGCGACGACGAGCACGATGCCGATGACGAGGTGGATGATGCCCCAGGACGTCAGGCTGAAGTTGTAGGCGTACCCGGTCGACGTGGCGAACAGCCCGTCGTTCGCGATGCCCGCCGCGCCCATGAGGATGCTGAGCGGCCCGCTGAGCATCAGCATGATCCCGGCGGCCAGGGAAGCGCTGTCGACCGTATGACCGCCACCGGGTTCCCTGGGCCCGTGCCGCGTCTTGTCGGATGCCACTGTCATGGGCGTCGCCTTCCTGTGCGGCACGACCGCCGACAGCGGCCGTGCGAAGCCAGCCACGCGCTTCCTGACAGGATCACCGCAATCCCCCGGACCTGCGACCGCAGCCGCCCCACCGACCCGCCGTGAACCACAAAGAGCCCCTCTGACCTGCGTCTCCGCAGATCAGAGGGGCTCTTTTGACTGTGGAGCCTAGGGGAGTCGAACCCCTGACATCCGCCATGCAAAGACGGCGCTCTACCAACTGAGCTAAGGCCCCGGGAAGGGAGTGGCGTCCGGAGGAGGTTTGCCCGCCGGTGCCGGGGACCAGAGTACCGGGTCACCCCCCGTATCCCGCAAAAAGATTGGGGGTCCCCGCAGATGACCACGCTCCGTAAGATGCTCAACCGTGGTTCGCTACAGCGAACCGCGGTTTTCAGGGGAAGCGATGGGGAGACGCAATGGACGCCGCACAGCAGGAAGCCACCGCGAGAGCGAGAGAGCTTCAGCGGAACTGGTACGGGGAGCCGCTGGGGGCGCTCTTCCGTAAGCTGATCGACGATCTCGGGCTCAACCAGGCCCGTCTCGCGGCGGTTCTGGGGCTGTCCGCTCCGATGCTCTCGCAGCTGATGAGCGGCCAGCGCGCCAAGATCGGCAATCCCGCGGTGGTCCAGCGAGTGCAGCTGCTCCAGGATCTGGCGGCACAGGTGGCGGACGGCAGCGTCAGCGCGGCCGAGGCGACCGAGCGGATGGACGAGATCAAGAAGTCCCAGGGGGGCTCGGTGCTGAGCAACACCACGCACACCACGAACGGTTCGGGCGCGCCCACCGTCAAGCGGGTCGTCCGCGAGATCCAGTCGCTGCTGCGCTCGGTGGCCGCCGCGAGCGACATCATCGAGGCCGCGGACGCGCTCGCCCCGACCCAGCCCGAACTCGCCGAGTTCCTGCGGGTCTACGGTGCCGGCCGCACCTCCGACGCGGTCGCGCACTACCAGTCGCACCAGAACTGAGCGCCCGCCCGGCGCAGGGGGAAGCCGGGAGGGGCGAGGGCCCGAGGGGGAGGAGCTGCGGCAGTCATGGGTGAGATGTTCAACGGCCGGTACGAACTGGCCGACCCGATCGGGCGCGGCGGCGCGGGCGACGTCTGGCGCGTCTGGGACCACCGGCGGCGGCGCTATGTGGCCGCCAAGGTGCTCCAGCAGCGCGACGCCCACTCCCTCCTGCGCTTCGTGCGCGAACAGGCCCTGCGCATCGACCATCCCCATGTGCTCGCCCCCGCCAGCTGGGCCGCCGACGACGACCAGGTGCTGTTCACCATGGACCTGGTCGCGGGCGGCTCCCTCGTCCGCCTGGTCAACGACTACGGCCCCCTGCCGCCGGCGTTCGTCTGCGTCCTGCTCGACCAGCTGCTGTCCGGGCTCGCCGCGGTGCACGCGGAGGGGGTCGTGCACCGGGACATCAAGCCCGCCAACATCCTGCTGGAGGCGACCGGTACGGGCAGGCCCCGGCTGCGGCTCGGGGACTTCGGCATCGCCATGCGGTTCGGTGAGCCGCGCCTGACCGAGACCAACCTCGTGGTGGGCACGCCCGGTTATCTCGCCCCGGAACAACTGGCGGGCGCCGACCCCGACTTCACCGCCGATCTGTTCGCGGTGGGACTCGTCGCCGTATATCTGCTCGAAGGCGCCAAACCCGACGCCAAAAAACTCGTGCGGTATTTCACCGAGCACGGCACCCCGGGCGCGCCCAAGGGCATTCCCGGGCCGCTGTGGGAGGTCGTCGCCACCCTGCTCCAGCCCGATCCGGGGGCGCGGTACCGCTCCGCCACGGGGGCCCGCAAGTCGCTCGCTCCGGTCATCGAACTCCTGCCGGAGCCGACCCTGGACGACGAGCCGATCGAGATCTTCGACCAGCTCCCCTCCCTGCCCCCGGGTTTCGGGCCGAGCGGTCCGCTGAGGAGCTCACCGAGGCCCGGCACCGCCCCGCTGCCGGACACCGGCACCGGCTCCTCGCCGTACACCGGCTCTTCGTCGGACACCGGCTCCCTGTCGGACACCGGAAGCTTCCGTCTCCCGCCCCCGGCCGCCGACCCCACGCCGCCGCCCCCGCCCGCCGTACCGCCGCCCCCCGCCGAGCCCCCCACCCCCACACCGTCCTACGGCTCCTGGCCCCCACCGCCCGCGCACACCGGACACCAGGCGCACCCCACGCCCCCGCACCCCGGCGACAGCGTCACCGCCGCTTACACCACCCCGGCCCCCCAAACCCCTCAAGTCCCCCCGGCTTCCCCGCCCGTCGCCTCCCGCACCCCGGCCACGCACGGCCGCCGTGCCCGGCGCCGGCCCGGTCCCCCGGCCAAGGCCGTCGTGCCGATCCTGCTGCTGGCCCTGGCCTGCTACGCCGTGGGCTTCTGGGCGCTGACCCGGGTCTGAGCCCGCCGGGCCGCCAGCGTCCATCCGCCGAGCACCAGCAGCAGCGCGGTCCCCATCCCGATCCCACCGGCCGCGACGGCCCGCATCGCCGACGAGCCGCCGCCCCCGGTGCCCCCGGCACCGCCGCCGTCCCCGAGCGGCGGCACCGCCTCGTCCTGGGCCGTCGGCGTGAAGACGCCGTCCGGCTTCGGACGCCCGGCGTACCCCGGCCCGGCGTGCGCCCGGCCGTCCACCCGGACCCGCAGTGTCACCTCGTACGGCCCCTGCCCGAACGTCTCGGTCAGCCGGTCGCTGAGGTGCAGCACCAGGTAGTAGTCCCCGGCGAAGCGCAGGGCGCTGACGGCGGCGGGGGCGGCGTAGCGGTTGGCGTACTCGACGGGCGGCAGCGGCGCCAGGGCGACGGGCTTGCGGACGCCGGTGTAGCCGAGGGAGACATCGTCGGCGAGGCCCCGGACGGGGTCGTACAGGGAGAGGTCGAGGGCGCCGCCGATGTACCCGTGCCCCGCCGCGCCGCCCAGTTCGGCGGCGGCCTGGAGCCGGCGGCCCCAGTCGAGCGGCACCTTGTAGAACACGGTACGGCCGGGCACGAGGGTGGTCCGCCAGACCCCGGGCCCCAGCGTCCGGGCCGCCGTGAACCCCGCCCCACCGGCGCGCTCGCGGGCCTCGCCGGTGATCGGCTCGGGCGAGGCGGAGTCCGGGGCCCGGGGCGCGCCGGTGGGTCCTGGGGAGGTGAGCCGGGGTTCCGTCGCGGGTGCCAGCTCCAGGTCCCAGGGCGCGGCCGTGCCCCCGGTGTCGAGGCGTTCGACCAGTACGGAGTACGTCCCCGCGCCCCGGCACAGCGCCCTGCCCGCCTCGCGCTTGCCGAGGGCGGTGACCGGACGCGGGCTGAGCCCGGCGCCGAAGCGGGCGGTGGCGAAGGAGCAGGCCGTGCCGTGCGCGTCCCGGACGGTGACCCGGATGCCGTCGGTCGAGGTGACGTCGGTGTGCGCGGGCGGTACGGCGGTGACCGGGACGTAGGCCGTGGTCGTGGCGTCGGCGAGGTCGAGGCGGTAGGTGAGCCGGCCGTGCGCGGGCAGGGAGCCGCGGTAGGCACGGCCGGGCTCCAGGAGCGGGGCGGCCGCGGCGGAGGCCGTGCCCTCGACGGTGCGGGCGCCGGGGGCGAAGGCATAGGCCCCGGGGCCGGTGGCGGCCGACGCGGCGGCGGCCGGGAGCGGTCCCGTACCGCACAGCCCCAGTGCCAGGAGCACGGCCGCCGGGCGTCCGCCGCCCCGTATCCACGCCGTACGCCCGTGTCCCCACGCCCCGCGCCTGCGCCGCCGCACGTGCACCCCCTATGACGTCACGTCTTCGCGGCCCATCCTGCCCCGGCGGCCGCCGCGCCAGCAGGGCTATGCGCGGGACCGTCCGAAAGACCCCGCCCCCGGACGCCCGCCGCAGCCCCGCCTACCGCACCCCGTGGGACCCCGCAACCCCAAGCAAAGGCCCCGGCCGCTTGGTGCGACCGGGGCCTGCTGAAATTCTGGAATCGGACTCACGAACCCGTGGGCACGGAGTCAGTCGCCTCCGTCCACAGGTCCTGCTCGGCGCGATCCGCCTGAATCTGGCGGTACACGAGGAGCCCGCCGATGGCGGCCAGTGCGACCAGGAGCAGCTTCTTCACCGCGCGACCTCGTCTTTCCTTGACGTAGGGGACCTCTGGCGCCCGACTATACACACCGGCCGATATCGATCGGTGACCTACGTCCGGCCCCAACTCCGGTCCCTGCCAGCGCAATAGCCCAGGTCGGACGCCATTCCGATCGGAGGGTGATCACACCCCCACGGACGGTCACTTTGCTCCCCCTTCGCGCGCGCTGACCGCGATTTAGGGGCTTTCCGACCTTCTTGGGGCCATCCGGGTGGTGTTCATCTGAACATCGCCGCGCCACGGGCGTCGGTCCACCACTTCGCGGTCCACATACACATCATGAGGAAAGTACGCAAATCGCCCAACCCGAAAGTGAGGGGCCATGGACCGGAACAAGGTCATGAAGCTGTGGACTGCCATCGTCACCGCCTTTCTCGCGCTGTGCACGACGCTCGGACTCGTGAGCGCCGCCACCGCCCCCGCGGCCGCCGCGCCGCGCACCGAGAGCCCCCGCACCGAGACCGCGCAACGCACGGTCCCGGCGATCCCGGCGCCACGCCATTGGTCCTGGTCCTCCACCAAGGCCCTGCCCCCCACGATGAAACAGCGGATCAGGGCCGAGGCCCACGGGAAATCCCCCAGCTGCCGGCACCGAGCCCTCGACGACACCGAGCTGACATCGGACGGCCACGAGACACAGAAGGCCCGCGAGGCGCAAGAGACGGAACGGACGCGGGAGACAGAGGCCAGAGAGCCCTCCGCATCGCTCGACTGCTGAACCGACCCTCCTCTCCCCTCGGCACCGCGACGTCTCGACAACTCGGCGACTTGCGTACGCACAGTCGACACGGAAAGGCCCCCGGCCACGGCCGGGGGTCACGCGCGCGTTCTTCCGGGGGCCTGATCCACCCCGGGCGGGGCCTGAGACGATGGCCGCGACATCCCGGAGAGGTCTTTGAGAGGTGGTGAGTGCTGCCGTGACCCGGCGCGCCACCGTTGTCACCGTCGTCACCGCCGTCCACGCCCCCTCGGCCCGGTTCCTGCCGCAGGCCTGGGCGTCCCTGTGCGAGCAGGAGCTGCCCGGCGGCGCGCGCTGGGAGTGGGTGATCCAGGAGGACGGCACGACGGACGAGGTCCGCCCCTACGTCCCCGAGGATCCGCGCGTCGTCTTCCACCAGGGCAGACCCGGTGGTCCGGGGGTCGCCCGCACGATCGCGCTGGCGCACGCGCGGGGCGCGTATGTGAAGGTCCTGGACGCCGACGACCGGCTCACCCCGGGCGCGCTCGCCCGCGATCTCGCCGTACTTCAGGCGCGCCCCGACCTCGGCTGGACGGCCTGCCGGGTCCTGGACCTGCTGCCCGACGGCTCCACGGCCGGTTTTCCCGGCGACCCGGACGAGGGCCCGCTGGACCGCGGCGCCGTGCTGCGGCACTGGAAGGCGAACGACTTCCGGCCCCCGGTCCATCCGGCGACCCTGTGCGTGCGCCGGGAGCTGCTGACCGCGCTCGGCGGCTGGATGGCGCTGCCCGCCTCCGAGGACACGGGGCTGCTGCTGGCGCTGGACGCGGTGAGCCGCGGCTGGTTCTCGGCCGAGGCCGGGCTGCTCTACCGCAAGTGGGAGGGCCAGGTCACCGGCCAGTCGGCGCACACCGACCCCGCCGAGCGCACGGCCCGCGCGGCGGTCGCGGAGGCCAGGGCGCGCGCGCTGGCCGGCCTCGGCTGGGCATATCCGGCGCGGTGAGCGCCGTGCACCTCGGGGAGTACGCCTATTCCCCGAGCACGATCGCCTGCGAGGGGCACCGTTCGGCCGCCTCGCGGACCCCCGGTTCACCGGCGGCGTCCTCCTTGCCGGGGAGCACCACGCCGTAGCCGTCCTCGAAGGCGAACACGGCGGGGGCACGGAACGCGCACTCCGCGGAGCCGTAACACGCGGCGCGGTCGACGGTGACCTTCATACGTCCTCCAGCCCTCCCCGGGCACTTCGGGTTCCAGGAGGTCACTGCCCGGCCGGGCGGGCGCTCAACCGGCGGCCGAGGCACCGGCCGCGGCCGCGAGCCAGTGGGCGACCCGGCGAACCGTGGGCTCGTCCAGCCGGCCGGCCAGCGCCCGCACGGCCGCGCCGTCCTCAGGGGCGAGGTCGTAAAGACCCGCCCTGCTCAGGGCGGCGGTGAGCACCTGGTGGCGACGGCTCGTCATGCGTTCGGCCAGCTTGTCCGGTTCGGATGTTTCAGACGGTTCACCCGACACAGCCGGTTCATCCCGTACGACCGACCGCTCGGCGGCGGCCGTGTCCTGCGGGGCGTCGTACAACCGCCAGCCGCCGCCCTGCGGCCCCCACAGCGCGAGCGTCAGCTCGGCCCCGCGGGTCCGCACGGTCCGGGTCATCTCGCCGACGGCGTACAGCACGGGCGTCCGGTACGGGGATTGCGCGGCCGGGGCCCAGGAGTCCCGGGCGGCTTCGTGGACCATCGCGACCCAGCGCGGGGCGCCGGACGGAGGCGGGCACGGGGAAGGCTCGGGCATGGCGCACACCCCTTCGGGAAGAGCCGGTGCCCGCGACCGTAACTGACGGCCCGTCAGATATCCAGATGTGTCGCGACGGAAATGTCCCCTGCCCGCCGGCACCGGTCCCTCCCCTCGTGGGGACCGGTGCCGGGCGGTGCGGGACGTCGATCCGCGCCTCGTCGGCGTGATGGCGCGGATCGAAGCATGAAAGGCGATGAAGAGGCGAGAAGTGGCGAAGAGCGAGGAAGGTCGTGGGGGGCGGAGGTGGGGGGAGGTGGGGGTGGGGGCAGGTCGGCCCGGTGCGGGGCGGATCAGCTGTCGGATCGCCGACTGCTCGCGGCTCTCGATGGAAGTCGACCGAAAATGTGCAACGCCATGAGGTGTCTCTCCGAGCGCCGGGCCGTTGGCCTGTCCGGACGGTGTGTGACGGTTCCGCTACCGGGGTTGCGATCCTGCCATTTGTCGCCACCGGGGAGGAGATCCCGGTCTCCGGAGCGAGGCTTATCCGCAGGTCAGCCGTATAAGGTGAGTTTTCCGGTCCGGACGTACACAGGCGGGGGGAAGTGAGGGGTGGGACCTTGGGTTCCGACTCAGGGGCACGCACAGCTTTCGCCGAGCGCCTCGCGCTGCTCTACAAGGAGGCCGGAAACCCTCCCCTGAAAAGCGTCGCCGAGGCGGTCGGCAGGCTGCAGCGGGTCGACGAACGCGGCCGCCCGGTGCGCGTGTCCGCACAGCGGATCAGCGACTGGCGGCGGGCCAAGAACGTGCCGGCCCAGTTCACCGCCCTCGCGGCGGTGCTCCAGATCCTGATCCCGGAGGCGCGCCGCACCCACCCGCACCCGGTCTCCACGGGCCTGTACGACCTCGCCCACTGGCAGCGTCAGTGGGAGCGCGCGCTGGCCGACCCGGTCGGCGATCGCGCCGCGCCGCCCGCCTCGCCCGCCGAGGAGAACGGCCGCCCGCCCGCCCAGGCCCCGCCCATCACCGGCGGCGTGTGCCCCTACCGGGGTCTCGCGCCGTACCGGCAGGAGGACGCGCGCTGGTTCTTCGGCCGGGAGCGCAGCACCGACGCGATCATCGCCCAGCTGCGCACGGCGGGCCGTACCGGCGGCCTGGTGATGCTCGTCGGCGCCTCCGGCGCGGGCAAGTCCTCGCTGCTGAACGCCGGCCTGGTCCCGGCGATCGCGGGCGGCGCCCTGGCCGACGCGGGACTCACCCCGCAGCCGGACGGCGAGCCAGGGCAGCGCGCCCCCGTCGTCCAGCTGGTGCCCGGCGCCGATCCGCTCGCCGAGCTGATCCGCCGTATCCCCGATCTCGCTCCCGTGGCCGCCGAGGCGCGCGCGGCCGAGCGGGCGGCCACGGCCCGGCAGCAGGCCACCGAGGGCACCGTGACCGCGGGTGCCGAGGCGCCCCGGATCGTGCGCGGCGCCCGGGCCGCGGTCACGGCGTGGGCCGCCCGGGAGGCACCACCGGGGGTCCGCCCGGTGATCATCGTGGACCAGTTCGAGGAGGCGTTCACCCTCTGCCCGGACGAGGCGGACCGCCGCACCTTCATCCAGCTGCTGCACGCCTCCTGCACCCCGCCCTTCGGCGCGTCCGGACCCGCCCCCGTCCTGGTCGTGCTCGGCATACGCGCCGACTTCTACGAGCAGTGCCTCGGCTACCCGGAACTGGCCGACGCGCTCCAGCACCGGCACATGGTGCTCTCCCCGCTGACCAGCGGCGAGCTGCGGGACGCGGTGACCGGCCCGGCCAAGGCGGTCGGCCTGGAGCTGGAGCCGGGCCTCGCCGAGCTGATCGTGCGCGAGGTGAGCGCCGACGGCCCGCGCGGGGCGCACGACGCGGGCGTGCTCCCGCTGCTCTCGCACGCCCTGCTGGCCACCTGGCAGCGCCGCAAGGCCGGAAAGCTGACGCTGGCCGGCTATCGCGCGGCGGGCGGCATCCAGGGCGCCGTCGCCGCGACCGCCGAACGCGCCTGGTCGGGGCTCGATCCCGCCGCCCGTACGGCCGCCCGGCTGCTCCTGCTGCGCCTGGTGCGGCTCGGCGAGGACACCGTGGCCACCCGGCGGCGCGGCACCCGGCGCCAGCTGGCCCAGGAGTCGGCGGACCCCGGCAAGACCGAGGAGTCACTGGAGGCGCTGGTCCGGGCCCGGCTGGTGACGCTGGACGCGGAGACCGTGGAGATCACCCACGAGGCGCTGCTGCACGCCTGGCCCCGGCTGCGGCACTGGATCGACGACAACCGCAACGACCATCTGCTGCGCCAGCGCCTGGAGGAGGACGGCCGGTCCTGGGAGGACTCGGAACGGGACAGCTCGCTGCTGTACCGGGGCTCCCGGCTCGAACAGGCCCGCGCCTGGGCGCGCTCGGCGGGGGACACCTATCTGACCCGCAGCGCGGTGGAGTTCCTGGCCGCCTCGGTACGGCTGCGCAAGCGCACGGTGTGGCTGAGCCGGGCGGCGGTGGCCGCCCTGGTGGTGCTCGCGCTGGTCGCGGGCGGCTCCGCGGTGATCGCCTGGCAGCAGCGCGACGACGCCGTGTTCGAACAGGTGCTCGCCGAGGCGGACCGGGTGCAGCGCACCGACCCCTCGCTCGCCGCCCAACTGGACCTGGTCGCCCACCATCTGCGCCCCGACGACAAGGGCACGTACAGCAGGCTGATCTCCATAGTGAACGCGCCGCTGGCCACGCCGCTGTCCGGGCACACCGGCGCCGTCTACCTGACCTCCTTCAGCCCCGACGGCCACACCCTGGCCACCGCCAGCTACGACCGGACCGTACGGCTGTGGAACGTCACCGACCCGACCCGGCCCCGCCCCCTCGGCGGGCCCCTGACCGGGCACTCCAGCTGGGTGAGCAGCGCGGTGTTCCGCCCCGACGGCCGGGTGCTGGCCAGCGCGGGCGACGACGGCACGATCCGGCTGTGGAACGTCGCCGACCCGGCCCACCCGACCACGCTCGGCACACCCCTGGCCGGCCACTCGGGCACCATCTACCTGGTCGCCTTCAGCCCCGACGGGCACACCCTCGCCACCGCGGGCGAGGACGGCACCGTACGGCTGTGGAACGTGCGCGACCCCGCGCACCCCACCGCCCTCGCCGTGCTGCGCGGGCACACCGCGGCCGTGCGCAGCGTCGCCTTCAGCCCCGACGGGCGCACCCTCGCGGCGGGCGGCGACGACCACACGATCCGGCTGTGGAAGGTGACGGACCCGCGCCGGCCCACCCTGCTGCGCGTGCTGCGCGGCCACACCGACATCGTGCACTCCGTCGCGTTCAGCCCGGACGGGCACACCCTGGCCAGCGGCAGCGCCGACGACACCGTACGGCTGTGGGATCTCGCCGACCCGGCCGCGGCGAAACCGCTCGGCGCGCCCCTGACCGGACACACCGGGCCCGTCTGGTCGGTGGCGTTCAGCCCCGACGGCGGGCGGCTCGCCGCCGCGAGCGCGGACAGCACGGCCAGCCTGTGGAACGTCAGCGACCCGGACTCCCCCTCGCAGATCGGCGAGCCCCTCGCGGGCAGCAGCGGCGAGATGTACGCGCTGGGCTTCAGCCCCGACGGACGCACCCTCGCCACCGGCAGCGGGGACGCCAAGGTGCGCCTGTGGTCGATCCCGACCTCGGACATGATCGGCCGCAGCGGCGCGTTCAGCCCCAACGGGCGGGTGCTGGCCACGACCGCGCGCGACGGGCGGCTGCGGCTGTGGAACGTGGCGCACCCGGGGCGGCCGGTGCGGCTCGGCCCGCCGTTCATGAGCGGCGACGGCGCCGACACCCTGGTCTTCTCGCCGGACGGCCGCACCCTGGCCGTCCTCACCGGCGAGCAGAAGGTGTACCTGTGGAACGTCTCCGACCCGGCCCGCCCCTCCCTGCCCGGGCCGCCGCTGCCGCTGCGGACCCGCTTCATGGGGCCCAACGCCCTCGCCTTCAGCCCCGACGGGCACACCCTGGCGACGGCCAACGACGACCGGACCATACGGCTGTGGAACGTGTCCGACCCGGCCCGCCCGGCCCCGCTGGGCGCGCCGCTCGCCGGCCACCACGGCTACATCAACGCGCTCGTCTTCAGCCCCGACGGGCACACCCTGGCCAGTGGCAGCGCGGACAGCACCATCCGGCTGTGGGACCTGCGCGACCCGGCCGCGGCAAAGCCGCTGGGCGCACCGCTCACCTTGCACACCGGCCCGGTCAACGCGCTGGCCTTCACCCCCGACGGCAAGGCACTGGCCAGCGGCAGCGACGACGACACGGTCCGGCTGTGGAACGTCGCCGACCCGGCCGCGGCAAAGCCGCTCGGCGCACCGCTCACCGGCCACACCGAGGCGGTCACCTCGCTGACCTTCGACGCGGACGGCAACACGCTGGCCAGCGGCGGCGACGACAACACGGTCCGGCTGTGGAACGTCACCGACCCCACCGCGGCACGGCCGATCGGCCAGTCCATGACGCCCAACGCCAAGACCGGCACCTTCCTGTCCTTCAGCCCCGGCAGCCGCGTCCTCGGCGTCTCCAGCGGCCCGGACACGGTGCGCCTGTGGGACCTGGACGCCGGCACGGCCATCGATCACATCTGCTCGGTCACCCGGGGCGTCCTGACGCCCGCCAAGTGGCAGGAGTACCTCCCGCGCCTGTCCTACGACCCTCCGTGTGGCCACTGATCGGCCAACTTCCGTTTTTTCCCTCCGACTTGGCTCCACACGACCGACAACCTTGTTACCCTTGGCCATAGCCCGATCGCTGGTGCATCCCCCGTCGCCAGCGATCGGGTCTTTTCATGCCCGGCCCGAGGCAACGCCCCGCACGGCCCATGGACTCCCTTAGATGTTCAGGAGGTGTCCATGGAGGACGGAAAACAGGACCGGGACGAAGAGTTCGGCAGATTCATGACCGCCCGCTGGTCACGGCTGCTGCGGACGGCCTTTCTCCTCACCGGGGAACGGCACTCCGCCGAGGATCTCGCCCAGTCCACGCTGGAGCGGGCCTACACGGCCTGGCGCAGAGTCGGTAGGGCGGACGACCCGGACGCCTATGTCCGGCGCGTGATGATCAACCTGCACGCCCGTCGGCACCGCCGCAAGCTCAAGGAGTTCCTGGCGCCGAAGGACGATTCCGGCCTGGTGCGCGAGGAGGCCGACCGCGGCGACCGGATCACCCAGGCCGTCGACCGCGACGTGCTGCTCAGGGCGCTCGCCCAGCTGCCCGCGCGGCAGCGCCAGGCGGTGGTCCTGCGCTACTGGGAGGACCTGACGGAGACCCAGACCGCACACGCGATGGGCTGCTCCGTCGGCACGGTCAAGAGCAATACGGCCAAGGGGATAGCGAAGCTGCGCCTCATCCCGGCGCTGGCCGACGCGGTCCCGCAGGGAGGGCGGGCATGACGAACACGGACGGGAACGAGCACGGCATGGCACAGGACAGGATCGCCCTCCTCCTCGCGGACACGGCGCGGGAGATCGAGACCGGTCCGGCGCCCGTCGCGGCGGTCGTACGGGGCGGACGGCGGCGCCGGGCACGGCGGTGGGCGGCAGCCGCGGTCACGGCCGCGGTGGTGGCGGGGGGCACGGTGGGGGCGGTGACCGCCCTGCCCGGCCGCGAGTCGGCCGCTCCGGCGGAGAGGGGGGTCGGCGGGGAGCTGGTGGACGAGCCGGTGATGGCGATGGTGGGTTCGGGCACCCGCGACGGCGCGAACTGGAGCGTGAACACCCAGGTGTGGCCGGCGCCCCGCGACCGGAGCGAGGCCGTCCGGCAGATGAAGGCCATGGCGGACTGGGGCCTCACCCCGGTGACCTCGGGCAGCCCCTCCGATCTGATCGGCAGGACGAGCTATTTCATCTACCGCGCCTTCAAGAAGGGCGACAGCAAACCCACTCTGCGGATGGTGACCTCCGACACCGTCGCCGCCCTGCCCCGCCCGAAGGGCACCGAGATCCATGTCTTCCTCAAGCCCCTCGCGCCCGACGACAGCACCCAGAACCTGGTCGTCGGCATGGTGGCGAGGACGGCACGCCAGGTCACCTGCCACTGGAAGGACGGCAGCGCGACCACGGCCGATCTCGCACCCGACGACACCCCGATCCGCCCCTCGAACGCCGCCATCCGGTCCATCGAGGGGTTCCCCACCGCCAACTGGTTCTTCTGCGCGGCCCCCGGCGGGACCGCCTACCAGTCCGCGGAGGTGACCAGGTAGCCCCTCAGCCCCGCAGCGCGTCCAGGACGTGCGGCCAGGCGGCCGCGCCGAGCAGTCCGTCGGCCTCCGGTGTGCCGCCGTACCGGAAGGTCGGGGACGGCGGCGAGGGGAGTTCGCCGGGGAAGAGGGGGCGGTGCCCGGCGTCGGCGCGGGTGATCAGGCGGACTCCCGCCCCGGCCGCCCGCCCGCGCTCGGCCAGCCGTGCGGCGTAGACATCCGAGGGCCACATCGCGTCGTCGCCGCCCGCGACCAGGATCAGTTCGGCCCGCGCCGCCTCGACGGGGATCTCCGCCGCCGGGAGCAGATCGGCGAAGGTCCGCTCGCTGCGCTCGTACCAGCCCCGGATGGCGACGGGCCCGTCCTCCGGCTCGGCCGGTGTCCAGGAGTCGTCCATCGGCACGAAGGGCAGTGGGCGGCCCCGCCAGGTCCAGCAGGAGCGGTACGGGCGGTCGGCCCCGTCCCGGCCGGGCCCGACATTGCACCAGACCAGCGGGCTCGGCGACAGGGCGACCACCACGTCCACCCGGTCGTCGTGAACGGCCGTGAGCAGGGCCGCCTCGGCCCCCTTGGACAGGCCGAGCACACCGATCCGGCGCGCCCCCGTGCCGCGCAGCAGATCGACGGCGGCGGTGAAGGTCTCCAGCGGCACCTCGCAGATCCCCGGCGGCTGCCCGGGCCCCCCGAACCAGCGGATCGTGAGCGCGGTGATCCCCTGCCGGGCGAGCAGCCGCGCCCGCTCCCGCATGACCCGCCCGCTGGACCCGGCCAGCACCAGCACCCCGGCCGCACTGCCGCCCACCGGGGAGGCCAGCATCCCCTCCCAGGGCTCGGCCAGCTCCCGCTCCACGATCTCCACAGGCCCCCCAGGCATGCGCACCGATCCGATGAACCGTCATCGAAATGCCGAAAACCCCCGACCGTTGCCGATCGAGGGTTTTCGTGCTGGTGGGGCTAACAGGATTTGAACCTGTGGCCTCATCCTTATCAGGGATGCGCTCTAACCAACTGAGCTATAGCCCCGCCGCGCCTGCGGTGTATGTCCCGCGCGCTGACTCCTGAAGATTAGCGCACGACCACGTCAGTCCCAAAATCGGTTACCGGCGGCCGTCGCTCGTCCGTCACTCGGCCGTCACTCGTCCTCGGCGAGGGTCAGTTCGACGCCGCCGACGAAGCCCGCGGAGAGGTTGTAGATGAAGGCGGCGAGCGTGGCCAGCGCGGTGGCCAGGACGACGTCGATGGCCGCGATGATCGTCGTGAACATCAGGACGTGCGGCAGCGACAGGAAGGACTGGAGGTCGAAGCCGTTCGCCTCGTTCGAGCCGGTCGCCTCCGAGATCGTGCCGCCGACCGTGGAGAACACGCCCATCGCGTCCATGACCATCCACAGCACCGCCGAGGCGACGATCGTGCAGATGCCCAGCGCGATGGAGAGCAGGAAACTGACCTTCATCACCGACCACGGGTCGGCCTTGGCCACCCGCAGCCGCGCCTTACGGGTGCGCGGCGCGGTCCGCACCCCGGTACGGGGGCGCCGTACCCCGCCGGCCGCCTGCTGCGCCGGGTAGGCCTGCGGCGGGTGGTACGGCCCGCCGGGCTGCTCGGGGCGCCGCTCCCCGGGGAGCGGAGAAGACGACTGCACATCACCAGCCACAGCAAGGCCCCGGGTGTCCGTCCCCATCCCCCCCTCCTGCGGCGGGTGGTACGGCCCGCCGGGCTGCTCGGGGCGCCGCTCCCCGGGGAGCGGAGACGACGACTGCGCCTCACCGGCCGCGGCCGGGCCTCGGGTGTCCGTCACAGTTCCCCCCTGGGGTGCAGACGTGCCGGAGGCGTCCGCCGCGGACGCCCGCACCGGCTTCAGGTTGGTCGTCTGCGGGTCGGTGGCCGCCCCCGCATGCGCGGCGGAGCCACGGCCGCCGCCGTCCGTCTCCGTACCCGTGGAGGTACCGGCCGATCCGGCGCCCGTGGCTCCGCTCACGATGACTCACTCCTCGTGCTACTCGGCCGAGGGCGACTCACCCTCGTCCGTGCCGGTGGCCTGGGCCTCCTCGGCGGTGATGTCGTCGGCGTCCTCGCCGTCGACCTCCTCCGCCTCGCGCCCCGCCTCGGCGTTACGTGCGATACCTACCACGGCATCGCGCTTGCCCAGGTTGATCAGTTGGACGCCCATGGTGTCACGGCCCGTCTCCCTGACCTCGTTGACTCGCGTGCGAATCACACCACCGGACAAGGTGATCGCGAGGATCTCGTCGGTCTCCTCCACGACCAGCGCCCCGACGAGCGAACCGCGGTCCTCCACGATCTTGGCGGCCTTGATGCCGAGGCCGCCGCGGCCCTGGACGCGGTACTCGTCGACGAGGGTCCGCTTCGCGTACCCGCCGTCGGTGGCAGTGAACACGAACGTACCGGGTCGCACCACATTCATCGAGAGAAGCTCGTCGCCCTCGCGGAAACTCATCCCCTTGACGCCGGAGGTGGCGCGGCCCATCGGGCGGAGGGACTCGTCGGTGGCGGTGAACCGGATCGACTGCGCCTTCTTGCTGATCAGCAGCAGGTCGTCGTCGGCCGAGACCAGCTCGGCGCCGATCAGCTCGTCGTCGCCGCCGTCCTCGCGCTCCCGCAGATTGATCGCGATCACACCGCCGGAGCGGGGCGAATCGTAATCCTTCAGAGGCGTCTTCTTGACCAGGCCGGACTTGGTGGCCAGCACCAGGTACGGCGCCGCCTCGTAGTCCCGGATGGCGAGGATCTCGGCGATCGCCTCGTCCGGCTGGAAGGCGAGCAGGTTCGCCACGTGCTGGCCGCGCGCCTCCCGGCCCGCCTCGGGCAGCTCGTACGCCTTGGCCCGGTACACCCGGCCCTTGTTGGTGAAGAACAGCAGCCAGTGGTGGGTGGTGGAGACGAAGAAGTGGTCGACGATGTCGTCCTCCTTCAGCTTCGTGCCCCGCACCCCCTTGCCGCCGCGCTTCTGCGCCCGGTAGTCGTCCGTCTTGGTCCGCTTGACGTAACCGCCGCGCGAGACGGTGACGACGATGTCCTCCTCGGCGATCAGGTCCTCGATGGACATGTCGCCCTCGTACGGGATCAGCTTGGTCTTGCGGTCGTCGCCGAACTTCTCGACGATCGCGGCCAGCTCCTCGCTGACGATGCCGCGCTGGCGCACCGGGGAGGCCAGGATCTGGTTGTACTCGTTGATCTTCGCCTGGAGCTCGTCGTGCTCCTGGACGATCTTCTGCCGCTCCAGGGCCGCCAGGCGCCGCAGCTGCATCTCGAGGATCGCGTTGGCCTGGATCTCGTCGATCTCCAGGAGCCCCATCAGGCCGGTGCGCGCGATGTCGACGGTGTCGCTGCGCCGGATCAGCGCGATGACCTCGTCGATGGCGTCCAGGGCCTTCAGCAGACCGCGCAGGATGTGCGCGCGCTCCTCGGCCTTGCGCAGCCGGAAGCGGGTCCGGCGCACGATGACCTCGATCTGGTGCGTCACCCAGTGCCGGATGAACGCGTCCAGGGACAGCGTGCGCGGCACGCCGTCGACCAGCGCCAGCATGTTGGCGCCGAAGTTCGTCTGGAGGTCGGTGTGCTTGTACAGGTTGTTCAGCACGACCTTGGCGACGGCGTCCCGCTTGAGGACGATCACCAGCCGCTGACCGGTGCGCGAGGACGTCTCGTCGCGGACGTCCGCGATGCCGCCGATCTTGCCGTCCTTCACCAGGTCGGCGATCTTCTGCGCCAGGTTGTCCGGGTTCACCTGGTACGGCAGCTCGGTGACCACCAGGCACTGCCGGCCCTGGATCTCCTCGACCTCGACCACCGCGCGCATCGTGATCGAGCCGCGCCCGGTGCGGTACGCCTCCTCGATGCCCTTGCGGCCCACCACCAGGGCGCCGGTCGGGAAGTCGGGGCCCTTGATGCGCTCCATGAGCGCGTCGAGCAGCTCCTCGTGCGAGGCCTCGGGGTTCTCCAGGTACCACTGGGCGCCGGCCGCGACCTCGCGCAGGTTGTGCGGCGGGATGTTGGTCGCCATGCCGACCGCGATGCCGGCCGAGCCGTTGATCAGCAGGTTCGGGAAGCGGGACGGCAGGACGGTCGGCTCCTGGGAGCGGCCGTCGTAGTTGTCCGTGAAGTCGACGGTCTCCTCGTCGATGTCGCGGACCATCTCCATCGACAGCGGCGCCAGCTTGCACTCGGTGTAGCGCATCGCCGCGGCCGGGTCGTTGCCCGGGGAGCCGAAGTTGCCGTTGGAGTCCACCAGCGGCATCCGCATCGACCACGGCTGGGCGAGGCGCACCAGGGCGTCGTAGATGGAGGAGTCGCCGTGCGGGTGGTAGTTGCCCATGACGTCACCGACGACACGGGCGCACTTGTAGAAGCCGCGCTCGGGGCGGTAGCCGCCGTCGTACATCGCGTACAGCACACGCCGGTGGACGGGCTTGAGGCCGTCCCGGACGTCGGGCAGCGCACGGGACACGATGACGGACATCGCGTAGTCCAGGTACGAGCGCTGCATCTCGGTCTCGAGCCCGACGGGCTCGACACGCATGGCGAGTTCGCCGCCCTCTTCGGGGGTGACTGGAGTGTTCTCGTCGGCCATTGCTGGTGAAGATCCTTCCCTGTGCGGTCAGCTGAGACCGACTCAGATGTCGAGGAAGCGGACGTCCTTGGCGTTGCGCTGGATGAACTGGCGGCGTGCCTCGACGTCCTCGCCCATCAGCACCGAGAACAGGTCGTCGGCCTGGGCGGCGTCGTCCAGGGTGACCTGGCCGAGCACGCGGTGCTCCTGGTCCATCGTGGTCACGCGCAGTTCCTCGGCGTTCATCTCGCCGAGGCCCTTGAAGCGCTGGATGGAGTCCTCGCGGACCCGCTTGCCGCGCTGGCGGCCCATCTCGATCAGCGCGTCGCGCTCGCGGTCCGAGTAGGCGTACTCGATGTCGTCCCGGCCCCACTTGAGCTTGTAGAGCGGCGGCCGGGAGAGGTAGACGTGCCCGGCCTCGACCAGCGGCCGCATGAAGCGGAACAGGAAGGTCAGCAGCAGGGTGCTGATGTGCTGGCCGTCGACGTCGGCGTCCGCCATCAGGATGATCTTGTGATAGCGGAGCTTCTCGATGTCGAAGTCCTCGTGCACACCCGTGCCGAAGGCGGAGATCAGCGCCTGGATCTCCTGGTTCTGCAGGATCTTGTCGATCCTGGCCTTCTCCACGTTCAGGATCTTGCCGCGGATCGGGAGGATCGCCTGGTACTGCGGGTTGCGGCCGGACTTGGCCGAACCACCGGCGGAGTCGCCCTCGACGATGAAGATCTCGCACTTGGTGGGGTCGTTCGACTGGCAGTCGGACAGCTTGCCCGGCAGCGACGCCGACTCCAGCAGGCCCTTGCGCCGGGTGAGGTCACGGGCCTTGCGGGCCGCGACCCGCGCGGTGGCGGCCTGGATGCCCTTGCGGATGATGTCCGCGGCCTCGTTCGGGTTGCGGTCCAGCCAGTCGTTCAGGTGCTCGTAGACCGCCTTCTGCACGAAGGTCTTGGCCTCCGTGTTGCCCAGCTTGGTCTTGGTCTGGCCCTCGAACTGCGGCTCGCTGAGCTTGACCGAGATGATCGCGGTCAGACCCTCGCGGATGTCGTCGCCGGTGAGGTTGTCGTCCTTCTCCCGGAGCAGCTTCTTGTCGCGCGCGTACTTGTTGATCAGCGACGTCAGCGCGGCGCGGAAGCCCTCCTCATGGGTGCCGCCCTCATGCGTGTGGATGATGTTGGCGAACGAGTACACACCCTCGCTGTAGCCGCTGTTCCACTGCATCGCGACCTCGAGGGACAGGCTCTTGTCCTTGTCCTCCGCCTCCAGGTCGATGATGGTGGGGTGCACCACCTCTCCCTTGCGGGAGTTGAGGTACTTCACGAAGTCGACGATGCCGCCCTCGTAGTGGTACGTGACCGACTTGACCTCGGCCTTCTCGTCCGCGCCCGCTTCGTCCGCGCCGCTGGTGGCCTTCGCCGACTCGCGCTCGTCGGTGAGCCTGATGTTCAGGCCCTTGTTGAGGAAGGCCATCTCCTGGAAGCGCCGGGACAGCGTCTCGAAGGAGTACTCGGTGGTCTCGAAGATCTCCGGGTCGGCCCAGAAGGTGACCGACGTACCGGTCTCCTCGGTGGCCTCGTGCTGGGCCAGCGGGGCGGTGGGCACGCCCATCTTGTAGTCCTGCGTCCACCGGTACCCGTCGGTCTTGACCTCGACGGAGACCTTGCCGGACAGGGCGTTCACGACGGACACACCGACACCGTGCAGACCGCCGGAGACGGCGTAGCCGCCACCGCCGAACTTGCCGCCCGCGTGCAGCACGGTCAGCACGACCTCCAGGGCCGGCTTGCCCTCGGACGGCACGATGCCGACCGGGATGCCACGGCCGTTGTCGACGACGCGGACGCCGCCGTCGGGGAGGATCGTCACGTCGATGAGGTCCGCGTAACCCGCCAGCGCCTCGTCGACCGAGTTGTCGACGACCTCGTACACCAGGTGGTGCAGTCCGCGCTCGCCCGTGGAGCCGATGTACATGCCGGGCCGCTTGCGGACCGCGTCCAGCCCTTCGAGCACGGTGATGGCGCTGGCGTCGTACGAGGCCGTCGAGGCCGGGGCCTCGGCGTTCACGCCGGCGTCGGTGGACGGGATGTTCTCGTTGGGGTTGCCGGAATCGGCCACGAAGCGCCCTTTCTGGCACTGGCACAGCACGAGCCGGGCTCCTGAGGGCACCCCCGATGGGGGAAGGCTGCCGGAGCGGCTGCGGCATGTTGCGTTGGTAAGCCTTGATCAGCGTTGCTCAGCTTTTCCCGGGCGGTCCCCACGTTGGGGCGGGATTGGCTTCCAGTCTACCGGTAGCGCTGACATCGATGGGGGTTTGCCGGTACCTGAGTCCCCATGTGCCGCCCTGAACCGGTCTCGGCCGGGTACCGATATACGGAAGGGGGCTCCAAGAGCCTCACAGCGGCACTCAGAGCTTCGAGCCGTCAACCCTTGGCTACTCCAGGGTCAGTACGCGTCCCGCACCCCTGGACACAAGGGCGCGCGCAGGGCAAACCCGCAGGACAGAGGGGGGTGACGAGAGATCGCGACGTGAGGTACGTCACCCGTAGGTGTCGCCCGGGCCCATGCTTCCCGGGGCCCGCAGCGGGCCGTAGCGGCGGGCCGGGCCACCGGGCCCGTGCACCTTGATCAGCCGGACCGTGCCATGGCCGAGATCCGCGTTGAGCCGGGCGACCAGGGCCGGCGCGAGCAGCCGCAGCTGGGTCGCCCAGGCCGTGGAGTCGCAGGCCACCACGAGCACCCGCTCGTCCTCGTCGTAACGCTGCGGCACACAGTGCTTGGCCAGGTCCTCGCCGACGATCTGCGGCCAGCGGCCCATCACCCCGCCCACGGCCGCCGGGGTCTCCCAGCCGCGCTCGGTGATCAGCCGGTTGATCGCCGAACCGAGCGCCATCGGGTCCCGGCCGTCGGCCCGCGCCCCGGACCGCAGCCCGCCGCCCCGCCGGGCCTGCTTCTTCTGCCGGGCCGCGTCACCGCGCGCGCGGGCCTGCTCCTTCGCCGCGCGCAACGCCACGCGGGCGAGGTCCACACCGGAGGGCTCGCCGCTCTTCTTGGAGCTGTCCTTTTCGCCGCTCATACGCGTTCCACCGTCCCACCCGAGACGGAGTACCGCGCCCCGGCCAGCACATCCGGGACATCGTCGTCCACGGCCGCGGTGACCAGCACCTGCTCGCCGGGCGCGACCAGCTCGGCGAGCCGCTCGCGGCGGCGCGCGTCCAGCTCGGCGAAGACGTCGTCCAGGACGAGGACGGGCTCATTGCCCTCGGCGCGCAGCAGCTCGTACGAGGCGAGGCGCAGGGCGAGGGCGTACGACCAGGACTCGCCGTGCGAGGCGTACCCCTTGGCGGGCAACTGGCCGAGTTTCAGGACCAGATCGTCCCGATGGGGGCCGACGAGGGTGACGCCCCGCTCGATCTCCTGCTTGCGGGCCTCGGCCAGGGCGGCCAGCAGCTGCGCGTACAGGTCCTCGCGGCTGTGGGCCTCGCCGGGCGCGGACGGCTTGTACTCCAGCGCGAGCGGGCCGCCGCCGGGGGCCAGCTGCTCGTACGCCTTGTCGGCCAGCGGCCGCAGCGCGGCGATCAGATCGAGCCGGCGGGCGAGCAGCTCGGCACCGGCGTGCGCGAGGTGCTGGTCCCACACGTCGAGCGTGGACAGGTCCATGGTCCGCCCGCCGTGCCTGCGCGCGAGCGCCGCCGACTTCAGGAGCGTGTTGCGCTGCTTGAGCACCCGCTCGTAGTCGGAGCGCACCCCGGCCATCCGCGGGGAGCGCGCGGTGATCAGCTCGTCCAGGAACCTGCGCCGCTCCCCGGGGTCCCCCTTCACCAGGGCGAGGTCCTCGGGCGCGAACAGCACGGTCCGTACGATGCCCAGCACGTCCCGGGGTCTGACCTGCGAGGACCGGTTGATGCGGGCGCGGTTGGCGCGGCCGGGGTTCAGCTCGAGCTCGACCAGCTGCTGCCGGTCGCCCTGGCGGACCTGCGCCCTGATGACGGCGCGCTCGGCGCCCATGCGCACCAGGGGCGCGTCGGAGGCGACCCGGTGGCTGCCCAGGCTCGCCAGGTAGCCGACCGCCTCCACCAGATTGGTCTTGCCCTGGCCATTGGGCCCGACGAAGGTCGTGACGCCCGGGTCGAGCGGGACCTCGGCCCGCGTGTACGAGCGGAAGTCGGCCAGCGAGAGATGCGTGACGTGCATGAGCGGTGCGCCGGCCTCCTTCCGCTTCCGTGCGACGAACGGGCTGTGGGTCGAACGGGCTGTGGGCCGCGGGGCGGCCCCTGGACTACTTCTTCGCTACGGCTTCTTCTCCACGGCGTGGCCGCCGAACTGGTTGCGCAGCGCGGCGATCATCTTCATCTGCGGCGAGTCCTCCTGGCGGGAGGCGAACCGCGCGAACAGCGACGCGGTGATCGCGGGCAGCGGCACCGCGTTGTCGATCGCGGCCTCCACGGTCCAGCGTCCCTCGCCGGAGTCCTGCGCGTAACCGCGCAGGTCGTCCAGGTGCTCGTCCTCGTCCAGGGCGTTCACCGCGAGGTCGAGCAGCCAGGAGCGGATGACGGTGCCCTCCTGCCAGGAGCGGAAGACCTCACGGACGTCCGTGACGGAGTCGACCTTCTCCAGCAGCTCCCAGCCCTCGGCGTAGGCCTGCATCATCGCGTACTCGATGCCGTTGTGGACCATCTTCGCGAAATGACCCGCGCCGACCTTGCCCGCGTGCACCGAGCCGAAGTCGCCCTCCGGCTTGAGCGCGTCGAAGACCGGCCGCACCCGGGCGACGTGCTCGGCGTCGCCGCCGTACATCAGCGCGTACCCGTTCTCCAGGCCCCAGACGCCGCCGGAGACGCCGCAGTCCACGAAACCTATGCCCTTGGCGGCCAGTTCCCCGGCGTGCTTCTCGTCGTCCGTCCAGCGGGAGTTGCCGCCGTCCACGACCACGTCGCCCGGCTCCAGCAGCTCGGCGAGCTGATCGACGGTCGACTGGGTGGGCTCGCCGGCCGGGACCATCACCCACACCACGCGCGGGGCGCTGAGCTTGCCCACAAGCTCTTCCAGGCTGTGGACATCCGCGACGTCGGGGTTGCGGTCGTATCCGACGACGGTGTGGCCCGCGCGGCGGATCCGCTCGCGCATGTTGCCACCCATTTTGCCGAGGCCGACGAGACCGAGCTCCATCAGTTGTGTTCCTTAGGGTCGCTGCTGGCGTCTGGGGCACGAGAGTGCCGCCCCGAGCCTAAACGGCCCCGCTCACGCACAGTTGTGGGCTCCGGCGCTCATCCGGCGCCCCCAGGCGGCGGTGCCGGACGCCCGCGGGGACGCCCGGCACCGTGCACACCTGTGGACGACGGTCGGCCGCGATCAGCCGCTGAGCCGCACCGGCATGATCAGGTACTTGTAGGCCTCGTCCGCCTCCGCGTCCAGCGCGGGCTTGCCGCTGAGCAGCGCGGGCTTCGTGGACGTCGTGAACGACAGCTGCGCCACCGGCGAGTCGATCGCGCTCAGGCCGTCCAGCAGGAACGTCGGGTTGAAGGCGATCGAGATGTCGTCGCCCTCCAGCTGCGCGTCGACCCGCTCCACAGCCTGTGCGTCGTCGCTGGAACCGGCCTCCAGGATCAGCACGCCCTGCTCGAAGCTCAGCCGCACCGGGGTGTTCCGCTCGGCCACCAGCGCGACACGCTTGACGGCCTCCACGAACGGCGCCGTCTCGATCACCGCGACCGAGTTGAACTCCGTCGGGAACAGCGTCCGGTACTTGGGCAGGTCGCCCTCGAGCAGTCGCGTGGTCGTACGCCGGCCCGCGCCCTCGAAACCGATGAGGCCCTCGCCCGCGCCGGAGCCCGACAGGGCCAGCGTCACGCTGTCCCCGGCGCCGAGCGCCTTGGCGGTGTCCAGCAGCGTCTTGGCGGGCACCAGGGCGACCGCGGACGCCTCCGGGTTCTCCGGCTTCCACAGGAACTCGCGGACCGCGAACCGGTAGCGGTCGGTGGACGCCAGCGTCACCGTGTCGCCCTCGATCTCGATGCGCACACCGGTGAGCACGGGCAGCGTGTCGTCGCGGCCCGCGGCGATGGCCACCTGGGACACGGCGGCGGCGAAGACCTCGCCGGGCACGGTGCCGGTCGCGTTCGGCATCTGCGGCAGCGCCGGGTACTCCTCCACCGGGAGGGTGTGCAGCGTGAACCGGGACGATCCACAGACCACCGTCGCCCGTACACCGTCTGTGGAAATCTCCACCGGCCGGTTGGGCAGCGCACGCGAGATGTCGGCGAGCAGCCGACCGGAGACCAGGACGGTGCCCTCCTCCTCGACCTCGGCGTCGACGCTCACCCGAGCGGACACCTCGTAGTCGAAGCTCGACAGGCTCAGCTGGCCTTCCTCGGCCTTCAGCAGCAGGCCGGCGAGCACAGGCGCCGGCGGACGGGCAGGCAGGCTGCGTGCCGCCCAGGCCACTGCCTCCGCCAGTACGTCGCGTTCCACCCGGATCTTCACCGTAAGCCGCCTCCTGCTGTTGCTTCTGAGTCCTCCGACTCGGTGTCACCGCCCACTGCGAAGGGCAGGACACCGGGGACCAGTCTGACGCACCGCACTGACAGTAGGTGCCCGTCGGGGTCAAGTCGGACCGAGCGGCAGTCGGGCTCGAAACAGCGAGTTGTGCACAGCCCCCGCTTCAAAGCGATTGCCGAGCTCTCTCTAGTTGGGAGTAGTAGTAGGGCCTGTGGATACCGTGGATAACCGCGTTTGCCCAGCTCAGCGCATGTTTTTTGTCCACCGGGCCTGTGCATAGAGGCAGTGGACAACCCGGGGTATCTGTGGAGAACAGAAAGTTCTGCACACCTCGCCCACAGGACGAGGGCAGTTCTCCCCAGCTGTGTCCCCAGGAATACCCAGGTTTCCCACACCCCAACCCGGCACCTTTGTGTGACGCCTTTCACTCGACGCGGTGAGAGGGTGCGTCGCGTTGCCGAACAGTGGACAGCCATGTGGAGAAGCCGCGCCACACTGGGGACAACCGCCCCCAGCCTGTGGGTTGTCGGTGGACAACTTTCCGCACACCCTGTGGATCATCTCGTCGTCCACAGCCTGTGGATCACCGTCATCCACGATTCCACAGCCACCTGAGCTGCGCCGACGCGATCTCCCCGGCTTCCCTGTGGACACACCTCGGGACAACTTCACCATCCCCACCATGTGGAAGAAAGAAAGTCCCCAAATCTGTGGAGGGCGGCCGTAACCCGACGAGAAATCGAACAGTCGATGACGACGGCGTCTCGCTGTCGCCGAGCGCGGGCCGGGGTATCGGCGAGGGACGGGGCGTCGGCGAGGGCCGCCGGGAGGGAGAGAGCCGGACGGAGAGAGGACAGGCGCTGGGGGAAGCTCCGCCGCGGAGGCGCCTGCGAGCGCCCGTAGGCGCGATCCGCCCCCCGGCCCGCCTCAGCCGCCCCGCGTCCCCTCAGAGGCCCGCGCATACGAAAGGGCGCCCTCGAGACCCTCGGTCCCGAAGACGCCCTCGACGCCCGGCCGGGCGGCCGGGCCAGCGGCTAGCCGTTCTTGATCCGGTTCGTCAGCTCCGTCACCTGGTTGTAGATCGACCGCCGCTCCGCCATCAGCGCCCGGATCTTCCGGTCGGCGTGCATGACCGTCGTATGGTCCCGCCCGCCGAACTGCGCCCCGATCTTCGGCAGCGACAGATCCGTCAGCTCCCGGCACAGATACATCGCGATCTGCCGGGCCGTCACCAGCGCCCGCCCCCGCGAGGTCCCGCACAGGTCCTCGACGGTCAGCCCGAAGTAGTCCGCGGTCGCCGCCATGATCGCGGTGGCCGTGATCTCCGGCGCGGAGTCCTCCCCACCCGGGATCAGGTCCTTGAGCACGATCTCGGTGAGCCCCAGGTCCACCGGCTGCCGGTTGAGCGAGGCGAACGCCGTCACCCGGATCAGCGCGCCCTCCAGCTCGCGGATGTTCCGCGAGATCCGGGACGCGATGAACTCCAGCACCTCCGGCGGCGCGTTGAGCTGCTCCTGGACCGCCTTCTTGCGCAGGATCGCGATCCGTGTCTCCAGCTCGGGCGGCTGCACGTCGGTGATCAGGCCCCACTCGAAGCGGTTGCGCAGCCGGTCCTCCAGGGTGACCAGCTGCTTGGGCGGCCGGTCGCTGGAGAGCACGATCTGCTTGTTGGCGTTGTGGAGCGTGTTGAAGGTGTGGAAGAACTCCTCCTGCGTCGACTCCTTGTCCGCGAGGAACTGGATGTCGTCGACGAGCAGGATGTCCATCTCGCGGTACCGCTTGCGGAAGCTGTCGCCCTTGCCGTCGCGGATGGAGTTGATGAACTCGTTGGTGAACTCCTCCGAGCTCACGTACCGCACCCGCGTGCCCGGGTAGAGGCTGCGCGCGTAGTGCCCGATGGCATGCAGCAGATGGGTCTTGCCGAGCCCCGACTCCCCGTAGATGAACAGGGGGTTGTACGCCTTCGCCGGCGCCTCCGCGACCGCCACCGCGGCCGCGTGTGCGAACCGGTTGGACGCGCCGATGACGAACGTGTCGAAGAGGTACTTGGGGTTCAGCCGCGCCGTCGGCTCACCGGGACCGCTGGCGGGCCCGGGCTTGGCGGCCGACGGTCCGGACGTCCCCGCCGGGGAGTTGTCCGGCCGCCCGGTCCCGCCGCGGTGGTGCGCGGGCCCGCCGCCCATCGGCTGCTCGGGCAGCTCGCGGCGGACCGGGTCGCGCTGGTCGTACTCGGCGCGCGACTTCTCGTAGTCGGGCCGGTCGTACTCGGACCGCTCGTACTCGGAGCGTGGCTTGTCGTAGTCGGGGCGGGAGGGCTCGTACTCCCCGCGCTCGCCCCGGTCCCCGCGGTCCCCCCGGTCCCGCTCGCGCGGGCCGTCGTACTCGCCGCGCTGCTGCTCGTACGACGACCGTTCCATGCCCTGCTGGCGGTAGTCGTGGACCGGCGGCCCGTAGGGGTCCTGGGGGTGCGCGTGGGAGGAAGGGGAGGCGTACGGGTCGCGCTCGGGGAAGCCGAGCCGCTGCTGCTGCCAGCCGTAGTCGTCCTGTCCGCCGCGCGGCCAGGCGCCGGGCTCCGGACGCTGGTACTCGGCGGGGTAGGCCGGACGCGCGGTGGGCAACTGGTCGCCGCGCGAGGACGGTTCACCGCCCGGGTGCTGGTCCGCGCGGTGGCGGCCGTAGCCCTCGTACGACGGGCCGGAGGGCAGCTCCGGCTCCTCGTAGCGCGAGGGGGACGGCCCCGGCGCGCTCGGGGCCGGGGGCTCGCCCGCGGAGTCGTCGACGGTGATGGCGATACGGATGGGGCGGCCGCACTCGCGGCTCAGCGTCTCGCTGACGATCGGCGCGAGACGGCCCTCCAGTACGTTCTTCGCGAATTCGTTCGGTACGGCGAGCAGAGCGGTGTCCGCGACCAGCGCGAGCGGCTGGCAGCGGCGGATCCAGTGTTCGTCCTTGACCTCGACACCCTGTCCGCGGCCCTCGCCGAGGAGCTGCTCCAGTACGCGTGGCCACACTGCGGCAAGATCGGCAGGTACGTCAGCCACAGGGCACGCTCTCTCACGGGGTGAATTTCGGGTGGTCGGCGGGGCAAACCCGCCGGGGCGGGGGACAAAAGAACGAATCGGAGTCCAGCCACGGTAGTCAGCGGGGCCGGTAGGGTTCAAGTTGTTGTCCCCAGCCTGTGGACAGTGTCTCCCAGCGGCACTCGGTTTGACCGGATGGCGTAGCCCCGCGTACCGTACCCAGGTCGAGTTGTCGATGGCTGCTGCCGCCTGCCTCCGATGGGCACAGATCGCGTCAGGTGATCGGGAAGCGGTGCAATCGGGCGTGACGCGAGCTACTCGTGGGCGCACGGTGACAGCCAGGACGGCACCCCGCCACTACCGAATCTTTCTGGAGCCCCCGAGTGAGCAAGCGCACCTTCCAGCCGAACAACCGTCGTCGCGCGAAGACCCACGGCTTCCGGCTGCGTATGCGGACCCGTGCCGGCCGCGCGATTCTCGCGACCCGCCGTAGCAAGGGTCGCGCCCGTCTGTCCGCCTGATCCCGGTCAGGTCATGACATCGTGCTGCCCACCGAGAACCGGCTGAGGCGGCGCGAGGACTTCGCGACCGCTGTACGACGAGGCCGCCGGGCTGGTCGCCCGACTCTCGTCGTCCACCTTCGTAGCGGTGCCACGGACCCGCACGCGCCTGGGGAGAGCGCTCCTCCGACGCGTGCGGGTTTCGTCGTCAGCAAGGCCGTGGGTGGCGCGGTCGTGCGCAACAAAGTGAAGCGCAGACTGCGTCATCTGATGCGTGACCGAGTCGCACTTTTTCCCCCCGGTAGCCTGGTAGTGGTACGAGCGCTGCCCGGGGCGGGCGACGCCGACCATGCACAGCTGGCCCAAGACCTGGATGCCGCCCTACGGCGGCTGCTGGGAGGGGGCACGCGATGAAGTACCCGCTGCTGGCTCTGATCAAGCTGTACCAGTGGACGATCAGTCCATTGCTCGGGCCGGTGTGCAAGTACTACCCGTCGTGCTCCCATTACGGCTACACGGCCATCGACCGGCATGGTGCGATCAAGGGCACGGCACTCACCGCCTGGCGCATCCTCCGGTGCAATCCGTGGTCGCTGGGTGGCGTGGACCATGTCCCGCCGCGCAAGCGTCCGCGGTGGCACGAAATGCTGCGCGACGCCTGGCGCGCACGCCGGGGCGGGCCCTCCGCCGCCGAACCGGCCCCCGAAGCGAAGCCCGAGGACTTTGTCTCGGAGCTTCCTCCGAGCCCGGCCGCAGAGACCTCGTCCCATGCCCAAGGAGCATGATTAGTGGACACGATTGCCAGCCTCTTCAGTTTCATCACCTGGCCCGTCTCCTGGGTCATCGTCCAGTTCCACGCGGTGTACGGCGCCATCTTCGGCCCCAACACCGGATGGGCCTGGGGCCTGTCCATCGTGTCCCTGGTGATCCTGATCCGCATCTGCCTGATCCCGCTCTTCGTGAAGCAGATCAAGGCGACGCGTGCGATGCAGACGCTCCAGCCTGAGATGAAGAAGATCCAGGAGCGCTACAAGAACGACAAGCAGCGTCAGTCCGAAGAGATGATGAAGCTGTACAAGGAGGCGGGCACCAACCCGCTCTCCTCGTGCCTTCCCATCCTGGCGCAGTCCCCGTTCTTCTTCGCCCTGTACCACGTGCTCAACGGCATCGCGTCGGGCACCAAGATCGGCTACATCAACGCCGAGCAGCTCGCCAGCGCCCGCCAGGCGCACATCTTCGGGGCCCCGCTGGCCGCGAAGTTCCTGGACGGCGCCGACACGGTGCAGAAGCTCGGCGCCTCGCTGACCGACGTCCGCGTCGTCACCGCGATCATGATCGTCCTGATGTCGGCGTCGCAGTTCTACACGCAGCGCCAGCTGATGACGAAGAACGTCGACACCACGGTGAAGACGCCGTTCATGCAGCAGCAGAAGATGCTGATGTACGTCTTCCCGATCATGTTCGCCTTCTTCGGTATCCGCTTCCCCGTCGGTGTCCTCGTCTACTGGCTGACCACCAACGTGTGGACCATGGGCCAGCAGATGTACGTCATCCGCAACAACCCGACCCCGGGTTCCAAGGCCCAGGCCGCGTACCTGGAGCGCCTGACCAAGCACGTCACGCACCACGGCAAGGTCGGCCGCCGTAGCGAGAAGGCGATCATCAAGGCGATCGTCGCCAAGGGCCGCGAGCGCAACGAGTTCGAGCGCAAGTTCATCAACTCCCTGAACAAGGCCGGCCTCGCCGCCCAGGCGGACGGCTCCGTGGTGCAGAGCGTGGCGACCGAGACCGAGGCGGGGACCGAGGACGGCGCGACCACCGCCACCGCCGGTGCCGCCCCGCGGCGCCAGCAGCCCAAGCGCCAGAGCAAGGCCCAGCGTCAGTCCGGCGGGACCAAGCAGACGGGCGACTCTCTGTCCCTGGAGAAGTCCGACTCTGAGACGTCCGACTCCTCCGAGCAGCCGGACTCCCCCGAGCAGCCCGGCTCGTCGGAGGAGACCGAGCAGCCGCAGGACAGCAAGTCCACCGCTGCCCAGCAGGGCTCGAAGCCCGGCACGGGCGCCCGCAGCAAGGCCCAGAGCGGCCAGCGCAAGGGCGGCTCGCAGCGTCCCAAGTCCCCGTCCAAGAAGTAAGAAGGAGCCCAGCCCGTGACGGAAGGCACCACCTCCGCCGCTGCCGAGGGTGCAGACACCCTCTCCCGCCTGGAGCAGGAGGGCGAGATCGCGGCGGACTACCTGGAGGGTCTGCTGGACATCGCCGACCTCGACGGCGACATCGACATGGATGTCGAGGCCGATCGGGCCGCCGTGTCGATCATCAGCGACAGCGGCGGCCGGGATCTGCAGAAGCTGGTCGGCCATGACGGCGAGGTGCTGGAGGCGCTTCAGGAGCTGACGCGGCTGGCCGTGCACCGGGAGACCGGCGACCGCAGCCGACTGATGCTGGACATCGCCGGCTACCGGGCCAAGAAGCGGGCCGAGCTGTCCGAGCTGGGCGCCAAGGCCGCCGCCGATGTGAAGAGCTCCGGTGAGCCCGTGAAGCTGCGACCGATGACTCCCTTCGAGCGCAAGGTCGTGCACGACGCGGTCAAGGCCGCCGGGCTGCGCAGCGAGTCCGAGGGCGAGGAGCCGCAGCGGTTCGTCGTCGTGCTGCCCGCCTGATCGGCCCCCCTTGTTACACCGGCCCCGTCTGTTGAGCAGACGGGGCCGAACTTTGTCAGCCTGGTAGTTCTGGTGGCCGGTGCGCGAAGCACCGGCGCTGTACGGAAGGACGGTCCCCGTGACGGAGGCAGCGGAGCTTCCCCCCGCGCCCGAGCAGGCGCGCGAAGTATTCGGTGATCGCTTCGCCGATGCGGTGCGCTACGCGGAGCTGCTCGCGGAGGCGGGCGTCCAGCGTGGTCTGATCGGCCCGCGGGAAGTCCCCCGCCTGTGGGAGCGGCACATCCTGAACTGCGCGGTGCTCTCCGAGGCCGTTCCCGAGGGAGTGACGGTCTGCGATGTGGGCTCCGGCGCCGGGCTGCCGGGCATCCCGCTGGCCCTGGTCCGTGAGGACCTCAACATCACCCTGCTGGAGCCGCTGCTGCGGCGCACCAACTTCCTCACCGAGGTCGTCGAGCTGCTCGGCCTGGACCATGTCACCGTCGTACGAGGACGTGCCGAGGAGGTCCTGGGCAAGCTGGCGCCGGTCCATGTCGTGACCGCCCGCGCCGTGGCCCCGCTGGACCGCCTGGCCGCCTGGGGGATCCCGCTGCTGCGCCCGTACGGCGAGATGCTGGCCCTCAAGGGCGACACCGCCGAGGAGGAGCTGAAGGCATCCGCCACCGCGCTGAGCAAGCTCGGCGCGGTGGAGACCTCGATCCTCCATGTGGGCGAGGGCATCGTGGACCCGCTGTCCACGGTGGTCCGGGTCGAGGTCGGGGAGAGCCCCGGCGGTGTGCGCTTCGCCGCCAAGCGGGCGAAGGCCGCGCGCACGGGCCGCGTCCGCCGGCGTCGCTGAGCCGACTGGCCGTACTCCCACAAGCTGCCCGCCCACGCACGACGGAGTGTCGCAAGGCCCCGGTCGCCGGTGCTGTGCATCGTTGTTTCACGTGAAACGTCGCTCACTGTTGCACGGCATCATCAGTCGCGGCCGCGCGGCCGAACCCCGCGACCGGAAGCCCCTCGGTTCTCTCGGAGGAGGCTCGGGCCCTTCAGCCAGGCCGGCCTCGTCCCCCGCAAGGGGCACGGAGTTGTCCACAGAGGTGGATTTCTCCACAGAAGACCCGGCCTCACTGGTTCACGACCCCGAAGGCATGGGAGGCTCTGTTCATTGCGAGCCTGAAGTCGAGGAGAGTGAATCCTTGCGGTCCGACGCCAACATCGCGGGACCGATGACCGATCCGGTCCCCGGTCCCCGAACCGAGTCGATGGGGGCGGATGTTTCACGTGAAACACCGCCCCCGATGGACGACACCCCCATCGGTCGTGCGGCCCAACTGGCCGTGGAGGCTCTCGGTCGCGCCGGCGAAGGTCTGCCGCGACCGGAGCAGACGCGCGTCATGGTGGTCGCCAACCAGAAGGGTGGCGTGGGCAAGACGACGACGACCGTCAATCTTGCCGCCTCGCTGGCTCTGCACGGTGCCCGTGTGCTGGTGATCGACCTGGACCCGCAGGGCAACGCGTCCACGGCCCTCGGGATCGACCACCACGCCGAAGTTCCGTCGATCTATGACGTGTTGGTGGAGAGCAAGCCGCTCGCCGAGGTCGTCCAGCCCGTACCGGACGTCGAAGGACTCTTCTGCGCCCCGGCCACCATCGATCTCGCCGGTGCGGAGATCGAGCTGGTGTCCCTCGTGGCCCGCGAAAGCCGCCTGGACCGCGCGATCCAGGCGTATGAGCAGCCGCTGGACTACATCCTCATCGACTGCCCGCCCTCGCTCGGCCTGTTGACGGTCAATGCGCTGGTGGCGGGCCAAGAGGTCCTCATCCCGATCCAGTGCGAGTACTACGCGCTGGAGGGCCTGGGCCAGTTGCTGCGCAATGTCGATCTGGTGCGGGGGCACCTCAACCCCGCCCTGCATGTATCGACCATCCTGCTCACCATGTACGACGGCCGGACGCGTCTCGCCTCCCAGGTCGCGGAAGAGGTGCGCAGCCACTTCGGCGAAGAGGTGCTGCGGACGAGCATTCCCCGCTCGGTCCGTATCTCCGAGGCGCCGAGTTACGGGCAGACGGTGCTGACTTACGATCCTGGATCGAGCGGTGCCCTCTCGTATCTTGAGGCGGCCCGAGAAATCGCGCTGAGGGGCGTTGGCATCAGCTATGACGCGAGCCAGGCCCACATCGGCGCCCAGAGCGACCCGAGCATGGTGGAGGGGATCCAGTGAGTGAGCGACGGAGGGGGTTGGGCCGAGGACTGGGCGCGTTGATCCCTCCTGCCCCGGTCGAGAAGAGCCCGGTACCGGCCGCGTTGGGCGGCGGTGCGTCCGCCTCTCCTGCGGGCGTTCCGGTCCTGACCGCGGAGCGCGGAGTGGCCGCGGCGAAGGTGGCCACGCTGCCCTCGCCCTCCCAGGAAGCCGAGGAGCGATCGGCCGCCTCGGTCGCGGAGACGCCCGCGCCTCCGCTGGGCGCCCACTTCGCCGAGATCCCGCTGGACGCGATCACGCCGAACCCGCGCCAGCCGCGCGAGGTCTTCGACGAGGACGCCCTGCACGAGCTGATCACCTCCATCCAGGAGGTCGGTCTGCTCCAGCCGGTCGTGGTGCGGCAGCTGGGCCCCGGTCGCTATGAGCTGATCATGGGCGAGCGCCGCTGGCGCGCCTGCCGTGAGGCCGGTCTGGAGGCCATCCCGGCGATCGTCCGGGCCACGGACGACGAGAAGCTCCTTCTGGACGCGCTGCTGGAGAACCTGCACCGCGCGCAGCTGAACCCGCTGGAAGAGGCCGCCGCCTACGACCAGTTGCTGAAGGACTTCAACTGCACGCATGACCAGCTGGCCGATCGGATCGGGCGCTCCCGCCCGCAGGTCTCCAACACCCTGCGGCTGCTGAAGCTCTCGCCGACGGTACAGAAGAGGGTCGCCGCCGGGGTGCTCTCCGCCGGGCATGCGCGGGCGCTGCTGTCCGTGGCGGACTCGGAGGAGCAGGACCGGCTGGCCCACCGCATCGTGGCCGAGGGGCTGTCGGTGCGGGCCGTCGAGGAGATCGTGACCCTCATGGGCTCCCGGCCGCAGAAGCCGCAGCGTCCCAAGGGGCCGCGGGCCGGCTCCCGGCTCTCCCCGGCGCTGAACGAGCTGGCGACCCGGCTGTCGGACCGCTTCGAGACCCGGGTGAAGGTCGACCTCGGGCAGAAGAAGGGCAAGATCACCGTGGAGTTCGCCTCCATGGATGACCTTCAGCGGATCCTGGGCACCCTCGCCCCGGGTGAGGGCCGGGTCCTGCCGAGCGACCTTCAGGAGGGCGCCGAAGAGGACCAGGACGACTGATTCCTGGACGCTTCGATTCCCTGGGATCATGCGAAGAGCGGGCGTGTCCGGTGTGTACCGGAACACGGCCCGCTCTTTGCTTTGCGACGGTATCGAGCGAATCGCATGGTGGATACGATGCCAGTGCTCAGGGAGCGCAGTGCTCGAACGGCCGCTCGCGCCGCGGCGGCCGGTGAGGGAAGCGAGGAAGGGCCTTCATGGGGCGTCGGCTGGTGCCGCTCACGCTGGACAACCTTCAGGACCTTCCCCAACGCTGCCGCTCATGTGTGTTCTGGGAACTGGATCCCGTCAGTGGTGAGGCGGCGATCAAGGGCGGCACCGCCGCCGTGGAGAAGGAGTCCTGGATCTCCGCCGTCCTGCTGGACTGGGGCTCCTGCGGCCGCGTGGTCTATGTCGATGACGCACCGGTGGGCTATGTGCTCTACGCCCCTCCCGCCTATGTCCCGCGCTCGGCCGCCTTCCCCACCAGCCCGGTGTCACCGGATGCCGTCCAGCTGATCACGGCCTTCATCAAGCCCGGCTATCAAGGACAGGGGCTTGGCCGGGTGCTGGTGCAGACAGTGGCCAAGGATCTCCTCCGTCGGGGCTTCAAGGCCATGGAGGCATTCGGAGACGCCCGCTGGAAGGAGCCCGCCTGTCTGCTGCCGGCGGACCATCTCCTGGCCGTGGGGTTCAAGACGGTACGGCAGCATCCCCTGCACCCCCGGCTGCGGCTGGAGCTGCGGTCGACGCTCTCCTGGAAGGAAGACGTCGAGATGGCGATCGACCGGCTTCTGGGCGCGGTGCAGAAGGAACCGGCGCTGCGGCCGCTGTAGGGGCGCTTCAGTAGACGGATATGAACGAAGGGGCCGACCCGTGGAGGTCAGCCCCTTCATGTTTCACGTGAAACATCACTCGGCGATGAAGTCCTCGAGGTCGCGAACGATCGCGGCCTTGGGCTTGGCGCCGACGATGGTCTTGGCGACCTCGCCACCCTGGTAGACGTTCAGGGTCGGGATGGACATGACGCCGTACTTGGCGGCCGTGGCCGGGTTCTCGTCGATGTTGAGCTTGACGATCTCGATCTTGTCGCCGTGCTCGGCCGCGATCGCCTCCAGGGAGGGGGCGATCTGGCGGCACGGACCGCACCAGGCGGCCCAGAAGTCCACCAGGACGGGCTTGTCGTTCTTGAGGACGTCCTCGTCGAAGGAGGCGTCGGTCACGTTCTTCAGGGCGGCCACGCTGGGCTCCTTAACTTGATCGTGGGGCGGGAGGGGGGAGGAAGCTGAGAGGAGCGTCAGACCGCGGCGGTCTTCTCGGGCTCGGCCTGGTCCTCGTCCGCGAGGGCGGCGAGGAAGCGCTCGGCGTCCAGGGCGGCGGAGCAGCCGGTGCCGGCCGCGGTGATCGCCTGACGGTAGGTGTGGTCGACCACGTCACCGGCGGCGAAGACGCCGGTCACATTGGTACGGGTGGAGGGGGAGGCGACCTTCAGGTAGCCCTCCTCGTCGAGGTCCAGCTGGCCCTTGAACAGCTCGGTGCGCGGGTCGTGGCCGATCGCGATGAACAGACCCGTCACGGGCAGCTCGGACAGCTCGCCGGACTTGAGGTTGCGCAGCTTCAGGCCGGAGAGCTTCTGCTCGCCCTGGATCTCGGCGACCTCGCTGTCCCACACGAACTTGATCTTCGGGTCGCCGAAGGCGCGCTCCTGCATCGCCTTGGAGGCGCGCAGCGTGTCCCGGCGGTGGACGATCGTCACGGACTTGGCGAAGCGCGAGAGGAAGGTGGCCTCCTCCATCGCGGTGTCGCCGCCGCCGATCACGGCGATGTCCTGGTCCTTGAAGAAGAACCCGTCACAGGTGGCACACCAGGAGACACCGCGGCCGGACAGCGCGTCCTCGTTCGGGAGGCCGAGCTTGCGGTGCTGGGAGCCGGTGGTGACGATGACGGCCTTGGCCTTGTGCACCGTGCCCGCGGTGTCGGTGACGGTCTTGATCTCCCCGGTGAGGTCGACCGAGACGATGTCGTCCGGGATCAGCTCGGCACCGAAGCGCTCGGCCTGCGCCCGCATGTTGTCCATGAGGTCGGGGCCCATGATGCCGTCACGGAAGCCCGGGAAGTTCTCCACCTCGGTGGTGTTCATCAGCGCGCCACCGGCGGTGACGGCACCCTCGAACACCAGGGGCTTCAGCGATGCGCGCGCGGTGTACAGCGCCGACGTATAGCCTGCGGGCCCGGAGCCGATGATGATCACGTTACGGACATCGCTCACGGCTAGATTCCTCGTCTCTGGTCTGCGTCAGTCGACCGGTGAAAGTCCCTTTCGGGACTCTCACCCCACCCAACGGATCCTACGGGGCGCGCATTCCCGCTGTGTCCGGGCACACGCGTGCAGGGGGCGTCCGACCGGTCCCGGGGCTCAGGGACGGGCGACGGGCTGCTTCAGCAGAACCTTGCCGGTGGAGACGGGCTGCTGTCCGACACATGCGGCGTCGACCACATAGGCCGTGACGCGCGCGCTGTTCCGGGGGTCGGGGAGGACGACGAGGTAGGCGCTCTTCCCGGCATAGGTGCCGGTCTTCGCGGCCAGCGGCTGCTCGCCCCGGGGGACCGCCCGCCGGACACACTCGGGGACGGCGACCTGGGGCTGGAGAAGCGTGTTCGCGCTCTCGCCCGTCTGCGGGGTGTTCTGCCCGGAGCGCGGCCGCTGGCCGTCCTCCCGCTGGGGGCTCTTCTTCGTGGCCAGCAGATCCCGCACCTGGCTCTGGACGCTGCTCCCTGAGAACGCGTCGGCAGACACGCTGGGTTCGCCCTTGGCCGTCGTGGAGGAGGTGCCGCCGAGTGACTGGAACACCAGCGCTCCGGCGCCCAGGACGGCGGCGGTCAGCACACCGCCCAGCAGCACGGCCCTACGGCGGCGGCCGGGTCCGTTCTTCTTCCGGCCCGGCCCGGTCGCGGCCTGTGGGCGGCCGACTGGGCGATCGGCCGGGTGATCGGCGGGGCGGCCGACGGGGCGATCGGTTGGTGCCGGTGCCGGTGCCGGTGCCGCGTGTTCGGTGAGGGCCGATGTTTCACGTGAAACATGACCCGTGGAGTCCGGCCCGGAAGTGCTGAGCAGTGCCTCGGCGGCCAGGGCGGCATCGATGCGCTGGGCCACGTCGACCGGCATGGGCTCCGGCGCCTGTGCGGATCCCAGCAGCCCCCGGATCTCCTCCAGGGAGGCGTAGACGTCCGCGCACAGCTCGCAGCCGTCCAGATGGCGTCGTACGTCCGTGCCGCGCTCGGGCGGGAGAAGCCCCTCGGTGAGGTCGGAGATCTCGGTGACGTCCGGGTGCCCGGCCGTGTCCGTCGTCGATGTCACGCTCGCCCACCTCCGCCCTTCGCTACGGCTGAATCGGTCGGTCCCGCATACGGGAGGCTCTCGTCGGAAGCCCCCGTTGCCGATGGGACGGATGTCCCTTCCACCCGGTTCCGGCCAGAACTGTTTTCTTCCGTGCCGCGTCCGCGTCCGGGGCGTAGATGGCTGAGCAGCGGCAGCAGCCGGGCTCTGCCCCGGGCGCACCGGCTCTTCACCGTCCCCGTGGGCACATCGAGGATCCGGGCCGCCTCGGCGACCGGATAGCCCTGCATGTCCACGAGGACCAGCGCGGCCCGCTGCTCCGGTGCCAGGGTGCCCATCGCCTCGATGAGCTGACGGTGCAGATCATTGCGTTCGGCCGGGGCGGACGCGGACTCGTGCGGCTCCAGCAGCTGCTCCAGCCGCTCGGTGTCGTCCACCGGGGCGGTCTTGCGCGTGGCCGCCTTGCGGGCGCGATCCAGACAGGCGTTCACCGTGATCCGGTGCAGCCAGGTCGTCACCGCCGACTGGCCCCGGAAGGTGCCCGCGGCCCGGTAGGCCGACACCAGGGCGTCCTGTACCGCGTCGGCGGCTTCCTCGCGGTCCCCCAGCGTGCGCATCGCGACCGCCCAGAGGCGGTCCCGATGCCGCCGTACGATCTCTCCGAAGGCGTCGGGTTCGCCCTGCACATGGCGGGTGAGCAGCTCCTGGTCGCTCACCCCGTCGTATCCGGCGTCCTCCGCCATCTGCCCCTCCGGTCCGGGTAGAGACGTCAGCCCGTGAACTGCACTTCGCCGATGGCCTGCTTGTAGCCCGCTCTGGAGTACAGCGTGGAGTCATAGCCGGAGTTCGGCAGCGCGGTCAGCCAGACGAGGACGTACCGCGTCTTCACCTGCTTGGAGACCTTCACGGTAGCGGTGGTGCCGGTGGTGGTGACCGTGCCGATCCGGGTCATCGAGTCCAGCGACGGCGGGGTCAGCGAGTCCGCGGCGTACAGCTCGACCGTGGTGTGGTCGCCGCCGTAGCGCAGGCTGAGCGTGGCCGTGTCGAGCTGGGTGGCCGAGCCGAGGTCGTAGACGATGCCGACACCCGGCTTCAGCGGCGCGATGGGCGGACCGTCGTTGAAGGACTTGGTCTTCCAGTAGGTCGACGGATTGCCGTCGTACGTCTTGGCGACATTGGCGGCGCTCTGGGGATCGCCCTCTGCGACGAACTCCTGGCTGCCCTGGATCTTTATCGGTGCCGCCGATTGCTTGGCGGTCTTGTCGCCGCCGTCCGTGGTGCGGCTCTTGTTGGTGTCGTTCGACTTGCCGCCCTGGTCCATCAGGGCGTCCGCCAACTGCCAGCTGCCCAGGCCGAGAGCGGCGATGAGCAGGGCGGAGACCGCCCACTTCAGCGCCTTGCCGGTGCGGCTCTGCAGCGGGGGCGGCGGTGCCGCGATCGGCTGGGCGGCGCCGGGGTGCGGCGCCGGACGGCCGTAGGTGCCCTGCTGATAGGTCGTGCGCTGGTACTCGGGCGGTGCGGTGAACGCCGGCTCCGGCGGGCGGATGCGGGGCATCTCGCCGATCGCCTTCACCAGCTCCTCCGGCGTGGTGCACGGCGCCTCGTGCCGGGACGCGGTGGCCCCGTCGTTGGCGAGTGCCCGCATGGCCAGCTCGGACAGGCCGCGGTGGATGCCGGCCCGCACCTGGTCCGGTGCGACGAGCCCGACGTCCTTGGGGAGGCCGGACAGACCGTACGCGTCGTCCTCGTAGGGCCAGCGCTGGGTCAGCGCCGCGTACAGCAGGGCGCCGATCGCCTCGGTGTCGGTGCGCTGCGGGGTGTCGGAGCTGATGCCGCGCAGCGCGGCGTTCACCGCGAGGCCGCGGATACGCCACTGGCCGGTCGAGGTGCGCAGCACCGCGTTGGGGTTCAGCCGCAGATGGGCGAGGCCCTCACGGTGCGCGGCGGCCATCGCCGAGGCCACCTGACTGACCATCTGGTACGCGTCGTGCGGCTCCAGCGGACCGGCCGTGAGCAGGGTGGTCAGCTCGGTGGCGTCGGGCAGCCATTCGTGGACGACGTAGACGAGGTCGTTCTCCTCGACGGCGTCGAGGACCTGGACGAAGCGCGGGTCGCCGAGCAGCGCGCTGGACCGGGCCGCGGCGAGGACCGAGCGGCCCCGTGCGTGGTCCGCCGGCAGTACATGGACGCCGACCGCGCGGCGCAGTTTCTCGTCGACCGCACGCCAGCTGCTGAATCCGTCCAGTCGGGTGACGCACTCCTCCAGCCGGTAGCGTCTGGCGAGTTTGTGACCGCTGTGCAGTTCGGGCGGCGAGGCCTGCTGGAGAGAACCCTCCGCGGCGTTCCCCTGCCCCTCGCTGCCGTCCGTGTCCCGCTCCGGGTTCTTGGCCACCCCGTCGGCCGTGGACTGGTCCGCCTTCGCGGTCAGCGGCTGCTCGCCGCTGTTGTCTGCCACGTCGACGGCAGCCGTGCTCCGTTCCGCCACCGTCGTCCCTGCCTCCCCATCCGTTGCACGCTGTCCGACGCCGAAACCAATTGTGCCCACAGTCCGCCGCTATGCACGACACACGGCGGCGGACGATGGTTGTGCGCTTACCCCCGCCTCAGCGGCCCAGACGCCCGCGCACCATTCCCACGAGCGAGTTGAGTTCGTCGATCCGCATCCGGCGGGCGGCGACGAAGAAGACACCGAACAGTACGGCTCCGCCGACGAGCAGTGCCGCGAAGGAGCCGATGGCGCCCTGGCCGAGAGTGTGCCCGATGCCGTAGCAGGCCGCGCCGCTGAGCAGGGCCGCCGGTACCGAGGCGATGCACAGCCGGGCGTACGTCCGCAGCACCCGGGCGCCGTCCAGGTCGCCGCCGAGGCGCTTGCGCAGCCGCCGCCAGGCGACGATGACACCGATCGCGTAGGCGATGCCGTAGGCGGCCGCCATGCCGGAGACCGCCCAGCGGGCCGGCAGCAGGAAGAAGCACAGGGCCGAGGCGCCCGCGTTGACCGCGGCGACGATGACCGTGTTGTAGAAGGGGGTGCGGGTGTCCTCGTAGGCGTAGAAGGCGCGCAGGACGACGTACTGCACCGAGAACGGGATCAGGCCGAGGCCGAAGGCCATCAGCATGTAGCCCATGTTCGTGGCCGAGCTGACGCCCGAGCTGCCGAAGATCAGGGTGCACATCGGGATGCCCAGCGCCACGAAGCCGAAGGCGACCGGCACGATGGCGACCGCGGTGGTCCGCAGGCCCTGCGAGATGTCGTCGCGTACGGCGCCGCCGTCGCCCTCGGAGGCCGAGCGGGAGATGCGCGGCAGCAGGGCGGCCATCAGGGAGACCGTGATGATGGCCTGCGGCAGGCCCCAGATCAGCTGGGCGTTGGCGTAGGCCGCGAAGCCGGTGCCCGAGACGCCGGAGTCCTTGCCGGCCGCGGTGGACAGCTGGGTGACGATCATGGCGCCGGCCTGGTTGGCGAGCACGAACAGGACCGTCCACTTGGCGAGCGCCGCCGCCTTGCCGAGGCCGTGGCCGCGCCAGTCGAACCGCGGCCGGATCCGGAACCCGGTCTCCCGCAGATAGGGGATCATCGCCAGCGCCTGCACGACCAGGCCGAGGAGCACACCGACGCCGAGCAGACGCTGGCCCTGCGGCGGGATGTTCGTGACCGTCATATGGGAGTGGGCGGCGGTGCCGTAGACCCAGATGAACATGCCCAGCGACACGATGATGACGATGTTGTTCAGGACCGGGGTCCACATCATCGCGCCGAACTTGCCGCGCGCGTTGAGGACCTGGCCCATCACCACATGGATGCCCATGAAGAAGATCGAGGGCAGGAAGTAGCGGGTGAAGGTGACCGCGACCTCGTTGGCCGCCGGGTTGCTGGCGACCGGGTTGGACAGCATGCGCACCAGCAGCGGCGCCGCGAACATCGCGAGAGCGGTCAGCGCGGCCAGCGCCACCATCACGAGGGTCAGCAGCCGGTTGGCGAAGGCCTCGCCGCCGTCCTCGTCCTCCTTCATGGAGCGGACCAGCTGCGGCACGAAGACCGAGTTGAGGCCGCCGCCGACGGTGAGGATGTAGATCATGGTCGGCAGCTGGTAGGCGACCTGGAAGGAGTCGCCGAGGAAGCCGAGGCCGAGCGCGGAGACGATCAGCGCGGAGCGGACGAAGCCGGTGAGCCGGGAGACCAGGGTGCCGGCCGCCATGACGGCGCTGGACTTCATCAGCCCGCCGACCTTGCCGCCCTTCTTGGCGGGCGCGGCGGTCGCCACGGAGGCCACGGGCGCCATGACCGTCTCGGCCGGGCCTGAGCCGGTCGGGACGCCGGGGACCGGAGCCCCGACCGGGGCGGGCACCGGGTGCTGCATCGGGTTCTGGGCGGAGGCGTAGGGCGCGGCGGGCGCGGCCGGGTATCCCTGCCCGGCGTACGGATTCTGCTGGGGCTGCCGACCGTAGACCGGCGGGTACTGACCGCCCGGTGCGGCGCCCATGCCCGGCGCGGCGGCCGGTCCCGGGACGCCCGGGGGGTCCATCGGGGTGTGGCCGCCGCTCTGCTGCTGGTCCTTGAAGAGATGCGCGAAGGCGTCCGGCTCGTGGTACTCCTCGCCGGAGTTCGAGACCAGGTCGTCCACGCCGACGAACTGGGTGGTGCGCGGATCGTCGCCGTAGGGCAGATAGGGCGCCGCGCTGTCCGGTTCGGGCGCCGGGGTCTGCGCCCACACCTGTGGGTCGGGCGCGTACGGCGACTGGGCGGGCTGCGCGTACAGCGGCTGCTCGCAGGTGCCCGGAGGCGGCGGGGGGTGCGCGGCACGGTCGTAGAGGGCCTCGGCGACCGGGTCCTGGGCGGTCAGATCGTGTGCCCGGTACGGATCCTGGTCGTAGGCGTCCTGGAGGTACATGTCCGCCGCTTGCTGCGGCGGCACCTGGCCGGGCTCGGGCGGCGTCTCGGGGTAGCCCGAGCCGGCCGCGCCCTGGCCGCGGTCACCGTCGTACGGCGCGTTCATGACTTACCCCACCTCATCGTCCCGGGCCCACCGGCCACGACATCGCTCAACGGTCCACTCTCTCACCCGTCCCGGACGGGTCGGTGCTTTCCGGTGCGGTGTCCGGCGCAGGGTCACTCGGCTGCTCCGGGTCGTCTGCCCCTGCGGCGGAGTCGGACTCCTCCGGGAGACGATCCCCGGGCGCTCCGGGGTTCCCCGGCCCGTCGGAATGCTCCCCCGCCGCGCCCGCGCCGCCCTCCCCTGCCTGGCGGGCGGCCGCGCGCTTGCGCTGGGTGTACATCCGGAAGCCGGCGAGGACGAGGAGCAGCACACCGCCGCCGATGACGAGCATCACCGTGGGCGTGACCTCGGTGACCTTCACGTCGAAGGTGACGGGGGCGCCGTACTCCTGGCCGTCCTCGGTGTACAGCTGGGCGATCACCGTGGCCCGGCCGTTGGCGTTGGCCGACGTGCTGAACTTCACGGACTGGGCGTGGCCGCCGGCGATGTCGACGGACTGCTCGTAGTACGCCTTGCCGCCGATCTTCAGTCGGGTCGGCTGGGTCGAGGTGAGCCGCAGCACCAGATGCCCGACCGGCTGGACGAGGTTGTTCTGGACGGTCACCGGGATGGTCGCGCTGCGTCCGGACAACTTGGTCTCGGACTTGTCGATCAGCTTGACCTGCCCGGCCAGATCGTCCAGCCACCCCTCGACGCCGCTGCGGAAGCCGTCCCCGTCCTCGCTCCGGTCCCGCCACGACGTGGACATCCCGCGGTTTATGGCCCGCCCGAACGGGGTGACCACACGGGACTGGTCGGAGAGGATCACCTGGAAGTCGTCGAGCTTGTCCTGGGTCCGGGCGATCTGCTGGAAGGCCGAGGCCGGCAGTTCCTGCCGGCGCAGGTACGTCGGGTAGGCGGAGGTCGACGGGATGCGCGTGGTGGCGTCCGGGTCGGGCTTGGCCTTGGCCGCCGCCGTCAGGTCCTGTGCCTGGGACCAGGTGCCCCCCTGGAGCGCCCGCACGGCCGCGGCCATCGCCTGCGCCTGGGCCGCCGTGGGCAGGCGCTGCGGGGCGACGACGATGCTGCGCTGCTGGTCCGTCTGCGCGTTGATCTCAAGGCTCTGGGCCAGGAACTCCTGCACGGCGAGCGTGGAGTCGGCCGCCTTCGTCAGATCGCCCTCGAAGGCCGTGGACAGCTTGGCGTCGGCCACGACCGCCGTGGTGCCGCCGCCGACCGGGCGGGCGGCGGAGGGCGTGTACGACAGCCCGGCCGTCTCCTGGAGGCTGTCGCTGCGGGCGATCACCCGGTCCGCACCGGCGGAGGTCGCGACCCTCATGATCGACGGGTCCACGGCGCCGTTCACCGGCCACGCGTAATCGGTGCTCGGTGTGACGTGGAGCACGGTCTTCACGGTGGTGGCGGCGACGTCGGTGGCGTCCTTGAGATGGCTGAGCGAGCCGGTGACGCTGGTGCCGCGGTGCGCGAGGGAGGCCAGGTCGGGGTCGGCGAAGGGCAGCGCCACGACCTCCTTGCCCACGACCGCCTTCTGGAGGTTCGCCAGCCACTGCTTGGCGAGCGCCTGGTGCTCCTTGGGGCCCGCGACGGTGGTGTCGCCATCACCCTGGAGCCGGTAGTTGCCCGACGCCATGGCGTCCACGGAGGCCAGCAGGTCCGGATCGATCACCCAGGTGACGTCCAGGTCCTTGCCGAGGCTGACCATCTGGTCGAGCCGGCCGCCCGGCGCGAGCTCCTTGGCCAGGTCGTCGTTGAGGAACACCGGCGTCTGCAGCTCGCCGGCGCCCGTCTTGGCCGTCATATGGACGGTGGACAGCAGCGGCCACAGGACCGTCGTCCTGGTCTTGGTGTCCGCGTCGGACGCCTGCCATGGCAGGAACGTCCGCTGGACGCCGAGCACCTGCTGCCAGGGCTGCGCGGAGGTCTGCCCGGACAGGGCGACCCCGAACTCGTAGACACCGTTCGCGCCCAGGTCGAGCTTGTCCACCGGCACGGAGATGCTGAAGTGCTCCGCGACGCCCGGCGCCAGCCTGGCGAACTTCTGCGCGTACTTGTCGCCGACCTCGGAGCCGCTGACGCCCTGGAGCTCGTCCGGATGCTGGGCCACGTCACTGATCCCGGAGCGGGTGTTCAGTATCGGGCCGACCCGCAGGCCCACATGGGCGCCGGTGACGGGCTGCTTGCCGTTGTTGGTCACCGTGCCGGAGACGGTGAGGGTGTCGCCGTCCGTGGGGGCGTTGGGGCTCATCGAGTCCAGAGCGACGGACACCGGGTCCCCGGATGCGGCGGCGGCCGGCGCGGCGGCGGGCAGCTGGAGCAGCCCGGCCAGCAGGGGCGCCCCGGCGAGCAGGGCTCCGGTGCGCCGCAGCCATCGGCGCGCGGGTGAGGCACTGGTCCCCTGGAAGTCAGCCGCCTCGGCCACGCGCTCGCCCGTCCCTCGTCGTCTCAGTGGTCGTCGGAATGTGCGTCCTCGCATGGTAACGATGTGCGCCGAGCGGAAGTGCCGCGGTCCAGGTCACAAGATCGCTGGGCGGAGACGACCCGTCCTCTATATCCAGTATCGAGGGGAGAGGGGCCGTACGCCGCAAGAGCTGTGCTTGCACGGGTATGCCGGAAGCCGTCCGCGGCCCGCTCCGGCCCGGGTCCCGGGCCGAATGGGGGCGCCCCGGAGCGCCCGGGGCACGTACCCTCTTCTGTTGTGCCGAACCCCAACGAAGACACTCCCTCCGCCCTGAGCCAGGCCCAGCAGCGCGCGGTCACCGAGCTGCTGCGGGTGGCGCCGGTCGCCGACGATCTCGCCCGCCGATTCCAGGAGGCGGGGTTCTCCCTCGCCCTGGTCGGTGGGTCGGTGCGCGACGCACTGCTCGGCCGGCTGGGCAATGATCTGGACTTCACCACCGATGCCCGTCCCGAGGACGTGCTGAAGATCGTCCGGCCCTGGGCCGACGCGGTCTGGGAGGTGGGGATCGCCTTCGGCACCGTCGGCGCGCACAAGGGTGCCCGGGTCGGGGACACCGACATGACCTTCCAGATCGAGATCACGACGTACCGGTCGGAGGCGTACGACCGCACCTCGCGCAAGCCCGAGGTCTCCTACGGCGACTCCATCGAGCAGGACCTGGTCCGCCGGGACTTCACGGTCAACGCGATGGCCGTGGCCCTGCCGGAGAAGGAGTTCATCGATCCGTACGGCGGTCTGGTGGACCTCGCCGCCCGCGTGCTGCGGACGCCCGGCACCCCGGAGGAGTCCTTCTCGGACGATCCGCTGCGGATGATGCGGGCCGCCCGGTTCGCCGCCCAGCTGGACTTCGAGGTGGCCCCCGAGGTCGTCGCCGCCATGACGGACATGGCCGGGCGCATCGAGATCGTCTCGGCGGAGCGGGTGCGGGACGAGCTGAACAAGCTGATCCTCTCCGACCACCCGCGCAAGGGCCTGACCCTGCTCGTCGACACCGGGCTCGCCGCCCATGTACTGCCCGAGCTGCCGGCGCTGCGCCTGGAGAGCGACGAGCACCACCGGCACAAGGACGTCTACGAGCACACGCTGATCGTGCTGGAGCAGGCGATCGCGCTGGAGGAGAACGGCCCCGACCTCGCGCTGCGGCTGTCCGCGCTGCTGCATGACATCGGCAAGCCGCGTACGCGCCGCTTCGAGAAGGACGGCCGGGTCTCCTTCCACCACCATGAGGTGGTCGGCGCCAAAATGACCAAGAAGCGCATGACCGCGCTGAAGTACTCCAACGAGCTGGTGAAGGACGTCTCACGACTGGTCGAACTTCATCTGCGCTTCCACGGCTACGGCACCGGGGAGTGGACGGACTCGGCGGTCCGCCGCTACGTCCGTGACGCGGGGCCGCTGCTGGACCGTCTGCACAAGCTGACCCGCTCCGACTGCACCACCCGCAACAAGCGGAGGGCGGCCGCGCTGTCCCGGGCCTATGACGGCCTGGAGGAGCGCATCTCCCAGCTTCAGGAGCAGGAGGAGCTGGACTCGATCCGCCCGGACCTCGACGGCAACCAGATCATGGAGATCCTGGGCGTCACTCCCGGCCCGGTGATCGGCAAGGCGTACAAGCACCTGCTGGAGCTGCGGCTGGAGAACGGTCCGATGGAGCACGAGACCGCGGTGGCCGCGCTCAAGGAGTGGTGGGCCGGACAGGAGTGAGGGCTCGGCCCGGCCGGTGTTTCACGTGAAACATCCGCCGGGCCGGCCGTACCGAGGGTCGATGTTTCACGTGAAACATCGACCCTCTTTCCGTTTCCCGGCTCCCCGCAGCAGCCGTTCGAAGTACGCCAGCAACGCGGCGACGAATGCGTAGATCACGGCGACAAGGACGACCAGCAGCGGAGATCTGCCGTCCGGTGGGAGCATCAGGGCCGCCACTCCGGCCGCGCCGACGAAGGCCACATTGAAGAGGACGTCGTAGACGGAGAAGATCCGCCCGCGGAAGCCGTCGTCCACACAGGACTGGACGATGGTGTCGGTCGCGATCTTGGCGCCCTGGGTGATCAGTCCCAGCACGAAGGCGGCGAGGAGCAGCGGTCCGGTGGCGAACGGCAGACCGAGCGCGGGCTCCAGCACCGCGGCCGTCGCCGAGCACACCATGATCCAGCGCAGTGGCCCCAGCCGTCCCGCCGCCCAGGGAGTCACCGCGGCGGCCGCGAAGAACCCGGCACCGGACAGGCCCAGCGCCAGACCGAGCAGCCGCAGCCCCTCGTCGGGGCCGGACGCGAGGGTGTAGCGGCACAGCATGAGCAGCAGGACGAGCAGCGCGCCGTAGCAGAAGCGCATCAGCGTCATCGAGGCCAGCGCCCAGGCCGCCTCCCTGCGCCGGGGCGCGGCCAGATGCCGGATGGCGGCGAGCAGATCGCGGGCCGTGTCGGCGAGCGCGGTCAGCAGATGTGGTTGCAGCTGCTGCCGGTCGGGACCGAGGAGGGCGGGCGCCATCCTCAGGGAGACCAGGCCCGCGCACAGATAGAGCAGGGCACCCAGCAGCACCACCGCGGCATCGGAGCCCGAGGACAGCAGTCGTACCCCGAAGGCGAGTCCGCCCCCGGCGGTCGCGGCGAGCGTGCCGGCCGTCGGGGACAGGGAGTTGGCGATCACCAGGCGTTCGGAGTCGACCACCCGGGGCAGGGCCGCGGAGAGTCCGGCGAGGATGAAGCGGTTGACGGCCGTGACACACAGCGCGGAGACGTAGAAGAGCCAGGCCGGGACGTCGCCCGCCATCAGCGCGGCGGTGCCGACGGCCAGCAGGGCGCGCAGCAGATTGCCGTAGACGAACACCTGTCGGCGCCGCCAGCGGTCCAGCAGGACGCCCGCGAAGGGGCCGACGAGTGAATAGGGGAGCAGCAGTACCGCCATCGCCGAGGCGATCGCGGTGGCCGAGGTCTGCTTCTCCGGCGAGAAGACGACATAGGCGGCGAGCGCGACCTGGTAGACGCCGTCGGCGCCCTGGGACAGCAGACGGACGTACAGCAGGCGCCGGAAGTACCGCAGGCGCAACAGGACGCGCAGGTCACGGACGACGGGCATGGGGCACAGCCTCACATATGCGGAAGGTCCCCGGGTCAGGACCCGGGGACCTTCACAGCCCTGGCAGGAGCGATTTTTGTACGAGCGGCTCCCCGTGGGGCGGTGTCGAGCTTTAGCGCTCGACGTCGCCGCGGATGAACTTCTCCACGTTCTCGCGGGCCTCGTCGTCGAAGTACTGCACCGGCGGGGACTTCATGAAGTACGAGGACGCGGAGAGGATCGGGCCACCGATGCCGCGGTCCTTGGCGATCTTCGCGGCGCGCACGGCGTCGATGATGACACCGGCGGAGTTCGGGGAGTCCCAGACCTCGAGCTTGTACTCCAGGTTCAGCGGGACGTCACCGAAGGCGCGGCCCTCGAGGCGGACGTAGGCCCACTTGCGGTCGTCCAGCCAGGCCACGTAGTCGGACGGGCCGATGTGGACGTTCTTCTCGCCGAGGTCCCGGTCGGGGATCTGGGAGGTGACGGCCTGCGTCTTGGAGATCTTCTTGGACTCCAGGCGCTCGCGCTCGAGCATGTTCTTGAAGTCCATGTTGCCGCCGACGTTCAGCTGCATCGTGCGGTCCAGGATGACACCGCGGTCCTCGAACAGCTTCGCCATGACGCGGTGCGTGATGGTGGCGCCGACCTGGGACTTGATGTCGTCACCGACGATCGGCACGCCGGCCTCGGTGAACTTGTCCGCCCACTCCTTGGTACCGGCGATGAAGACCGGGAGGGCGTTGACGAAGGCGACCTTGGCGTCGATGGCGCACTGGGCGTAGAACTTCGCCGCGTCCTCGGAGCCGACCGGCAGGTAGCAGACCAGGACGTCGACCTGCTTGTCCTTCAGGATCTGGACGACGTCGACCGGCTCGGCCTCCGACTCCTCGATGGTCAGGCGGTAGTACTTGCCCAGGCCGTCGAGGGTGTGGCCGCGCTGCACGGTGACGCCGGTGTTCGGGACGTCGCAGATCTTGATGGTGTTGTTCTCGGAGGCGCCGATCGCGTCCGCGAGGTCGAGGCCGACCTTCTTGGCGTCCACGTCGAACGCGGCCACGAACTCGATGTCGCGCACGTGGTAGTCACCGAACTGCACATGCATCAGGCCGGGGACCTTGGCCGCCGCGTCGGCGTCCTTGTAGTACTCGACTCCCTGCACCAGCGACGCGGCGCAGTTGCCCACGCCGACGACGGCTACGCGAACCGAACCCATTCCGGTTGCTCCCTGTGTGTACGAGTGAGGCCCTGACTGGGACTCACGTGGCGGTGTCGCCGGGCGGATCCGTCCGGGAGATGCTCCCGGGACGGGGCAGGCCGCCCGTCGATCCAGTGGTGTTGTCCTGTTGAGCGGGCCCCCCGGACGCGGAACTTCTCAGGTCCCGTCCGGCTCGCTCGCTCTCGATGAGCTCGTTCAGCCAGCGCACTTCGCGCTCCACGGATTCCATCCCGTGGCGCTGGAGCTCGAGTGTGTAGTCGTCCAGGCGCTCTCGCGTCCGGGTCAGGGAGGAGCGCATCTTCTCCAGACGCTCCTCCAGCCGGCTGCGCCGGCCCTCCAGCACGCGCATGCGCACATCGCGCGAGGTCTGCCCGAAGAAGGCGAACCGTGCGGCGAAGTGTTCGTCCTCGTACGCGTCGGGACCGGTCTGCGAGAGCAGTTCCTCGAAGTGCTCCTTACCTTCCGCCGTCAACCGGTAGACGATCTTGGCGCGGCGTCCGGTGAGGGGAGCGGCGAGGGCGTCCTCGTGGGTGTTGCCCGGCTCCTCGGTCAACCAGCCGCTCGCGACCAGCGTCTTGAGGCAGGGATACAGGGTCCCGTAGCTGAAAGCGCGGAACACACCCAGGGACGTGTTGAGTCGTTTACGCAGCTCGTAACCGTGCATAGGGGACTCGCGCAGCAGGCCGAGCACGGCGAACTCGAGAATGCCGGAGCGCCGGCTCATCGTCGCCTCCTCCCGGCCCGCGGCTCCCACCGCAGGTCTCCCAGTGCCTTCTCAGCGTCTTTATCTCGCGCTGATGTATCGACTCGATACATCACGACGATAGAACGACGTCACGCATGCGACAAGAGGGGTGGTGGTGAACGGGATCACATAACCGATTCGTAGGAGGCAACTTGCCTGGTTTGGGGTGAACTTCGGGGCTCGGCAGGTTTTGGCGGTGCGTAGTCTGTGCGGCATGCAGACCACCGGGAACCATGCGACGCCTGGGGGGCGTCGTCGTCCCCGGTGCAGTACGGGTGAATGCGCGACCGACCACATCCGTACGTCGGGGGGACCGGAAACCAGCCGCCAGTCCAGGCGCGCAAGGGTGCGCCTGCCCGAGGAGTAATCGTTCGATGAGCGAGCACCGTCGCAAACCGCCGCAGCCGCAGGGAGGCGGACGTGCCGCGGCCCGACGCGGCCAGCCCGATTCGTCCCCCGGTCGCCGCGCGGCGCCGCGAGGCGCCAGCGGATCGCCTGCCGACTCTCCGGGAGACGAGGGGCGGTCGCTGGGCGGTCGTGCCGAGGCCCGGCGTGCGGCCCAGAGAAGCAGTGGTGGACGCCGCAGAGCCGAGCCCGCAGGTGGCCGCCGCGGCGGCCACGGTGGCCCGTCCGGACCCGGCCGTGGCCGGGGGCGCCCGGGCCCGCCCGGCAAGAAGCGGATCATCGACTATCCCCGCGCGGACAAGTACGGGTGGCACCGGTGGGTGCCGTCCTGGAAGCTCGTGTCGGGCATGTTCATCGGCTTCGTCGGCTGCCTGGTGGCCGTCGCCGGCATCGGGTACGCGATGGTGGGCGTCCCCGACGTGGCCAAGACCGCGCAGGCGCAGAACAACGTCTACTACTGGTCCGACGGATCGGTGATGGTCGCGACCGGTGGCGAGACCAACCGGCAGATCATCAACTACGAGGACATCCCCAAGGAGATGCGGTACGCCGTCATCTCCCAGGAGAACAAGACCTTCGAGACCGACAGCGGCGTGGACCCGTCGGGTATCGCACGAGCGGTCTTCAACATGGCCCGGGGCGGTCAGACCCAGGGTGGTTCGACGATCACCCAGCAGTACGTCAAGAACGCCATGCTCGACGACCAGTCGCAGACCCTCTCCCGTAAGTTCAAGGAGATCTTCGTCGCGATCAAGGTGGGCACCGAGGTGCCCAAGCCGAAGATCATGGCCGGTTACCTGAACTCGGCGTACTTCGGGCGCGGTGCCTACGGCATCCAGGCGGCCTCGCGCGCGTACTTCAACATCGACGCCAAGGATCTCAACCCCGGCCAGTGCGCCTTCCTCGCGGCGATGCTGAAGGGTGCCACCTACTACGACCCGGCCGGCGCGACCTCCCTCGATCCCGGCGCCACGGCCGAGGCGAACAAGAAGCGCGCTCTGGGGCAGATGCAGGACACCCTCGACAAGATGGTCAAGTACGGCCATCTGAGCGCCACTGAGCGTGCCAAGTACACGACGCTCCCCCACTCGCAGAACCCGCGGTCGAACAGCCGGCTCAGCGGCCAGATCGGTTACCTGGTCGACCTCGCCAAGTCCTACCTGATCAACAACAGTGACAAGACCCATGTCACCGCGGACGAGCTGCAGAAGGGCGGCTACCGGATCCACACGACCTTCGACAAGAAGAAGGTCAGCGCGCTGGAAGCCGCCGTCAAGAAGGTCCAGAAGGCGAACATCAAGCCCAAGGAACGTCCGAAGTACGACAAGTACGTCCAGTTCGGCGGGGCCTCGGTCGAGCCGAAGACAGGCGCCATCAAGGCCATCTACGGCGGTGAGGACGCGACCAAGCACTTCACCGACAACGCCGACTCGACCGGCGCCCAGGTGGGCTCGACGTTCAAGCCCTTCGTACTGGCGGCCGCGATGAAGTGGGGCGTGCGCGACCCGCACGGCCCGCCGGAGCAGGGCCTGGACCAGCGCACGATCGCCTCTCCCAAGAGCCTGTACAGCGGCAAGGACAAGCTCAAGATCGAGAAATACGACCACAGCGTCTGGACGGACAAGGACGGCAAGGAGTGGCTCCAGACCAACGACGGCGATGAGTCCACCGGAGACGCGCCGGACTACAAGATCGACCTCCGTGAGGCGATGCAGTTCTCGGTCAACTCCGCCTATGTGCAGCTCGGCATGGACGTGGGTCTGGACAAGGTCGAGCAGTCCGCGCTGGACGCCGGTCTGCTGAAGGGCAGCCTGGCCAGCTCCAACTACCCGTCCTTCTCGATCGGCACCTCCGACCCGAGCGCCATCCGCATGGCCGGGGCCTACGGCACCTTCGCCAACAGCGGTCAGCAGAACGATCCGTACTCGGTCGAGAAGGTCGAGAGCAAGGACGGGGTCGTCTACGAGCACGAGGTGAAGTCGAAGGAGGCCTACTCGACGAACGTGGCGGACAACGTCACCGACGTCCTGCGGACCGTGGTCGACAAGGGCACGGGTACCAATGCCCGGCTGCCCGGGCGCGAGGTGGCCGGCAAGACCGGTACCACCGACGGCAACAAGTCGGCCTGGTTCGTCGGCTACACTCCGCAGCTGTCCACCGCGATCAGCATGTTCCGCCTGGACGACAACGCGAATAACAAGCAGCGCTCGTTCCTGAAGATGTACGGAACGGGCGGCCAGAAGCAGATCCACGGCGCCTCGTTCCCGTCGGAGATCTTCCACGACTACATGACCCAGGCACTTCAGGGTCAGCCGGCGCTGTCCTTCCCGGCTCCCGAGCCCATCGGCGTCGCGCTGAACCCCGAGCCGACCCCGCCGCCGTCCCCGTCGACCCCGCCGAGCCCGTCCACGAGTCCGTCCACGAGCCCGTCGCCGAGCGACAGCGTCTCCCCGAGCCCGACGAACAGCCAGACCTGCGGTTTCTTCGGCTGCACCGATGGCGGCAACGGCAACGGCGGTGACAACGGCAACGGTCCCGGCGGGAACGGCACCGGGGGCATGGACGGTGGGCCGACGCCCTCGACCACGGCCACCGATCCCGGCGCCGACGGCGGCACCCGGGGCAACGGCAATGGCAACGGCAACGGCAACGGCGGAACCATCTGGGGACCGGCCGGCTAGCCCGCTCGATCCGACCGGTTGGCGGTGATATCGACCGCCATGCCTGTTTCACGTGAAACATGGGCCGCCGCACCCACCAGGTGCGGTGGCCCTCCGCGTTTTCATGGGGAGGTACGGCAGGATGTGGCTCATGCCCAGTGCAGAGATGACACCCCCGGGCGTGTACGAGCCCGAGCCGGAGCGGTCCGCCCCACCGGAGCCGGTGCGCCCGACCAGGGAGGACGAGGTCGCGGCGGCCGGCAGTGAGCTGGTCGGCGGCCCCATCGGGCGGTACGCCCTGCTCGGAACCTCCTGGTGGACGCCCGTGCGGATCGTCGCGCTCGTGGCGATCGGCATGTTCGCCCTGGGCCTGGTCCAGAAGGCGCCGTGCTACCACGGCGCCTGGTTCTTCGGCGCCAGCTCCCAGTACACGAAGGCCTGCTACTCGGACATCCCGCACCTCTACCAGGGCCGCGGATTCGCCGATCACCTCGTGCCCTACTTCGACAGGCTCCCGGACGATCTGTCCGGCGGGATGGGCTATCTCGAGTACCCGGTGCTGACCGGAGTGTTCATGCAGGCGGCCTCCTGGCTGACCCCGCACAGCGGCGGCATCCAGCACCAGGAGCAGTGGTACTGGTTCGTCAACGCCGCGATGCTGATGGTCTGCACGGCCGTACTCGCCGTCTGTGTGGCCCGCACCCACCGCCGGCGCCCCTGGGACGGCCTGCTGGTCGCCCTGGCGCCCGCGGCGGCGCTGACCGCCACCATCAACTGGGATCTGCTGGCGGTGGCGCTGACGGCCGCCGCGATGCTGATGTGGGCCCGCAGCCGCCCGGTCGCCTTCGGCATCCTCCTGGGGCTCGCCACGGCCGCCAAGCTCTACCCCGTACTCCTGCTCGGCCCCCTGCTCGTGCTGTGCTGGCGGGCGGGCAGATGGCGGGAGTTCGGGCAGGCGGTGGCGGGAACGGCGGTCGCCTGGCTGGTGGTGAACCTGCCGGTGATGCTGTTCGCCTTCCCGGGCTGGTCGAAGTTCTACTCGTTCAGCCATGACCGGGGCGTCGACTTCGGCTCGTTCTGGCTGATCTGGTCCCAGAACTCGAACCACCCGCCCAGCACCGACTTCGTGAACACCGCCGCCACGGTGCTGATGGTGCTGTGCTCCATCGGCATCGCCGTGCTCACGTTCACCGCCCCGCGCCGGCCGCGCTTCGCCCAGCTGGCCTTCCTGATCGTGGCGGTCTTCATCCTCACCAACAAGGTCTACTCGCCGCAGTACGTGCTCTGGCTGGTGCCGCTGGCGGCCCTCGCCCGGCCCAAGTGGCGGGACTTCCTGATCTGGCAGGCGTGCGAGGTGGCGTACTTCCTCGGCATCTGGATGTACCTCGCCTACACGACCAGCGGAGACGCCCACAAGGGCCTGCCGACGCACGGCTACCAGTGGGCGATCGCCCTGCACCTGCTGGGCACGCTGTACCTGTGCGCCGTCGTCGTGCGCGACATCCTGCTGCCGGAGCGGGACGTGGTGCGCCGGTCCGGGGACGACGATCCCTCGGGCGGGGTGCTCGACGGGGCGGAGGACGTCTTCGCGTTCGCCGCGGTGGGCCGCCCGCCCCGGCACGCGGCCCCGTACGAGGCGCCGCAGGTGGAGTGGGGCAGGCCGGAAGCGGCGCCTCCCCCGGGCCGTTCGCTGTGAGCGAACGGCCCGGCCGGACGGCCCGCGCCGCTTCGGCCTGAGGGAAGGACGAGGACACGAAGAAGGCCGTACACGGAGTTCCGTGTACGGCCTTCCCGTTGTCCGGTACCGGCGGGCTCGGCCGGTCTCAGCAGTCCACGATGCGGTCGAACTGCGTGGTGGTGTGCCGCAGATGGGCCACCAGCTCGTCGCCGACCTTGGGCTCCGCGGCGTCCGAGGGCACGAACAGGATCGACACCTGCATGTGCGGCGGTTCGGCGAACCAGCGCTGCTTGCCGTCCCAGACGAACGGGGAGAGGTTCCGGTTGACCGTGGCGAGACCGGCGCGGGCGACGCCCTTGGCGCGGGGCATGACGCCGTGCAGGGCCTTCGGCGCCTCCAGACCCACCCCGTGCGACGTACCGCCCGCCACGACCACCAGGAAGCCGTCGGAGGCCGCCTTCTGCTGCCGGTAGCCGAACCGGTCGCCCTTGGTCACCCGGGTGACGTCCAGGACGGCACCGCGGTACTGGGTCGCCTCGTGGTCCCCCAGCCACAGCCGGGTGCCGATGCGGGCACGGAACCGGGTCTGCGGGAACTGCTGCTGGAGCCGGACCAGTTCGTCGGCCTTGAGGTGGCTGACGAACATCGTGTGCAGCGGCAGCCGGGCCGCGCGCAGCCGGTCCATCCAGCCGATGACCTCCTCGACGGCGTCCGAGCCGTCGGTGCGGTCCAGCGGCAGATGGATGGCGAAGCCCTCCAGGCGGACGTTCTCTATGGCCTGGTGCAGCTGCGGCAGGTCCTGCTCACTGATGCCGTGCCGCTTCATCGAGGACATCACCTCGATGACGACACGCGCGCCCACCAGGCCGTACACGCCGTCGATCGAGGAGACCGAGCGGACCACCCGGTCGGGCAGCGGCACCGGCTCCTCGCCGCGCCGGTAGGGCGTCAGCACCAGCAGGTCGCCGCCGAAGTAGTCCTTGATGCGCGCGGCCTCGTACGTGGTGCCGACGGCGAGCAGGTCCGAGCCGAGCCGGGTGGCCTCCTCCGACAGCCGTTCGTGTCCAAAGCCGTAGCCGTTGCCCTTGCAGACCGGGACCAGCCCCGGGAACTGCTCCTGCACGTGCTTGTGGTGCGCCCGCCAGCGCGCGGTGTCGACGTAGAGCGTGAGCGCCATGGCCGGACCCGGACCCTTTCTCGTGGCTGAGGTGTATCGGGGGTGAGAGTGCTGTGAACCCTATGGAATCAAACGCCGGCTGCTCAGCGGCGCGACATGTAGATGTCGAGCGCCTTGTGGAGCAGCTTGTTCAGCGGGAAGTCCCATTCGCCGAGGTACTCGGCGGCCTGTCCGCCCGTGCCGACCTTGAACTGGATCAGGCCGAACAGGTGGTCCGACTCGTCCAGCGAGTCGGAGATGCCGCGCAGGTCGTAGACGGTCGCCCCGAGCGCGTAGGCGTCGCGCAGCATGCGCCACTGCATCGCGTTCGAGGGCCGGACCTCGCGGCCGATGTTGTCGGAGGCGCCGTAGGAGTACCAGACGTGCCCGCCGACGATCAGCATGGTGGCCGCGGACAGGTTCACGCCGTTGTGCCGGGCGAAGTACAGCCGCATGCGGTTGGGGTCCTCGGTGTTGAGGGCCGTCCACATGCGCTGGAAGTACGACAGCGGGCGCGGCCGGAAGTGGTCGCGCACGGCCGTGATCTCGTACAGCCGCTGCCACTCGGCGAGGTCCTGGTAGCCGCCCTGGACGACCTCGACACCGGCCTTCTCGGCCTTCTTGATGTTGCGGCGCCACAGCTGGTTGAAGTTCTTGTGGACCTCTTCCAGGGAACGGTTCGCCAGCGGCACCTGGTAGACGTAGCGCGGCTGGACGTCGCCGAAGCCCGCGCCGCCGTCCTCGCCCTGCTGCCAGCCCATGCGGCGCAGCTTGTCGGCGACCTCGAAGGCACGCGGCTCGATGTAGTCGGCCTCCAGGTCGCGCAGGCGCTTGACGTCCTGGTCCTGGATGCCCTTCTTGATCGTCTCGGCGTTCCAGCGCCGGATGATCACCGGCGGGCCCATCTTCACGGAGAAGGCGCCCTGCTGCTTCAGGTGCGCGAGCATCGGCTGGATCCAGTCGTCCAGGTTCGGCGCGTACCAGTTGATGACCGGGCCCTCGGGCAGATAGGCGAGGTAACGCTTGATCTTGGGCAGCTGCCGGTAGAGGACCAGGCCCACGCCGACCAGCTGACTGCTGCGCTCGTCGAACCAGCCGAGGCTCTCCGAGCGCCACTCCGCCTTCACGTCGGCCCAGGCCGGGACCTGCATGTGGCTCGCCGACGGCAGGCTCTGGATGAATGCCAGATGCTGCTCTCGGCTGATGGTCCTCAGGGTCAGGCTCATGTCGGGGCGCTCCTCGGGCTGGTGTGTCCCCATGGGTTCAGGGGCTCCGGCTCTCGCGCCGAAGCCTACTGCGCCCGGTGAGCACCCCGATGGGGCGGACGGCTCAGAAGGACCCGCCCGCGCGCGACCGCCCCCGCGGAGATCGTCTTCGCGGGGGCCGCCTCGGGAGGGACTGCCTCAGAACAGGCCGCCGAACAGCCCGCCGTGCGACATGCCGATCAGCAGGCCGATCCCGGAGGCGCCGAGGCCGAGGATCAGCCCGAAGCGCTCGCGGGTGGTCACCGAGACCCACTGCCCGTACGCGCCGGTGAGGATGCCGACCAGACCGGCCCAGGACGTGAGCAGGTGCAGGCCGGGGAAGAACGAGGTGATGAAGGACAGCAGGCCCAGGACCAGCGTCACGGCCATCAGGATGTCCGGGAGCGGATGGGACTTGCCGTCGCTGGCGAAGAGGGATCCGGCGGTGTTGGGCTGCAAAGCCTGTGCCATGGGGCACCTCCTGCGGAAGGCGGCGCATGGTAGCGCCGTACACACCCGACGTGTACAGATTGTCGGCCCTCACGGCCGGATTTCAACCGGAAGCGGGTGTGCGGGTAGTCTGTACCGTCTGCACCGGTGTCTGCCCGGATCCGCGGCGGGGAATCCTCGCGGAGCCCTGATCGTCAGTGGAAACCCCTGATTGTCAGTGCCGGCCGATACCGTTGCCAACGCATAAGACCCTCCTGCCACGGAACGACCGTGGCCGCTGAGTCCAAAGGAGGTGGGTTCCACATGCGTCACTACGAGGTGATGGTCATCCTCGACCCCGATCTCGAGGAGCGTGCTGTCTCCCCGCTGATCGAGAACTTCATGTCCGTCGTCCGTGATGGCGGCGGCAAGGTGGAGAAGGTCGACACCTGGGGCCGTCGTCGTCTCGCCTACGAGATCAAGAAGAAGCCCGAGGGCATCTACTCGGTCATCGACCTGCAGGCCGAGCCTGCGGTCGTCAAGGAGCTCGACCGCCAGATGAACCTGAACGAGTCGGTCCTCCGGACCAAGGTCCTCCGTCCCGAGATGCACTGAGCCTCGGCTCAGTTGATCCCGGGATTCGAGTAGCAGCAAGCAGCCAGCAGCAAACCCGCCGAGAGGTTCCCCCATGGCAGGCGAGACCGTCATCACGGTCATCGGCAATCTTGTCGACGACCCCGAGCTGCGCTTCACCCCGTCCGGTGCGGCGGTCGCGAAGTTCCGTATCGCGTCCACCCCCCGCACCTTCGACCGTCAGACCAATGAGTGGAAGGACGGCGAGAGCCTGTTCCTGACCTGCTCGGTCTGGCGCCAGGCGGCGGAGAACGTCGCCGAGTCGCTCCAGCGAGGCATGCGCGTGCTCGTGCAGGGCCGGCTGAAGCAGCGGTCCTACGAGGACCGTGAGGGCGTCAAGCGCACGGTCTACGAGCTGGACGTCGACGAGGTCGGCCCCAGCCTGCGCAACGCCACGGCCAAGGTCACCAAGACCTCCGGTGGTGGCGGTCGCGGTGGCCAGGGCGGTTACGGCGGCGGTCAGCAGGGCGGCGGCCAGGCCGGCGGCGGCTGGGGCGGTGGCTCCGGCGGCGGCCAGCAGGGTGGCGGCGCTCCGGCCGACGACCCGTGGGCGACCGGCGCTCCCGCCGGTGGCAACCAGGGTGGCGGCGGCTGGGGCGGTGGCTCCGGCGGCGGTCAGCAGGGCGGCGGCTACTCGGACGAGCCTCCTTTCTAGGGCTCGTATCCCACACTTCTTGATCACACAGGAGAAACACCATGGCGAAGCCGCCTGTGCGCAAGCCTAAGAAGAAGGTCTGCGCTTTCTGCAAGGACAAGGTCACGTACGTGGACTACAAGGACACGAACATGCTGCGGAAGTTCATTTCCGACCGCGGCAAGATCCGTGCCCGCCGCGTGACCGGCAACTGCACGCAGCACCAGCGTGACGTCGCCACGGCCGTGAAGAACAGCCGTGAGATGGCGCTGCTGCCCTACACGTCCACCGCGCGATAAGGGAAGGGTGACCGACTCATGAAGATCATCCTCACCCACGAGGTCTCCGGCCTCGGTGCCGCTGGCGACGTTGTCGACGTCAAGGACGGCTACGCTCGCAACTACCTGATCCCGCGGAAGTTCGCTATCCGCTGGACCAAGGGTGGCGAGAAGGACGTCGCGCAGATCCGTCGTGCGCGCAAGATCCACGAGATCCAGACCATCGAGCAGGCCAACCAGGTCAAGGCCCAGCTCGAGGGCGTGAAGGTCCGTCTGGCCGTTCGCTCCGGCGACGCCGGTCGTCTCTTCGGTTCCGTCACCCCGGCCGACGTCGCGTCCGCGATCAAGGCTTCCGGTGGCCCCGAGGTCGACAAGCGCCGCATCGAGCTGGGCGCCCCGATCAAGACCCTGGGCTCCCACGAGACGTCCGTGCGTCTGCACCCCGAGGTGGCCGCCAAGGTCGCCATTGAGGTCGTCTCCGCGTGACCCAGCGCTCGGTCTGAGCAGCTGAGAGGAGGGGCCGTACCCATCGCGGGTACGGCCCCTCTTCCGTTGCCGAGATGCCTGTCGCCGACCCGTCCCGGGGGAGTGGCCGCCTCGGCGGATGTTTCACGTGAAACGGTCAGCGGGTCGCGCCCGTCACCAGCCAGCGGCCCGAGCGGCTGCGCCACCACAGGGTGGCCATGCGGACGGTCATCATCAGCGTCATCGCGGCCCAGAGCGCGGTCAGACCGCCGCCGAACGCCGGGACGAGCAGGGCCGCCGGGATGAACACCGCCAGGGTCACCAGCATCGCCCCGGCCAGGTACGGTCCGTCGCCCGCACCCATCAGGACGCCGTCCAGGACGAAGACGATCCCGCAGATGGGCTGTGACAACGCCACCATCAGCAGCGCGGGCAGTGCGGCGTCCTTGACCACCGGGTCGCTGGTGAACAGCGGCAGGAAGAGCGGGCGGGCCGCGACGACCAGCAGTCCGAGTACGACACCGGTGGCGATGCCCCACTGGACCATCCGTCGGCAGGCCGCGCGGGCGCCCTCGGTGTCGGCCGCTCCGAGGTACCGGCCGATGATGGCCTGTCCCGCGATCGCGATGGCGTCGAGCGCGAAGGCCTGTAGGCTCCACAGGGACAGGATGATCTGGTGGGCGGCGATGTCGGCGTCACCGAGGCGGGCCGCGACGGCGGTGGCGATCATGAGGATCGCGCGCAGCGACAGGGTGCGGACCAGCAACGGGACACCGGCCTGTGCCGAGGCCCGGATCCCGGCCGCGTCCGGGCGCAGGGACGCTCCGTGCCGACGGGCGCCGCGTACGACCACGGTCAGATAGACGGTCGCCATGGCGCACTGCGCGATGACCGTGCCCCAGGCCGAGCCGGCGATGCCCAGCCCGGCGCCGTAGACCAGGCCCACATTGAGGACGGCGTTGGCGATGAATCCGCCGACGGCGACATAGAGCGGCGTCCTGGTGTCCTGGAGACCGCGGAGCACTCCGGTGGCGGCGAGCACCATGAGCATGGCCGGGATGCCCAGGGAGGAAACGCGGAGATAGGTGGTGGCGTAGGGCGCCGCCGTGGCGGAGGCGCCGAAGAGGTCCACGATGCCGGGTGCCAGGGGGAGGACGACGGCGATGACCGCGATCCCGAGCAGCAGCGCCAGCCAGATGCCGTCCATGCCCTGGCGGATGGCGCCCGGACGATCACCCGCGCCCACCCGGCGGGCCACGGCGGCCGTGGTGGCGTAGGCGAGGAAGACGAACACGCTCACGGCGGTGGTCAGAAGGGCGGAGGCGACGCCGAGACCGGCGAGCTGGGCGGTGCCGAGGTGGCCGACAATGGCACTGTCCGCCATGACGAAGAGCGGCTCGGCGACGAGCGCGCCGAAGGCCGGGACGGCCAGCGCGACGATCTCTCGGTCGTGCCGTCGGCGGGTGGCCTCGGGGATCTCGGGAGCCTGGGTCATGCGCGCTAATGTAATCGTCCACAGGTAAGAGATGCAATTGCATTGTGACCCTTACTTGTGATCCTGGACGCCCTCCGCTCGCGCACCGTTCGAACCGATCTTGGTCCGACCGGGAAAGTTTTTCTTCTGCACAGCCGGTGGATGTCGAAGCCGCAGGTCAGGGGCGTGAACTGGAGAGGATCGAGGGCTTGTTCACAGGGCTGTCCACCGGCTCGTGCACAGGTTTCGGGGAGTTCTCCACAGCATCGGGGCCGTCGTCCACATGGCCTGTGGATAACCAGATTGGCTGACGGTGCCGACGGGCCTACCGTTGTCCGGCGCCCGCTCCTTCTCCGGGCCCCGGCAGGCGATGCCTCCGAGGCTCGGGAAACGGCACAAAACCGACGCGCCCTGAGCGGAGTTGGGCCTCTCGATTTGTCAGTGTCGTGCCGTACAAAAGAGGACACGGCGAGGTCCGCCGTGTGACGGGAGGAGGTGGCTCGGTGAGCATTTCCGAGCCCTTGGACGATCCGTGGGCCGACAGCGGGCCCAGTGATCGTCTGCCGGCCTCCCGTCGGCGACCCGAGGGCGGCCGGGGGCGTGACGAGCAGCACGACCGGGGCCGGGACAACACCGGCTGGGACGGTGGCGGTTCCTCCTTCGAGCGGGTGCCCCCCCAGGACCTGGACGCCGAGCAGTCGGTGCTCGGCGGCATGCTGCTGTCCAAGGACGCCATCGCCGACGTCGTGGAGATCCTCAAGGGCCACGACTTCTACAAGCCCGCGCACGAGACGATCTACCAGGCGATCCTTGACATCTACGCCAAGGGTGAGCCGGCCGACCCGATCACCATCGCCGCGGAACTCACCAAGCGCGGTGAGATCAACAAGGTCGGCGGCGCCGCGTATCTGCACAGCCTCGTCCAGACCGTGCCGACGGCGGCCAACGCCGAGTACTACGCGGAGATCGTCCACGAGCGCGCCGTACTGCGCCGCCTCGTCGAGGCCGGCACCCGGATCACGCAGATGGGATACGCGGCCGACGGCGACGTGGACGAGATCGTCAACAGCGCCCAGGCCGAGATCTACGCCGTCACCGAGCAGCGCACCAGCGAGGACTATCTGCCCCTGGGCGACATCATGGAGGGCGCGCTCGACGAGATCGAGGCGATCGGCTCGCGCAGCGGCGAGATGACCGGTGTGCCCACCGGGTTCACGGACTTCGACTCGCTCACCAACGGACTGCACCCCGGTCAGATGATCGTCATCGCGGCCCGTCCCGCCATGGGTAAGTCGACGCTGGCGCTGGACTTCGCGCGGGCCGCGTCGATCAAGAACAACCTGCCGAGCGTCATCTTCTCGCTCGAAATGGGCCGCAATGAGATCGCGATGCGTCTGCTGTCCGCCGAGGCCCGCGTCGCCCTGCACCACATGCGCTCCGGCACGATGACCGACGAGGACTGGACCCGGCTCGCCCGCCGGATGCCGGACGTCTCGGCCGCCCCGCTCTACATCGACGACTCCCCGAACCTGTCGATGATGGAGATCCGGGCCAAGTGCCGCCGTCTCAAGCAGCGCAACGACCTGAAACTCGTCGTCATCGACTACCTCCAGCTGATGCAGTCCGGCGGCTCCAAGCGCGCCGAGAGCCGCCAGCAGGAGGTCTCGGACATGTCCCGTAACCTCAAGCTCCTCGCCAAGGAGCTGGAGATCCCGGTCATCGCGCTGTCTCAGCTGAACCGTGGCCCCGAACAGCGCACCGACAAGAAGCCGATGGTCTCTGACCTGCGTGAGTCCGGCTCGATCGAGCAGGACGCCGACATGGTCATCCTGCTGCACCGCGAGGACGCCTACGAGAAGGAGTCCCCCCGGGCCGGCGAGGCCGACCTGATCGTCGCCAAGCACCGTAACGGCCCCACGGCCACCATCACGGTCGCCTTCCAGGGCCACTACTCGCGCTTCGTGGACATGGCGCAGACCTGATCGACGCGAGGGAACCCGCCGGGTTTCAGGCGCCGTCGGGCTGGAAGAACGCGAGCATCTTCCGGGCGGCGCCCGGGGACATCAGCAGGTCCTTCATCTTCGCGGACATCCGGGCGGCGGCGCCGGTGCGTTCGAACATCTCGTGCTCGTATTCCGCGACGGCGGCGGGGAAGTCGTCCGGGCGCGCGGCCAGCGCGAGTCCGAGCAGGGCGCCGTCGAGCAACGCCATGTTGGCGCCCTGGCCCACCGGCGGCATCAGGTGCGCGGCATCGCCGAGCAGGGTGACGCCCGGCGTCGACGGCCAGGTCAGGCCGACCGGGAGGGCGGTGATCGAGCGCGGCACGATCGTGTCGTCGCAGGCCGCGATCAGCGCGGTGAACCGGGGGTGCCAGCCGGAGAGCAGATCGATCAGCCGCGCCCGGGCGGCGGCCGGGTCGTCGAACGGGATCCCGCTGGTGGCGAACCAGTCCTCGGTGGTGTTGTAGAAGCTGATGCCGATGCGCACGCGGCCGTCGCCGTTGCGCTGCGCCGCCAGGGACGTCCCGTCGCCGAGCACCCAGTAGTTGCCGCGCCCGACCATCGCCGCGAGGCCGGGGTGCGTACGGTCGATATCGGGGATGCCGATCTCTACGACGTTCTGGCCGATATGCGCGGGGCGGGCGGCGGTGAGCAGCGCGCGGACCCGGGAGTTCGCGCCGTCCGCGCCGACCAGCAGGTCGTACGACGCGCCGCCGCCGTCGGCGAAGTGCAGTCGGCCGTGGCCGGCGGACGTGCACGCGTGCCCCCAGCGCACCGTGTCTTCGGGGAGGGAGTCCAGCAGCAGGTCGCGCAGGTCGGCGCGGTCGACCTCGGGCCGGTCGAGCGGGGCGTCGTCCGGGGTGTCCTCCTGGAGCAGGAGGGTGCCGTCCGGTTCGAGGAGACGCATGTCCTGGCCCGCGCCACGGGCGATCGCGTGGAACCGGTCGAGTAGACCGGCCTCGCGCAGCGCCCGCTGGCCGGAGTGGATGTCGAGCATGCCGCCCTGACCGCGCGCGCCGCGCGACGACGCACGTTCGTACACGACGGAATCCATGCCGTGGACGTGCAGCACACGAGCGAGAGCCAGGCCGCCGAGGCCGGCTCCGACGATGGCGATGGTCATGGTTGCCTCTCTTGCTTCTCTTCTTCGGTGCTTCTTCGATACGCCGTACGTGTCGATACACTGTATCGATCAATGCGATGTATCGTTGGCGGCATGTTGGTGTGGGAGAGGCCGGAGCCGCCGGATCGGCCGGTTCCGGCCCCGCTGAACCGAGAACGCATCGTGCGAACGGCGATCCGGCTGGCCGACGCGGACGGCCTGGAGGCCGTGTCGCTGCGCAAGGTCGCCACCGCGCTGGGCGTCGGGCCGATGCGGCTGTACGGCTACATCGCGAGCAAGGAGGAGCTGCTCGACCTGATGGTCGACGCGGCCTACGCCGAGATCCGGCCCGCCGGAGACGGCTGGCGGGAGGTGCTGCGCTCGCTTGCCGAAGCCACCCGGCGGGCCGCCCACGAGCACGAATGGCTCGCCGATCTGCTCGGTGGCCGACCGCAGCTCGGGCCGCACGCACTGGCCAACGGCGAGACCGTGGTGGCCCGACTGGACGGCGTCGCCCTGGACGACGTCATGCCGATGGTCGCGGCGGTCAACGCGTATGTGATCGGCGCGGTGCGCCGGGAGATCGCGGAACGGCGTGCCGAGCGGGCCAGTGGGCTGGACGAGAAGCGCTGGCAGGCCGCACTCGGGCCCTATCTGCAGCGGACCTTCGCCACCGGCCGATTCCCCGCGCTGGCCGCGGTGGTGCGCGACGCCGCCCACCGGGACGCCGACCACACCTTCCGGATGGGCCTCGAATTCCTGCTCGACGGCATCGAAGCCCGCGTTTCGCGGTGAGGTGGCGGCGAAGCCCGCATCATCGGTCGGGTGACCCGTCGCATCGTGCTCGTCACCGGGGCGCCCGGAGCCGGCAAGACCACCCTGGCGCTACCGCTGTCGGCAGAACTCCGTTTCCCGTTGCTGTCCAAGGACCACATCAAGGAGACCCTGCACGACGCGCTGGACACGCCGGTGGATCTGGCGTCCTCGCGCCGACTGGGCGCCGCGGCCATGCGGTTGATCTGGGCCCTGGCCGCGCGCTGCCCGGAGGCCGTCCTGGAGGCCAACTTCCTGCCGCGCCACCCCGACACCCGCCCCCACCTGGAGTCCTTGGGCGCGACCGTGGTCGAGGTCCATTGCCGGTGCCCACCGGCTGAGGCCGCCCGCCGCTACGCCGAGCGCGCCCCCGAGGCCCACGCGGTGCACGTCGTCCATGAACTCCGGCCCGAGGTCCTGGCCCAGTACGACCGGCCACTCGGCCACGGCACCGTCATCACGGTGGACACGACCCGCCCCACCGATCCGTCCGATATCGCGCGCCAGGTCCGTGAGGCGTTCGACCGGGAAGCCACATGACCCCGGGATGGAGTCCTTGGGCCTCATGACGACCAACACCCCACTTCTCCGGGGACTTTCCTGTCGGCGCATGCGACACCGGGTAACCGCTCCCGGGCCCCTCCCGGACGCGGACCCTGCGTCGGAAATGGATTCGACGCACGGCGTTCCAGCAGGTGGACTGGGGGAATGACGACTTCACAGGATGCGCTGCTCCCGGGGACCCAGCGCGCGCTGCTGCACAGGATCGCCGTGGCACAGAGCGAGGGGCGGGCGCCGTCGTTGGTCGCCGCCGTGGTGCGCGGCGGGCAGACCGTGTGGCACGGGGCGCGGAGCTCGGTGGACGGGCACGCGCCGGACGAGAACGTGCAGTACCGGATCGGTTCGATCACCAAGACCTTCACGGCCGTACTGGTGATGCGGCTGCGCGACGAGGGCGTGCTCGACCTCGCCGATCCGCTGGACAAGCATCTGCCGGGCACCGGCGTCGGGCAGGCCAGGATCGCCGAACTGCTCGCGCACACCTCCGGGGTGGCGGCCGAGTCACCCGGACCCTGGTGGGAGCGGACGCCCGGCTCCCTGCGGCCCGAACTCTCCGACGTGCTCGGTGAACAGCCCCTGCTGCACCCCGCGGGCCGCCTGCACCACTACTCCAACACCGGCTACACGCTGCTCGGCGCGCTGGTGGAAAAGCTGCGTGGTGCCCCCTGGGAGGAGGTGCTGCGCCGGGAGATCCTCGAACCGCTCGGCCTGCGTCGCACCACTCCCCGGCCGGAAGCCCCGTACGCGGGCGGCTGGGCGGTGCATCCATGGGCCGACGCCCTGCTGCCTGAGCCGATGGAGGACCTCGGCCGGATGGCGTCCGCCGGTCAGCTGTGGTCGACCACGGGGGACCTGGCGAGGTTCGCGGTCTTCCTGGCCCGCGGTGACGAGCGGGTGCTCGGCGCGGAGTCGGTGCGCGAGATGCGGACCCCGGCGGCACCGGCCGAGACCCCCGATGTGGTGGACGGGGTCACCTACGGCCTCGGCATGCAGCTCCACGCCCGTGGCGGACACCTGCTGTTCGGCCACTCCGGCTCGCTGCCCGGCTTCCTGGCGAACCTCACCATCAGCCTGGAGGACGACGTGGCCGCGGTGGTGCTCACCAACTGCACCAGCGGGCCGTCCCTGGGCGCGGTGGGCGACGACCTCGTACGGATCGTCGCCGAGGCGGAGCCCCGCATCCCCGAGCCCTGGCGTCCGCTGCGTGAGGTCGACCCGGCGGTGCTGGAGCTGGCCGGGCAGTGGTACTGGGGGACCGGTGCCTTCGGCTTGCGGGTGACGGCCGACGGCCATATCTCGCTGGACCCGCTGACCGGCGGCGGTCGCGGGTCCCGCTTCCGGCCGAACGGCGACGGCACCTGGACGGGGCTGGAGGACTACTACGCCGGGGAGCTGCTGCGGCCCGTACGGCGGCCGGACGGGTCCCTGAGCCACCTCGACCTCGGCTCGTTCGTGTTCACCCGGCAGCCGTACGATCCCGAGGCCCCGGTGCCGGGCGGCGTGGACCCACAGGGTTGGCGCGGCATCAAGTAGGCGGGAGACAAGAGGGGTCGCATCGTCTGTTTCACGTGAAACATGCGGTGCGACCCCTTTGTCGTGCTCTGCTCCCCTCCGCCGGAGCGAAGAAGGTCAGAGGCGCAGCTTGAAGCCTTCGTGCGACGCGGTGAATCCGAGCCGCTCGTAGAAGCGGTGGGCGTCCGGGCGCTTCTTGTCGGACGTCAGCTGCACCATCACGCAGTCGAGCCGTCGGGCCGTGTCGACGGCCCACTGGATCAGCTCGGTGCCCAGCCCGCTGCCCCGCTCGTCCGCGTGGATGCGAACGGCCTCGATCAGTGCACGGGTCGCGCCCCGGTGGGACAGCCCGGGGATGATCGTGAGCTGGAGGGTGCCGACCACCCGATGGTCGCGCACGGCGACGACGAGGTGCTGGTTCGGGTCCGCCACCAGCCGCCGCAGCGCCGCCCGGTACGGGGTCAGATCGTCGGGAGACTCCCGCTGCGCACCCAGTGGATCGTCGGCGAGCATCGCGACGATCGCCACAAGGTCGTCCTCGGCCGCGGCACGTATCTCAAGATCTCCCATGCCCGCACCCTATGCGGGGACGTTCAGCGACTCCACCACCCGTACCAGCGGCGCGAGTTCGGGGTTCTTGGAAGCCCCGTCCAGGGCCTCGCGCAGGGCGCCGTCATTGGTGGGGCGCGCCTCTTCGAGAAGTTGCAGGCCCGCCTCGGTGACGTTGGTGTAGATGCCGCGCCGGTCGGTGGGGCACAGATAACGCTCCAGCAGACCGCGGTCCTCCAGACGGGTCACCAGGCGTGTGGTGGCGCTCTGGCTGAGTACGACCGCCTCGGCGACCTGCTTCATCTGCAGATGCCCGCCCTCGCCGTCGTGCTGCCGGCTCAGCACGTCGAGCAGCGAGTACTCGCGCACGCTGAGGTCGTGCCCGGCCTGGAGGGCGCGCTCGATGTGCGCCTCGATCCTGCCGTGCAGCGCAGAGAGGGCGCACCAGCCCTGGGCGAGGGCGGTGAGCGCGGGGTCCGTCGCTGTCATGGGCGTTCTCCTCCGTCTCGGAGTGGTTGCCCCCAGGGTAGACCACTGCCCGCAATAGACAGCTCTTGCATTTAAGCCGCGTCTGCAACTATTGTCGAAACACGCAAAGCGCTCATGCAATCTTCTGGGAAGGTGTACCCCCACATGCCTCTCGCGCTTCTGGCCCTCGCGATCGGGGCCTTCGGAATCGGCACCACCGAGTTCGTGGTCATGGGCTTGCTGCCCGAGGTCGCGGGCGACTTCGGCGTCTCCATCCCCACGGCCGGCCTGCTCGTGACCGGCTACGCCCTCGGCGTGGTCATCGGTGCCCCGCTGATGACCGTGCTCGGCACCAGGATCCCGCGCAAGCGGATGCTGATGCTGCTGATGGGTCTCTTCATCGCCGGGAACCTGCTGTCCGCCCTCGCCCCCGCCTTCGCCGTCATGGTGATCGGACGAGTGATCGCCTCGCTCGCCCACGGCGCCTTCTTCGGCATCGGTTCGGTCGTCGCGGCCGAGCTGGTCGCGCCCCAGAAGAAGGCCGGTGCCATCGCCATGATGTTCACCGGTCTGACGGTCGCCAATGTCGTCGGTGTCCCCCTGGGCACGCTGATCGGCCAGCACGTCGGCTGGCGTGTCACCTTCGCGGTCGTCGCCGGACTCGGTGTCATCGGTCTCGTCGGCATCGCCAAGCTGGTGCCCGAGCTGCCCCGGCCCGAGGGCGTGCACCTGCGCCACGAGCTGGCCGCCTTCAAGAACGCCCAGGTCCTGCTGGCCATGGCGATGACCGTCCTCGGTTTCGGCGGCGTCTTCGCGGCCGTCACCTACATCGCGCCGATGATGACCCACGTCGCCGGTTTCGCCGACGGCTCGGTCACCTGGCTGCTGGTCCTGTTCGGCCTCGGCATGGTCGGCGGCAACCTCGTCGGCGGCAGGTTCGCCGACCGCGCCCTGATGCCGATGCTCTACATCGCGCTCGGCGCCCTGGCCGTCGTCCTCGCCCTGTTCACAGTGACCGCGCACAACAAGATCGCGGCGGCCGTCACCATCGCCCTGATCGGTGCCCTCGGCTTCGCCACCGTCCCGCCGCTGCAGAAGCGCGTCCTCGACCACGCCCATGGCGCGCCGACACTCGCCTCGGCCGTGAACATCGGCGCCTTCAACCTGGGCAACGCGCTCTCCGCCTGGCTCGGCGGACTGGTGATCTCGGCCGGCCTCGGCTACACGGCCCCCAACTGGGTCGGTGCCGCGCTCGCCGCGGCCGCCCTGGTCCTCGCCGTCCTCTCGGCCGCCCTGGAGCGCCGCGAGACCCCGCACGGCGCCACCGTGGCCGCCACCGCGCCCGCCGACCGGCCCGCCGCCGTCCACCACTGAGCCACCCCGGTCCGCAGCCATCCGCGGCCCACGGACACCCCCACCGAAACACCTGAGGGAGAACCTTCCATGAGCACCACCGCCGTCGCCCCGCTCACCACCGAGGACGCCGAACTGCTCGTCGCCACGGCCCGCAGGGTGGCCGAGGAGGCGGGACTCACCGTCAGCGTCACCGTCCTGGACGCCGGGGGCCATCCGCTCGCCTTCCGCCGTGACGACCGGGCGGTGCTGATCTCCGGCGAGACCAGCACCCGCAAGGCCTACACCGCGCTCCAGCTGAACGCCCCCACCGCCGACCTGGTCGACGCCGTCCAGCCGGGCGGCCTCTTCCACACGCTGCCCACCGCCCTCGACCGGCCGCTGCTGTTCATCGCGGGTGGTGTCCCCGTCCACCGCGACGGCCGGCTGATCGGCGCGGTCGGTGTCGGCGGCGGCGCCCCGGAGCAGGACCACGGCTTCGCCACCGCTGCCGTACAGGCCCTCGCCTGATCGCCCCGGTCCGCAACGCCCGCAGGCCCCGCCGCTTCGAGCGACGGGGCCTGCGGGCGTCGTACGACGTCTCAGCCGGCGGCCACCGTCAGCGGGGCGAACCGGCGCGTCCAGTCGCCCGGGGGCTCGGCGATGCCGTACGTCATCACCGCGTTGTGCGTCACCGAGGCCAGCCCCCGGGCCTTGGTCCAGGCCAGCAACTCCTCGTGGCGTACGTCGATGTCGGTGCGCAGCGGGCGGTCCGTGCCGGCCGCCAGTGAGGCAATCAGGGCCTGGGCGGTCTCCGTGTCCCGGGCGATCAGCGGGCCGACGACATGGGTGTCCATGTTGGGCCACGCGGCCGCGTAGCCGATGATCCGGCCGTCCTCCTCGGCCACCCGCAGCTGGTCCGCGAAGGCCGGGAGCCGTGCGATGAGCGGGGTCCGGTCGGCGCCGAACACCTCCTCGTCCACGCGCAGGATCCGGGGAAGGTCCTCCGCGGCGGCGGCCCGCGTCCTGACCCCGAGGTCCGGGCCGCCGGGTGCGAAGCGGCCTCTGAGCATCTCCGCCCGCCCTGTCACCTTGAAGCCCAGCTCCTCGTACAGAGGACGGCCGTTCTCCGTGGCGTACAGGGTCAGCGGGGTGCCGTCCATGGCGGACACCACATGTCGCATCAAGCGGCGCCCGACACCTCGGCGGGCGTGGCGTTCGGCGACCAGCACCATGCCGACGGCGCCGAGTTCCGGTTGCCCCCAGGAGCCGTACTCGGTGATGACGCACGCGGCGACGAGACCACCCTGAGGATCGTCGATGCCGTAGCCGCGCCCGGCGGTGAGGAGGAAGCCCCACTTGTGTTCCTCGCGTGGCCACCCCCGGTCCTCGGACAGGTCGGCGCAGGCGGTGAGATCGCGCAGCGTCAGACGACGGATGGGCAGTGCGTCGAGGGAAGGAGTTGGCACGCACGTCAGGCTGTCCGAAGCAGACCCCCGGCGTCCACCCGTTTCACGTGAAACATCGCTCCTTCGGTCACCCGGCAGGACGCGCCCGCTACCCCAGGTCGGGGGCGTGCATGGCGCGTACGCCCTCGATGTTGCCGTCCAGATAGTGCCGCAGCGACAGCGGGACGAGATGGACGGACGCGATGCCGACGCGGGTGAACGGGATGCGGACGATCTCGTACTCGCCGGCGGGCTCCTCCACCTCCGGGCCATGGCGCAGGGACGGGTCCATGGACGCCAGTCGGCAGACGAAGAAGTGCTGCACCTTCACGCCGGTCGCGCCGCCGTCCTCACCGATGTGCTCCACGGTGTCCACGAAACACGGCACCACATCGCTGATCTTGGCGCCCAGTTCCTCGTACACCTCCCGGTGCAGGGCGTCGACGACGGTCGAGTCCTCGGGATCGACCCCGCCGCCGGGGGTCACCCAGTAGGGATCGACGCCGGGCTTGGTGCGCTTGATCAGGATGAGGTCGTCGCCGTCCAGCAGAACGGCACGGGCGGTGCGCTTGACCACGGGTCGGACGGTCATGGGAGAAATGTGGCCCGGCTGGTTCCACGTGAAACATCGCAAAGCGGAACCGGTTGACCGCGCTGCGTGGCCGGGGGGCGTCAGCCCCAGCTCGCTGCCGCCCGGAGCAGCCCCTCACGGGCGCGGGCCACGGTCGGCAGGGCGAGGGTGCCCGTGCGGACCACCAGGAAATAGGTGCGCAGCGGCGGCACCACCGGGTCGTACAGGGCCACGACCGCACCCCGGTCGAGGGCCGGTGCGCAGAGATAGCGGGGCAGTACGGCCAGTCCCGCGCCCGCGCTCGCACAGGCGAGGACGGCCCGCAGATCGGCGGCGACGACCGTACCGGGGGCGGCGGGGCGGGCGTCGAAGACAGAGGCCCAGTAGCGGGAGACGAGGGGCAGCGACTCGTGGACGTCGATCACGGGCAGGTCCTGGAGGGCGGGCGCCCCCTTCAGTCGCAGCGCGTCCGGATCGAGGCACTGCGCCCAGCGGGGCGCGGCGACCAGTACATGCTCCTCGTCGCAGAGCGCCGTCGCGGTGAACAGGGCGCCGCGCGGCCGTACGGTGCTGATCGCCAGATCGTGGTGACCGGCCGCGAGCCCCTCCAGAACCTCCTCCGGGGTCCCGAAGGAGGCGCGCAGCGCGAAGCCCCGGTGGCCCTTCCCGGTCAGTTCCGCGAGGGCGGGCAGGGCGCGTTCGGCGGTGAACTCCGGGGGCCCGGCCAGGTGCAGGGTCGTCGGCGCGTATCCGTCGTCCAGGCGGTACTCGGCTATCTCCATCAGCGCGTCGAGATGGGGCGCGGCCTGGTGGGCGAGTTCGTCGCCGATGGTGGTCGGGGTGACCCCGCGCGCCTGGCGCAGGAAGAGGGGCTTGCCCAACTGGCGTTCCAGGGTGCGGATCTGCGAGGTGACGGCGGGCTGGGAGAGGCCGAGCAGGGCCGCGGCGCGGGTGAAGGAGCCGGCCCGGTGCACGGTGACAAAGGTGCGCAGCAAGGCCAGATCCATGGCGTGCCCTCCCCTGCCCTCGCCCTTGTCCGGCCCCGGCAGGCGTCAACTATAAATATGTCGATAGGCCCCTGTCGCTAGCGTGATTGGACACTGCCAGAGAGTCAACTAGCCTGGGTCGCACGGTTCTTCGCAAACGGAACCGGAGACGGTCCGAGCCACGAGGGGGGAGGCTCGGACCGTCGTACGAATACGGGCATGCCGACGCCTTCACGGGCCGCCCCGGCCGAAGCGGCGGGGTTACTCCGCCGACTCGTCCAGGGCGCGCAGGATGTCCGCCACCAGGTCCTCGGGATCCTCGGCGCCGACGGACATCCGGACGAAGCCCTCCGGGACGGCGTCCCCGCCCCAGCGGCCGCGGCGCTCGGCGGTGGAGCGCACCCCGCCGAAGCTCGTCGCGTCCTCCACCAGCCGCAGGGCGGCGAGAAAACGCTCGGCGCGCGCACGCGTGGGCAGCGTGAACGACACGACGCAGCCGTAGCGGCGCATCTGCCGCGAAGCGATCTTGTGCGCGGGGTCGTCCGGCAGCCCCGGATAGCGCAGACTGGTGACCTCCGTACGCTGCCGCAGGGCCTCGGCGACGGTGAGCGCGGTCGCGTTCTGCCGGTCGACGCGCAGCTGGATCGTGGCGATGGAGCGATGCGCGAGCCATGCCTCCATCGGCCCCGGGATCGCCCCGACGATCTTGCGCCAGCGGCGTACGGCCGCCATCGCCCCGGCATCGCGGCCGGCCACGTACCCGAGCAGGACATCGCCGTGCCCGGTGAGCTGCTTGGTGCCGCTGGCCACGGTGAAATCGGCGCCCAGGGCCAGCGGGCGCTGGCCGAGCGGGGTGGCGAGGGTGTTGTCGACGGCCACCAGGGTGCCCTGGGCGTGTGCCGCGACCGCCAGACGGCGGATGTCGCACACATCGAGCCCCGGGTTGGACGGGGACTCGATCCACAGCAGCCGGGCCCCTTCCAGGGCCGCCAGCTGGGCGTCCCCGCCGGTGGGCGCGGTGCGCACCTCGACGCCGTACGCCTCCAGCTGGGCGCGGACCAGCGGCAGCGCCTGATAGCCGTCGGACGGCAGCACCACCGCGTCCCCGGCGCGCAGCTGGGAGAACAGCACGGCGGAGATCGCGGCCATACCGGAGGCGAACACCAGCGTCTCGACGTCCGGCCGCCCGGGAGCCTCCAGCTCGCCGATGGCGTTCTCCAGCAGCGTCCAGGTCGGGTTGTCGTCACGGCCGTAGGAGTACGGTCCGGTCACCTCGCCCGGCAGATGGAAGTGCGCGGCGAAGACGGGGCCCGGCAGCGTCGGCTCGTGCTTGACCGGCTCGGGCAGCCCGGCCCGGACCGCACGCGTGCCGTCGCCCACGGGTCCCTCGCCCACGGGCCCCTCGTCCACGGTTGCGTCGCTCATGCGGCCCGTCCCTCCAGGTGTTCCCGTACGGCGGCGAGCAGCCCGATGCTCGCCTTCTCCACCATCTCAAGGCATTCCTCGAAACCGTCCGGGCCCCCGTAGTACGGGTCCGGCACGTCGAGATCGTCGCCCAGGGGGTCGTCCGGCGCGAGGACGCCCGGCGAGCGGCGGGCGTACGCGCGCAGCAGGCGGACCTTGCGCGCGTCGTCCTCGGTGGGCGCAAGGCGGCGCAGGTCCCTCAGATGGCCCGCGTCGAGGGCGATCACGAGGTCGCGGCGGGCGAACCAGGACGGCCGGAACCGGCGTGCGATGTGGTCGCAGTCATAGCCGCCGTCCCGCAGGACGGTGACGGTGCGCGGGTCGGCGGCCTCGCCCTCGTGCCAGCCGCCGGTGCCCGCGCTGTCGATCTCCACCCGGTCCGCGAGCCCGGCCTCCCTCACCCGCGCGCGAAAGACGTACTCGGCCATCGGGGAACGGCAGATGTTGCCGGTGCACACGAAGCAGACGCGGTAGGTCATGGGGCGCTCAGTCCTCGTCCGGCAGGATCATGTGCAGGGCCCAGGAGACGACCGAGATGATCAGACCGCCGAGCACGGCCGTCCAGAACCCCTCCACATGGAAGCTCAACTGGAGCTTGCCGCACACCCAGGACGTCAGCAGCAGCATCAGCGCGTTGACGATCAGGGTGATCAGACCCAGGGTCAGGATGAACAGCGGGAAGGTGAGCACCTTCAGGATCGGCTTGACCAGGGAGTTCACCAGGCCGAAGATCAGCGCAACGACGATCAGCGTGCCGGCCTTCTTGGCCGTGCTGGTACCGGTCAGGGTGATCTTGTCGAGGAGCCATACGGCCACCGCGAGGGCGCCCGCGTTCACGATCGTCTTGACTACGAAGTTCTTCATGACTCCGATCGTGGCAGACCCGGTCGGAAGCGAGCAGTGAGGCGAGGGCGACGAAGCGGATGAAGGTATTCCGGCTGGACGACCTGGAGGCGGAGCGCGCCGCCAACGAGGGTGCCTATCTTCAGTTCCTGCGGGAGCGGAACATGTCGGTCGGCCTGTACGCCCTCGACTCGGGCGCGCACGACCCGCAGCAGCCGCACAAGCAGGACGAGGTGTACTTCGTCGTCAGCGGCCGGGCCTCGATCACCGTCGGCCTGGAGACGACCGAGGTGGCGCGGGGCAGCGTGGTGTACGTGCCCGCCGGTGTCGCCCACAAGTTCCACCACATCAGCGAGGATCTGAGGGTGCTCGTCGTCTTCTCTCCACCCGAGGCATGAGGGTCGGGTCTCCGGGTTCCCTAGGGGACGGCTCAGGGAAGGACAAGGGCTGCAGGGCCCCCGCTGGACCCTCCCTCGGCTCTAGCATCGAGTGCAGGACATCGGGACCGTACGCGACGTACACGTACGCACGAGACGAGAAGGACGAGGGCCATGCGAGGGATCTTCGCGGGACTGCCGTGGTGGGTGAAGTGGGTCGCGGTGCCGGTCATCGCCCTGGTCGTGTTCGGCGGCCTGATAGCGAGCGTCGTCGGTTTCGTGATCGGGCTGCTGTTCAAGGCGCTGGTCTTCGTCGCCCTGGTCGGCGGGCTGATCTACATCGTGCGCAAGTTCATGTCCAACTCCTCCTCGCACGGCGACTGGTGAGTCACTCGGGAACCGGTGACCGGTAAGGGGGTGCCGGTTCCCTCGGGGGAGGGAAGTTTCCCCGTGAGCCCGGCCGCACGCGGTGGCGGCCGGTTAGAGTCCGGAACTCCCCACGGGGTGCGGCCCCGTGGGTGGCGCAGAAACCCATCCGTGCTCCCCACCTGCGCACGGGCTGCCCCCTCGCGTTCCCGGAGTAACCCTTGGCCACGGTCGACACCGCACCGGCGAAAACCCCCGCACTCCCCGCCCAGCCACGCCCCCGCACCCCACCGGCCCGGCGGCCGACCGGGATGGCCGTTCCGCCGCAGCCGGCCCCCGCGACCCTCATCGGATCCGTGCAGCGCGCCATGCGGCTGCTGGAGACCGTCGCGGCCCATCCGTACGGCGCCCCCGCCAAGCAGCTCGCCCGCGCGACCGGCCTGGCCCTGCCCACCACCTACCACCTGCTGCGCACCCTGGTGCACGAGGGCTATCTGCGCCGGGACAAGGGGCTCTTCTTCCTCGGCGACGCGGCCGAGCGGCTGAGCAGCAGCGGGGCGCGGGAGAAACGTCGCGGCAGGGTCGCGGACACGCTCGCGCACTGGCGCGATTCCATCGGCGCCCCGATGTACTACGCGATGTACCGGGACGGCGAGATCGAGGTTCTCTGCGTCGCCGACTCCCGTGAGTCCCCCGCGGCCGAGGAGTGGGCCGACTTCCGCGAGACCGGGCACGCGCACGCCATCGGGCAGTGCCTGCTCTCCCAGCTGGACGAGGGCGCCCGGCGCGAGTACCTCGCCCGCTATCCGGTGCAGGCCCTCACGCCCTACACCGTGCGGGACAGCGACGCCCTGCTGAGGCGGCTGGCCCGGATGCGGCGCATGGAACCGGTGACGGAGCGCCAGGAGTACGCGCTCGGCACGGTCTGCGCCGCGGTCCCCATCACGGTCGGCAGCACCGCGGCCACCATGGCCCTCTCCCTCCCGGCCCATCAGGCCGACCGGCTGCTGCCCGCGGCGCAGCGGCTCCAGACGGAGATCGGGCGGCATCTGGGATCGCTGACCCTCTCTATCAGTATCTGAAAACTTACTCCTTGTGATCCACTGTGTACTTTCAGCAAGATTTACCACGGTCAGAGGGATCAAACCCGGCCAGTCGATGTCATATGACGGGGTAGGCGATGCGCGAGTCCGTACAGGCAGAGGTCATGATGAGCTTTCTCGTCTCGGAGGAGCTCTCCTTCCGCATTCCGGTGGAGTTGCGCTACGAGACCGGCGATCCCTACGCCGTGCGGCTCACCTTCCATCTGCCCGGCGATGCCCCGGTGACCTGGGTCTTCGGTCGGGAACTGCTGATCGACGGCGTCGGGGGGCCGTGCGGGGAAGGGGATGTGCGGATCTCCCCCGTCGAGGCCGATGTGCTGGGCGAGGTGCTGATCAGGCTTCAGGTCGGCGGCGATCAGGCCCTGTTCCGCTCGTCGGCGGCGCCGCTCGTGGCCTTCCTCGATCGCACGGACAAACTGGTGCCGCTCGGCCAGGAGGGAGCGCTCGCCGACTTCGACGCGCATCTGGACGAGGCGCTGGACCGGATTCTCGCCGAGGAGCAGAGCGCGGGCTGAGACGCCGAGGGACGGGGCAGGGACGCTCCGCCAGGTGCCACGGGGCCGTGCAGTAACGCTTCTTCAGAAGGCCCCTTACAGAGCCTCGTACGGGCTTCCTCGCGGGTCCCACCCGGGTTCCGCGCGGGGTGGCGGGCGGTGTCCGGTCCCCTGCCGGACGGCCCGCCCCGCCTCATCGCTTCCGGCGCCGCCCCCGGCCACCACGGGCCGGCAGGGGCTGGGTGCCGGTGGCGCTCTCCGTGCCCGGGGCGCTCCGGTCGGCCGCCACCACCAGGGCGGCGAGCGCGGTGGTGACCGGCACCGAGGCGACCAGCCCGATGGAGCCCACCAGGGTGCGCACGATCTCCTCGGCCACCAGCTCGCTGTTGGCCACCGCCCCCACACTGCTCTGCGCGATGGAGAACAGCAGCAGCAACGGCAGCGCGGCACCGGCGTAGGCGAGCACCAGGGTGTTGACGACGGACGCGATGTGGTCGCGGCCGATCCGGATGGCCGCCCGGTACAGCCCGCGCGGGCCCATCGTGGGGTTGGCCTCGTGCAGCTCCCACACGGCGGAGGTCTGGGTGACCGTCACGTCGTCCAGGACGCCGAGCGAGCCGATGATGACGCCGGCCAGCAGCAGACCGCTCATGTCGATCTTCGGATACAGCCCGTGGATCAGACCGGTGCTGTCGTCGGTGTTGCCGGTGAGGGCCGCCCAGCCGATGAACACGGAGCCGAGCAGACCGATCAGGGACAGCGAGATCAGCGTGCCGAGCACCGCCACCGATGTACGGGCCGACAGTCCGTGGCACATGTACAGGGCGATCAGCATGATGGCGCTCGCCCCGATCACCGCCACCAGCAGGGGATTGGAGCCCTGGAGGATCGCGGGCAGGATGAACTGGTTCAGCACCAGGAAGCTCACCGCCAGCGCCACGAGGGCCATGACCCCGCGCAGCCGGCCCACCACCACGACGGCGAGCGCGAAGATGCCCGCGAGCAGCCCCATCGGGAACTTGCGGTTCACATCGGCGACCGAGTACTGGAGGTCCTTCGGGGCGGTCGGTTCGTAGGCGGCGATGACCTGCTCGCCCTGGTGCAGCTGCCGGGGCTGGTCGGGCTGCACGATCTCGGTGAACGTACGGCCCTTGTCCTTGCCGGAGTCGACCCGGACGGTGGCCTTCTTGCAGGTGCCGCCGGACTGCCGGCCCGTCGAGGCGCCGCCGGAGGCATCACCGCTCGGTGCCCCGCCCCCGGCGCTCACCGAGGCGCAGCTCACCTCGTCCACCCGGGTCACCGTGGCCTGTTGGGTCTGCCGGTCGAAGCCGACACCGCTGTGCTTGTGCGAGGGGGCGCCACCGGGCCAGAGCACCACCAGACCGGCCACGACCGCCGCGGTGAACGGGACGAGGATCGCCGCGATCACCTTGCGCAGATGCCGGGAGACGGGCGCGGCGGGGCCATGGCCATGGCTGTGTCCGTGCCCATGGCCGGAGCCGTGTCCGTGGCCCGCGCCGTGGCTGTGCCCGCGGTCGTGATCCGGGGCCTGAGGTGAGGCCGGGCTCCGGTCCGGGGCTTGGTCCTGGGCTTGCCCATGGTCGTGACGGTGGCCCTGGCTCGGGGGTGCCGAGCCGTCGTGCCGGCGCGGGCCGGGCGGCTGGTACGGGTGCTGGTCCATCCGGGTCATCGCCAGATCATCGCAAGAACCAGGGAGGGCCCACTGTTCATCGCGTCACGGATGACGCTAGCGTGGAGACACCTTTGCACACGCGGGAGCTCGGAGCACCGGGCTGAGAGGGCGCTGACCTCCGTAGAAGCGATGTTTCACGTGGAACATGCGATGTTCCCCGGGAGACCTCGGGCGACGGAAGCCGCTGCGTCGACCGCCGAACCTGTTACCGGGTAATGCCGGCGTAGGGAGTAGGTCTCATGACCAACAAGGACGCACGCACGCCTGCCTCCGTCCAGGACGACATGTCCTCGGAGGCCGGGAAGTCCATCGGCTGGCACAAGGCGTACGTCGAGGGCTCACGCCCCGACCTGCGGGTGCCGGTCCGTCAGGTGCATCTCACCAACGGGCAGTCGGTCACGCTGTACGACACGTCCGGCCCGTACACCGATCAACTCGTCGACACCGACGTCCGCCGGGGGCTCGCGCCGCTGCGGGAGAACTGGATCATCGCCCGCGGCGACACCGAGGAGTACGCGGGCCGTCCCGTCCGCCCCGAGGACGACGGCATCAAGCACACCTCGCCGCGCGGCGGGCTGCGCAATCTGGACGCGGTCTTCCCGGGCCGTCCGCGCCAGCCGCGCCGGGGCCGTGGCGGGCAGGCGGTGACACAGCTCGCGTACGCGCGCCGGGGCGAGATCACGCCCGAGATGGAGTTCGTGGCCCTCCGGGAGAAGGTCTCCCCCGAGGTGGTCCGCGAGGAGATCGCGGCGGGCCGGGCGGTGCTGCCGGTCAACGTCAACCACCCGGAGATCGAGCCGATGATCATCGGCAAGCGGTTCCTGGTGAAGGTGAACGCCAACATCGGCAACTCCGCGGTGACGTCGTCCATCGAGGAGGAGGTCGAGAAGATGACCTGGGCGACCCGCTGGGGCGCCGACACGGTCATGGACCTCTCCACCGGCCGCAACATCCACACCACCCGCGAGTGGGTGCTGCGCAACTCCCCCGTCCCGATCGGCACGGTGCCGCTGTACCAGGCGCTGGAGAAGGTCGACGGCAGGGCGGAGGAGCTGACCTGGGAGATCTACAAGGACACCGTCATCGAGCAGGCCGAGCAGGGTGTGGACTACATGACCGTCCACGCCGGCGTACGGCTGCCGTTCGTACCGCTCACGGCCAATCGCAAGACCGGCATCGTCTCGCGGGGCGGCTCCATCATGGCCGCGTGGTGCCTGGCGCACCACAAGGACTCGTTCCTGTACGAGAACTTCGAGGAGCTGTGCGAGATCCTCGCCGCCTACGACGTCACGTACTCGCTGGGCGACGGGTTGCGGCCCGGGTCCATCGCGGACGCCAATGACGAGGCCCAGTTCGCGGAGCTGCGCACGCTGGGGGAACTCGGTCGGATCGCCCGGCGGTTGAACGTACAGACGATGATCGAGGGCCCCGGGCACGTCCCGATGCACAAGATCAAGGAGAACATCGACCTTCAGCAGGAGATCTGCGACGAGGCCCCGTTCTATACGCTCGGCCCGCTGACCACGGACATCGCACCGGCGTACGACCACATCACCTCCGGCATCGGCGCCGCGATGATCGCCTGGTGGGGCACGGCGATGCTCTGCTACGTCACCCCGAAGGAACACCTGGGCCTGCCCAACCGGGACGACGTCAAGACCGGTGTCATCACCTACAAGATCGCCGCCCATGCGGCCGACCTCGCCAAGGGACACCCGGGTGCGCAGGACTGGGACGACGCCCTCTCGGACGCGCGCTTCGAGTTCCGCTGGGAGGACCAGTTCAACCTGGCCCTCGACCCGGACACGGCCCGCGAGTTCCATGACGAGACCCTTCCGGCCGAGCCTGCCAAGACGGCGCACTTCTGCTCCATGTGCGGCCCGAAGTTCTGCAGCATGAAGATCTCGCAGGACATCCGTCGCGAGCACGGCGGCAACCGGACCGAGATCGAGGAGGGCATGGCCCAGAAGTCGAAGGAGTTCGCGGAGGCCGGGAACCGGGTGTACCTGCCGATCGCGGACTGAGGAGGACATGAGCGCCGCTCCGGCCGGGCCACCGGCTTCGGAGCGGCGCCTCATCGGGCCGAAGGCCCCGCCCGGCGGGGTCAGTCCGGCTGGTGTTCCGGATCGGCGTGTTCCGGGCCCGCGTGGCCGGGGTGGTCGGTGAGGGCCTCCTGGAGGAAGGGGAGGATGCCGCGCTCCAGGAGGGCGGTCTCCCAGGCGGCTCTGGCTCTGGCGACCTCCTCGGTGGCGGCGTCGCGGGCCCGGGATTCGGGGGAGGAGCCGTTGCGCAGGGCGGTCAGGAGGAGTCCGGCGGCGGCGACGAGAAGCGCGGCCACGGTCAGGGCCCCGAACACCCAGCCGGCGGTGAGCATGGTGTTGGCGATGGACTGTCCGGGGTCCAGGGTTCTCAGGATGTAGCCGATGAGCAGGAATATCACCGCCGCGGTCGCGGACAGCAGCGGCGCCAGGACGGCGACGACCGCGACCGCGCCCGCGCCGTGCGCGGCGGCGAGATCCGTCGCGGCCGGATCCGGCTCGACGGATGCGGTGTCGGCCGCGCCCAGGGCCTGCTCCGGGTGGCGCAGTTCGTCGCGGATCCGCACATAGCGCTGGTACTCGGCGGCCGCGGCCGCCGTGATGAGCGCGGACGCGGCGAGGGCCATGGTGCGCAGTTGCGCGGGGTTGAGCCGCTCTCCCACGGCGGCCAGTTCCGGTCGGTGTGGTGCGGAGCGCAGCACCTCGTCGAGGAGCCGCTCGAACTCCCGGTGGTCCTCGCTCCGCAGGTGCTGCGGAAGGCTGTTCATGTGCATCCCCCGATGCTCCGTAGGGCTTGGGGCTCGCGCAGCGGCGAGCCGTCGGGCAGAAACGGAGGGGAGCCTGCTACGGATAAGCCGATGGTAGAGCCGTGACGGCGCGTGGTGACAGGGGATTGCCGGAAATTGCGTCCCGGCCTGCGCGTACTCCGGTATGGCGGAGGCCGCCCGGAGAACGGTCAGTGCTCCAGCGGGAGTTGCCTCACCAGCAGCTTTCCGGCCATGGTCACTCCGCCGTCCATGGCGATGGCGAGCCCCTCGGCATAGACATGCGGTCCCTCGACCACCGGATCGTTGCTCTCCTCGCCGTCCTCGGAACCCACTTCGCCCAGCAGGTAGGGGATCGGGCTGTGGCCGTGCACGATCCGGGTGCCGCCGTAGGTGTCCAGCAGGGAGCGCACGGCGTCGGCGCCGCCCTCGTCGCGGAAGGAGAAGCGCTTGGTGAGTTTGCGGAACAGGTCCCAGCACTCGTCCGCGTCATTGCGGGTGAGCCGCTCGCGGACGGTGTCGTTGACGGCCTCGATGGAGTCGCCGTAGTCGAGGTAGGCGGTGGTGTCGGAGTGCACCAGCAGATAGCCGTCGACCTCCTCCAGCGCGTCGAGGCGGGCCATCCACTGGAGATGGTGGTCCTGGAGGCGGTCCATGTCGGTCTTCTGGCCGCCGTTGAGCAGCCAGGCCGCCTGGAACGTGGCGGTGCCCGCACCGGAGTTGACGGGTGTGTCGCCGAACCGCTTGGCGCCGAGCAGCAGCAGCTCGTGATTGCCCATGAGGGCCTTGCAGTAGCCGCCGGCCGCGGCCGCCTCGGCGGACAGCCGCATCACCAGGTCGATGACGCCGATGCCGTCCGGTCCGCGGTCGGTGAAGTCGCCGAGGAACCACAGCCGGGTGGTGCCGGCGCACCACTGGCCCGCGTCGTCGATCAGCCCCTGCTCCCGCAGGGCGGCCATCAGTTCGTCGAGATAGCCGTGCACATCGCCGACGACGAAGAGCGGGCCGGGCCCCGCCGCGGGCTGTGCGGCCGGGGCGGCGGGTGCCGGCTCGACGGGCATCTGGAGCGTGTCGCCGCGGTTGATGACCGGCAGATCGCGCTGGGTGGGCGTGTACGCCTCGGGGTACGACTCCTCGGCGGGCGGCGCGCTCTCGCCCTGGGTGCGGGGGACGTACGGACCGGACTCGTGGACGTACGCGGGCACCCGGAAGTCGCGCAGCGTCGCCGTCCGCTCCACCTCGGGTCCCTGACCGGCCCCCTGAGTCATCAGACCCCTCCACCATCGCGCCGCATCTGCACCGCTTCGGACTGCCTGGTCGCAGCGGTCCGCGGTGTCGTGGGCCCATCATAGGAATGCGCGTCGCGCCATGTGATGACCCAGGGGTGGTCAATCGGAACAAGACTCCGCTTCGTCGCGGCTTTCGCCCCGTTTGGGCAGGTGTTCGGCGGTGGTCGGAGGACCGCAGGCCCGGTGCGGCCCGCGCGGCGGAGCGGCCGAACGGCGGCCGGGCCGCCGTCGAACAGCCGTCCGCGCCGACTCCGGACGGAGCCCGAGCCGCCGCCGCGCGGCCCGTCCTACGTGTCGTCGGGGGACCGCGGCGGGCTGACCGTCGTGCGCGGGGGCCGCCGCTGGGAGGACGTGCGCACGATCAGCTCGGTCGGTATGACCTGCTCGACCGGTTGCTCCGACTCCACGCCCTCGATCGCGTCGATGAGCAGCTGGACGACGGCCGTGCCGATACGGCGCGGCTTGAGCGAGAGCGTGGTGACGGGCGGCTCGGTGCTGGCGTACACGGTGGACTCGCTGCAGCACACCAGCAGCAGATCGTCCGGGACGCGCAGCCCGTAGCGGCGGGCGGCGGCGAGCAGATCGGTGCCGTTGGGGTCGAACAGCCCGTAGACCGCGTCGGGCCGGTCGGGCCGGGCGAGCAGCCGGTCGGCGGCGACGGCGCCCGCGCACGGGTCGTGCGCCGGATAGGACTCGTAGACCGGGTCCTGGCCGACCCGCTCGCACCAGTGCAGATAGGCCGTGGTGGACAGGTGGGTGTACGTGTCGGTCGAGGTGCCGGTGAGCAGGCCGATACGGCGGGCACCGGCGGCGGCGAGATGGTCGAGGATGCCGAGGACGGCGGCCTCATGGTCGTTGTCCACCCAGGCGGTGACCGGGAGAGCGCCCGCCGGGCGGCCGTCGGAGACGACGGGCAGGCCCTGGCGGACGAGTTCGCTGACCACCGGGTCCTGGTCGGAGGGGTCGATGACGACGGTGCCGTCGAGGGCGACGTTGGACCACACGTCGTGGCGGGAGGTCGCGGGCAGGATGACCAGGGCGTAGCCCCGGGCCAGCGCCGCCGAGGTGGCGGCCCGCGCCATCTCGGCGAAGTACGCGAACTCCGTGAAGGTGAAAGGTTCATCCCCGTACGTGGTCACGGTCAGGCCGATCAGACCCGACTTGCCGGTACGGAGGGTGCGGGCGGCGGCCGAGGGGCGGTACCCCAGCCGTTCGGCGACCTCGCGGACATGGCGACGGGTGGCGTCCGGGAGCCGGCCCTTGCCGTTGAGGGCGTCGGAGACGGTCGTGATGGAGACGCCGGCGGCGGCGGCCACGTCCCTGATGCCCGCCCGGCCCGGCCGGCTGCCTCGACGTGAGGTTTCCGCGCGGCTCACCTGGTGCTTCCCTGCTGCTGTCATGGCGAGCCGATAGTAGGGCTCATGCGGTGGGGTAGTGCGGACGCATATGCACTCGTTGACAGGCACGTTTCTGCATGGTGATGCTCCGTTAACTACCTGTGAATCTAAGGTAGTTGAGCGCTTTCTTGGCAAGACATAGCGTGACGGCGCGCATGAGCCTGCCAATGGTCCGATGTTTCGAAGAGGTCTCAACTCACCTGCACGGGTGATGCGCGCTACGGCGCGAGCCACCGGCGCATAGATATATGTACGGTGCGCCCCCCGAAAGATCCGCCTTCAGGAGGCGATGCCCGGTGATGCCCCTGTTGTGGCCATGAGCCCAGGAGCTTTGCCCAGGGCCAGTACTCAGGGCAGCCGAATCCTCATATGGTGAGCAGTATTGGAAGCCGGCGGCGTCGACGGTCCGCCGGTGGTCGCGAGGAGGACTGCGGTGAGCGAGACGAGCCCCAAGCTGCGCGCCGAGCTGGAGGGTATCCCCACCTACAAGCCGGGCAAGCCGGCCGCGTCCGACGGACCGGCCGCCTACAAGCTGTCCTCGAACGAGAACCCGTACCCGCCGCTGCCCGGCGTGCTGGAGCGCGTGACCGCGGCTGCCGCCTCCTTCAACCGCTACCCCGACATGGCGTGCGCCGCCCTGACGGAGGAGCTGGCGGAGCGCTTCGGGGTGCCGGCCTCCCACGTGGCCACCGGCACGGGCTCGGTGGGCGTGGCTCAGCAGCTGATCCAGGCGACCAGCGGTCCCGGCGACGAGGTGATCTACGCCTGGCGCTCCTTCGAGGCGTACCCGATCATCACGCAGATCAACGGGGCCCGGTCGGTGCAGGTGCCGCTCACGCCCGGCGATGTGCACGACCTGGACGCGATGGCGGAGGCGATCACCGACCGGACGCGGCTGATCTTCGTCTGCAACCCGAACAACCCGACCGGCACGGTGGTACGGCGGGCCGAGCTGGAGCGCTTCCTGGACCGGGTGCCGAAGGACGTCCTGGTGGTGCTGGACGAGGCGTACCGGGAGTTCATCCGCGACCCCGAGGTGCCCGACGGTGTCGAGCTGTACCGGGAGCGGCCCAACGTCTGTGTCCTGCGGACCTTCTCCAAGGCGTACGGCCTCGCCGGGCTGCGCGTCGGTTTCGCGATCGCCCATGAGCCGGTGGCCGCCGCGCTGCGCAAGACGGCGGTGCCGTTCGGCGTGAGCCAGCTGGCGCAGGAGGCGGCGATCGCCTCGCTGCGGGCCGAGGACGAGCTGCTGGGCCGGGTCGGCTCGCTGGTCTGCGAGCGCACCCGGGTGGTGGACGCGCTGCGTGCGCAGGGCTGGACGGTGCCGGAGACGCAGGCCAACTTCGTGTGGATGCGGCTCGGGGAGCGTACGACGGCGTTCGCGCAGGCCTGTGAGGAGCACGGCGTCGTGGTCCGGCCGTTCGCGGGCGAGGGTGCCCGGGTCACGATCGGCGAGGCCGAGGCGAACGACATCTTCCTGAAGGTCTCGGAGGCCTTCCACAAGGACCTGTAATCCTGCTCACTCAGCAGCTGTAATCCGGCTCACGCCGGAGGACACCACGGGCGCCCGGCTCTGCCGGGCGCCCGTTTCACGTGAAACAGGGACATCGGCGACATCCTTGCTGCTCACGGCGGGGGTTACCCGCGGTCCGAAGATCCATGCCCGAGTAACGGCCCCTTCGAAGGGACGCGTCGAGGACTTCGGAGATCTTGACTCCGAGGCAAGGGAACGACCCCGGACTTCCTGGCTGAAAAGCGGTGCGCCATAATGGCTTGTGAATGTGAACGCGTTCACAAGCGCGTCCCGTTTGCCCCGTATGTAGGTGACAGTCGGGGCGAATCGCCGCAGTACCACGGCGTAGTAAGGAGAGTGACGACGTGGACCTGGCATTGGCGCCGGAGACACTGGCGCGCTGGCAGTTCGGCATCACGACCGTCTACCACTTCCTGTTCGTTCCGCTGACGATCTCCCTGGCCGCCCTCACGGCCGGGTTGCAGACGGCGTGGGTGCGCACGGAGAAGGAGAAGTACCTCAGAGCGACGAAGTTCTGGGGCAAGCTCTTCCTGATCAACATCGCGATGGGTGTGGTCACCGGCATCGTGCAGGAGTTCCAGTTCGGCATGAACTGGTCCGCCTACTCGCGCTTCGTCGGTGACATCTTCGGCGCCCCGCTGGCCTTCGAGGCGCTGATCGCGTTCTTCTTCGAGTCCACGTTCATCGGGCTGTGGATCTTCGGCTGGGACAAGCTGCCGAAGAAGATCCACCTGGCCTGCATCTGGATGGTCTCGATCGGCACGATCCTGTCGGCGTACTTCATCCTCGCGGCCAACTCCTGGATGCAGCACCCGGTCGGCTACAAGATCGACAAGGCCAGGGGGCGTGCCGAGCTCACCGACTTCCTGGCGGTGCTCACCCAGAACACCGCGCTGAGCCAGGCATTCCACACGCTGGCCGCCGCGTTTCTGACCGGTGGCGCCTTCATGGTCGGCATCTCCGCCTACCACCTGGCCCGCAAGAAGCACATCCGCGAGATGAAGACCTCGCTGCGGCTCGGTCTGATCACCGTGGTCATCGCCGGCATGCTCACCGCGGTCAGCGGCGACACCCTCGGCAAGGTCATGTTCAAGCAGCAGCCGATGAAGATGGCCGCCGCCGAGGCGCTGTGGGACGGCCAGAAGCCGGCGCCGTTCTCGATCTTCGCCTACGGCGATGTGGAGAAGGGCCACAATACGGTCGCGATCGAGATACCCGGCCTGCTCTCCTTCCTCGCCAACGACAACTTCACGTCGGAGGTCCCCGGGATCAACGACGTCAACAAGGCCGAGCAGCAGAAGTTCGGGCCCGGCGACTACCGGCCCAACATTCCCGTCGCCTTCTGGGGCTTCCGCTGGATGATCGGCTTCGGCATGGCGTCCTTCGCCATCGGCCTGGCCGGGCTCTGGCTGACCCGTAAGAAGTTCATGCTGCCGGAGCATCTGCGGGTCGGCGAGGACGAGGTGCCGCACCTGGTGCTCTTCCGCAAGAAGGCGCTCGGCGCCGGGCTGACGCCCTGGTACTGGCGCATCGCGACCTGGACCATGGCCTTCCCGCTGATCGCCAACTCCTGGGGCTGGATCTTCACCGAGATGGGCCGTCAGCCGTGGGTCGTCTACGGCGTGCTCCAGACCCGGGACGCGGTCTCCCCCGGCGTCTCCCAGGGCGAGGTCCTCACCTCGATGATCGTCTTCACCTCGCTGTACGCGGTCCTCGCGGTGATCGAGGTCAAGCTGCTCGCGAAGTACATCAAGGCCGGGCCGCCCGAGCTGACCGAGGACGACCTCAACCCGCCCACGAAGATCGGCGGCGACACCCGTGACGCCGACCGGCCGATGGCCTTCTCGTACTAGGCCGAGGGAACAGTCATGGAACTTCACGACGTCTGGTTCGTCCTGATCGCCGTCCTGTGGACCGGCTACTTCTTCCTGGAGGGCTTCGACTTCGGGGTCGGGATCCTCACCAAGCTGCTGGCCCGGAACCGGGCCGAGCGGCGGGTGCTCATCAACACCATCGGGCCCGTCTGGGACGGCAATGAGGTGTGGCTGCTCACGGCGGGTGGCGCGACCTTCGCCGCCTTCCCCGACTGGTACGCCACCCTCTTCTCCGGCTTCTATCTGCCCCTGCTGGCCATCCTGGTCTGCCTGATCGTGCGGGGTGTGGCCTTCGAGTACCGGGCGAAGCGGCCCGAGGAGAACTGGCAGCGCAACTGGGAGACGGCGATCTTCTGGACCTCCCTGATCCCGGCGTTCCTGTGGGGCGTGGCCTTCGGGAACATCGTGCGGGGCGTCAAGATCGACCAGCACTTCGAGTACGTCGGCAGCGTCTGGGACCTGCTCAACCCCTACGCCCTGCTCGGCGGACTGGTGACGCTCACGCTGTTCACCTTCCACGGGGCGGTGTTCACGGCGCTCAAGACCGTCGGGGACATCCGGGGGCGGGCGCGGCAGCTGGCCCTGTGGGCCGGTCTCGTCGCCGCCGTGCTGGCGGTGGGCTTCCTGCTGTGGACGCAGGCCGACAGCGGTGACGGCAAGAGCCTCATCGCCCTGGCCGTGGCGGTCCTCGCCCTGGTGGGCGCGCTGACAGCCAACCAACTCGGGCGCGAGGGATGGGCGTTCAGCCTGTCCGGCCTCACCATCGTGGCGGCCGTGGCGATGCTCTTCCTGTCGCTCTTCCCGAACGTCATGCCGTCCACCCTCAACGGCGAGTGGAGCCTGACGGTCAGCAACGCCTCGTCCAGCCCGTACACCTTGAAGATCATGACCTGGCTCGCGGTGATCGCCACCCCGCTGGTGGTGCTCTATCAGGGTTGGACCTACTGGGTGTTCCGCAAGCGGATCGGCACGCAGCACATCGCCGAAGCCGCACACTGAGTCCGCCGAGGGTGTGTTTCACGTGAAACACACCCTCTGGACCGAAGGGCCTGTTTCACGTGAAACCAGTCGATCCTCGTCTGCTGAGGTACGCCCGTGCCACCCGCTTCTTCCTGGTGGCGGTCGTCGCCCTGGGCGCCGTCGGCGCCGGGCTGGTCATCGCCCAGGCGATGCTCATCGCCGAGGTGGTCGTCGGTGCCTTTCAGCACGGGCGTTCCCTGGCCGAACTGACCACTCCCCTGCTGCTCCTGGTGGCGGTGTCCGTGGGGCGGGCCCTGGTCGCCTGGCTCACCGAACGTGCCGCCCACCGGGCGAGCGCGGCGGTGAAGTCCGAGCTGCGGGGGCGGCTGTTGGAGCGGGCGGCGGAACTCGGTCCCGAGTGGCTCGGCGGGCAGCGCACCGGCTCGCTGGTCAACCTGGCCACGCGCGGGGTCGACGCCCTCGACGACTACTTCTCGCGCTATCTGCCGCAGTTGGGGCTCGCGGTGGTGGTGCCGGTGGCGGTGCTGGCGCGGATCGTCACCGAGGACTGGGTGTCGGCGGCGATCATCGTCGGCACCCTGCCGCTCATTCCGCTGTTCATGATGCTGATCGGCTGGGCCACACAGGCGCGCACGGACCGGCAGTGGCGGCTGCTGTCCCGGTTGTCCGGCCACTTCCTGGACGTGGTCGCGGGGCTGCCCACGCTGAAGGTGTTCGGCCGGGCCAAGGCGCAGGCCGAGTCCATCCGGCGGATCACCGGTGAGTACCGCCAGGCGACCATGCGCACCCTGCGGATCGCCTTCATCTCCTCCTTCGCGCTGGAACTGCTCGCCACGCTATCGGTGGCGCTGGTGGCCGTGACGATCGGCATGCGGCTGGTCCACGGCGATATGGATCTGTACATCGGGCTGGTGATCCTGGTGCTGGCGCCGGAGGCGTATCTGCCGCTGCGCCAGGTGGGGGCGCAGTACCACGCGGCGGCGGAGGGACTGGCCGCCGCGGAAGAGATCTTCGAGGTGCTGGAGACGCCGGTGCCCCTGGCCGGGACCGGGGCGGTGCCGTCGGGTGCGGTGGCCTTCGAGTCGGTCACGGTGCGGTATCCCGGGCGGTCCGTGGACGCGGTGAGCGAGGTGTCGTTCACCGTCGAGCCCGGGGAGACCGTGGCGTTGGTCGGGCCGAGCGGGGTGGGCAAGTCCACGCTGCTGAACGTGCTGCTGGGATTCGTACGGCCCGTCGCGGGGCGGGTGCGGGTCGGCGGTGCCGACCTCGCCGAACTGGATCCGGCGCAGTGGCGGTCGCGGATCGCATGGGTGCCGCAGCGGCCGCATCTGTACGCCGGGACGATCGCCGAGAACGTACGGCTGGCGCGGCCCTCGGCGGACGACGAGGCGGTGCGGCGGGCGTTGCGGGACGCGGGCGCGTGGGAGTTCGTGGCCGCGTTGCCGGAGGGGACCGGCACGGTGCTCGGGGAGGACGGGGCGGGGCTCTCGGCGGGTCAGCGGCAGCGGTTGGCATTGGCGCGGGCGTTTCTGTCGGATCGGCCGGTACTGGTGCTGGACGAGCCGACGGCGGCGTTGGACGGGGCGACCGAGGCGGAGGTCGTCTCGGCGGTGCGGCGGCTCGCGGTGGGCCGCACGGTGCTGGTGGTCGTGCATCGGCCCGCGCTGCTGGAGGTGGCCGACAGGGTCGTACGACTGGAGCCCGCCGAGCCGGAGCCGGTGGGTGCGGGTGGGGACACCGGGCGTACCGAGGGGCTCCGCCCCCTGGACCCCCGAAACTCGGCACTGGAAGGTGAGCGGACAGCAGGACAGTCGGCCCTGGCCGAACAGCCCGACACGTCGGACCGCCCCCGCAGTGCCCTCGGCTGGGTCCGTGGGATGGCCGGGGCTCGGCGGGGGCGGCTGGTGCTGGCGTTGGTGCTCGGGGGTCTCGCGCTCGGGAGTGCCGTGGGGCTGATGGCGACCTCGGGATGGCTGATCTCGCGGGCGTCGCAGCAGCCGCCGGTGCTGTATCTGATGGTGGCCGTGACGGCCACGCGGGCGTTCGGGATCGGGCGGGCGGTGTTCCGCTACGCCGAGCGGCTGGTCTCGCACGACGCCGTGCTGCGGATGCTGGCCGACACCCGGGTCGCGGTCTACCGGCGGCTCGAACGCCTGGCCCCCGCCGGGCTGCGCGACGCCCGCCGCGGTGATCTGCTGAGCCGCCTGGTCACGGACGTGGACGAGCTCCAGGACTACTGGCTGCGCTGGCTGCTGCCCGCCTCCGTCGCCCTGCTCGTCTCCGGCGCGACCGTCGGCTTCACGGCCTGGCTGCTCCCCGAGGCGGGCGCCGCCCTCGCGGTGGGCCTGCTCGCCGCCGGGGCCGGTGTGCCCCTGGTGACCGCGGCCGCGGCCCGGCACACCGAGCGCAGGCTGGCACCCGCCCGCGGCGAACTGGCGACCCGCGTCACCGATCTGCTCACCGGCACCGCCGAGCTGACCGTGGCCGGCGCGCTGCCCGCCCGTACCGGCGCGGCCAAGCGGGCGGACGGCACCCTGACCCGGATCGCCTCCCGCGCGGCCGCCGTCACCGCGCTCGGCGACGGGCTCACCGCGCTGGTCTCCGGCCTGACCGTCACGGCCATGGCGCTGTTCGGCGTGCAGGCGGTGGCGGCCGGACGGCTCGGCGGCGTCGCGCTGGCCGTCGTCGTCCTCACCCCGCTGGCCGCGTTCGAGGCCGTACTCGGGATGCCGCTCGCCGTCCGCCACCGGCAGCGGGTGCGGCGCAGCGCGGAGCGGGTGCGGGAGGTGCTGGACGCGCCGGAGCCGGTGCGCGAGCCCGAGCGGCCCCGCCCGGCGCCCGCGACGCCGTTCCCGCTGGTCCTCAAGGGGCTGGCCGCGCGGCACGAGGGGCAGCGCGGCCAGGCGCTGGACGGGCTCGATCTGACGCTGGAGCAGGGCCGCCGGATCGCCGTGGTGGGGGCCTCCGGCTCCGGCAAGACGACCCTCGCCCAGGTGCTGCTGCGCTTCCTCGACCCGCGCTCCGGCTCCTACACCCTCGCCGGGGTGAACGCCTCCGAGCTGTCCGGCGACGAGGTGCGGCGGCTGGTCGGGCTGTGCGCCCAGGACGCGCATCTCTTCGACAGCTCGGTGCGCGAGAACCTGCTGCTGGCCAGGAAGGGCGCCACCGAGGCCGAGCTGCGCGGGGCGCTGGCGCGGGCCCGGCTGCTCGACTGGGTGGACGGGCTGCCCGACGGCCTGGACACCCTGGTCGGCGAGCACGGGGCGCGGCTGTCCGGCGGCCAGCGGCAGCGCCTCGCACTGGCCCGCGCGCTGCTCGCCGACTTCCCCGTGCTGGTCCTGGACGAGCCGGCCGAGCATCTGGACCTGCCGACGGCCGACGCGCTCACCGCCGATCTGCTGGCCGCCACCGAGGGCCGTACGACGCTGCTGATCACCCACCGGCTCGCCGGTCTCGACGAGGTGGACGAGGTCCTGGTGCTTGATGCGGGCCGCGTCGTGCAGCGGGGCCCCTACGCGGAACTCGCCGCGGTGGACGGTCCGCTGCGCGCGATGGCGCGCCGCGAGGCGGAGGCGGAGTCGCTGGTGGGAGCGCGGTGAGAGCCCGGGGCACCGCCCGCGGACGATGCCTCGGCGGACGGTGACGCGGGACCCCGGCCGCCCGGTCTAGCCGTGCTGGTCGAGCAGGCGCTCGATCACGATCGCCACGCCGTCCTCCGTGTTGGCGGCGGTGCGGCCGGAGGCGGCGGCGACGGCGTCAGGGTGGGCGTTGCCCATGGCGTACGACTGCCCGGCCCAGGTCAGCATCTCGATGTCGTTGGGCATGTCCCCGAAGGCGACGACCTCCTCGTGCGAGATGCCGCGCTCGGCACAGCACAGGGCGAGCGTGCTGGCCTTGGAGACCCCCGGGCCGCTGAGTTCCAGCAGGGCGCTGGGGCTGGAGCGGGTGACCGTGGCGCGCTCGCCGACGGCCAGGCGGGCCAGGGTGAGGAAGGCGTCCGGGTCGAGGGTGGCGTGGTGGGCGAGGATCTTGAGCACGGGCTGCGCCGCGGTCGGGCTGTCCGGCGCGAGCAGCTCCTCGGCGGGCAGCCGGTGGCCCGGCACCTCCATGTGCAGCCGGGGATAGGCGGGCTCCTGGTGGAAGCCGTAGGTCTGCTCGACCGCGAACACCGTGCCGGGCGCGGCCTCGCGCAGCAGCCGGACCGCGTCCAGGGCGTTGGCGCGGGCCAGCTCGCGCACCTTGGTGAACCGGTGGGTGCCGGGGCCGGCGCCCAGGTCGACCACGGCGGCGCCGTTGCCGCAGATGGCCAGGCCGTGGCCGTGGACATGGTCGCTGACGACGTCCATCCAGCGGGCCGGGCGGCCGGTGACGAAGAAGACCTCGATGCCGGCCCGCTCGGCGGCGGCCAGGGCGGCGACGGTCCGCGGGGAGACCGACTTGTCGTCGTGCAGCAGGGTGCCGTCGAGGTCGGTGGCGATCAGCCGCGGGCGGATCGCGGCGGCGGGGGTCCCGGGTTGCCTGGTCGCTGAGGTCATCCGGTCATTCTCGCGCATATGCCCGCACGGGCGTGCGGAACTGTGCACAGATGAGACACAGATGACGCTCCGGGCGCCCCCGGGGCCCCTGGGGCCCCACGAGGTGTCCCGGGACACACGGGAGCGTGCCCCAGGGCAGGTCATGCCTCAGGACACGTCAGCCGAGCTGGGCGAGGCCCTCCATGGCGATCCGTTCGAAGATCTTCTCGTCGGCGGCGAAGTCGGAGTCCGGGATGGGCCAGTGCAGGACGATCTCGGTGAAGCCGAGGTCCCGGTGGCGCCCGGCGAAGTCCACGAACGCGTCCAGCGAGGTGAGCGGGCGGCCGCGGTCCGGGGTGAAGCCGGTGAGCAGGACCTTGTCCAGACCGGCGACGTCCCGGCCGGCCTCCGCGCAGGCGTCGGTCAGCCGGGCCAGCTGTCCGCGCAGCGCCTCCACCGACTGCTCCGGGGTGCCCGTCTCGTACAGCTTCGGGTCGCCCGTGGTCACCCATGCCTGGCCGTGGCGCGCGGCGAGCCGCAGCCCGCGGGGGCCGGTGGCGGCGACGGCGAACGGCAGCCGGGGGCGCTGTACGCAGCCCGGGATGTTGCGTGCCTCGTCCGCCGAGTAGTAGCGGCCCTCGTACGTCACCGCGTCCTCGCGGAGCAGCCGGTCGAGCAGCGGCACGAACTCGGCGAAGCGGTCGGCGCGCTCGCGCGGGGTCCATGCTTCCTGGCCGAGGGCGGTGGCGTCGAAGCCGGTGCCGCCGGCGCCGATGCCCAGGGTGATCCGGCCGCCCGAGACGTCGTCCAGGGAGATCAGTTCCTTGGCGAGGGTGACCGGGTGGCGGAAGTTAGGGGAGGTGACCAGGGTGCCGAGGCGGAGCCGCTCGGTGGCGGCCGCGGCGGCGGTCAGGGTGGGGACGGCACCGAACCAGGGGCCGTCACGGAAGCTGCGCCAGGACAGGTGGTCGTAGGTGTACGCCGTGTGGAAACCCAGCTGCTCGGCGCGCACCCAGGTGGCGCGGCCGCCCTCGTGCCAGCGGCGGTGGGGCAGGATCACGGTGCTCAGACGCAGACTCATGCGTTCGAGGGTAAGCGGTGGGTCGGGGCGGTGCGGGCGAGGTCAGCGGGGTCCGGGGAAGCGCAGATAGCGCGGGGGCACGGCGGCGGTCAGCCAGACGCCGTTGGCGCTGACGTGGAAGACATGGCCGTCACGGTGCAGGGCGCCGGCGTCGACCACGAGGACGACCGGTCGGCCCCGGCGGGCACCGACCCGGGTGGCGGTGTCACGGTCGGGGGAGAGATGCACGGCATGCCGGTCCATGGGCTTCAGACCGGTGGCCCGGATGGACTCCAGGGCACCGGGGTGGGTGCCGTGGTAGAGGTACGGCGGCGGGGTGGCCGGTGGCAGGCCCAGGTCCACGGCGATGGTGTGGCCCTGGTTGGCGCGGATGCGGGCGCCCTCGATCGTGAAGCGCCGTTTGTCGTTGGTGGCGACGACCCGGTCGAGTTCCTCACGGGTGAAGGGGAAGCCGTGCTCGGCCGCCGCGGTGATCAGGGCGTCGATGTCCACCCAGCCGGCGGGGTCGGGGGTGAGGCCGATGCGGGCCGGCTGGTGGCGGAGGTGCCGGGAGAGGTACTTCGAGACCTTCACCGTGCGTCTTTCGTCCATGGGTTCAGGGTGGGCGAGAGACACGGATCACGCAGCTTGTTTTCGCGGGCGAGGTTTGATCCACAGGAAACCCCGGTTATCCACAGGGGATTGGGCGAAGTTGTGGACAACTGGAGTGCCCGGCGCGGGCGTTGAGGAGCAGCATCCTCAACGCCCCCATCCGGCTCACACCTTGGGCTCCACCCGGGCCAGTCGGCGCAGCGCCCCCGGCAGCACCCGGGACAGAAAGTGCGCGCCCCGCGCCTCCGGTGTCACCGGGACCACCGGGCGGTTGTGGACCACCGCGTCCAGGATCGCCGAAGCCACCTTCTCCGGCGGGTAGTTGCGCAGCCCGTACAGACGGGCGGAGTTCTTCTGCAGACGGCGCTCCTCGGCCTCGTCGGCACCGGCGAAGCGCGCCGTGGAGGTGATGTTGGTGTTGACGATGCCGGGGCAGATCGCCGTGACGCCGATCGCCTGGGACGCCAGCTCCGCGCGCAGGCACTCGGAGAGCATGAGGACCGCCGCCTTCGAGGTGCTGTAGGCGGGCAGCACCCGGGACGGCTGGAACGCGGCGGCGGACGCGATGTTGACGATATGGCCGCCCTGGCCCCGCTCGGCCATCCGCGCCCCGAAGAGCCGGCAGCCGTGGATCACGCCCCAGAGGTTGACGTCGAGGACCTTGCGCCAGTCCTCGGTGGTCGTGGCGAAGAAGGACCCGGACAGGCCGATGCCCGCGTTGTTGACCAGCACGTCCAGCACGCCGTACGCGCGGTGGACCCGCTCGGCCAGCTTCTCCATGGCCTGCTCGTCCGAGACGTCCGCCGTCTCGGACCATGCCTCGGGCGCGCCGATCAGCCGGGCCAGTTCCGCGGTGCGGGCCGCCGCCTCCGCGTCCCGGTCGACGGCCACCAGCCGCGCGCCCGCCTCCGCGAACGCGAACGCCGTCGCCCGGCCGATCCCGCTGCCCGCGCCGGTGACCAGCACCAGCTGCCCGCCGAACCGCGCCGAGTGGGGCCCGCTCGCCCTCGGCTCGGGGCGGCCGCCCTCCACCGACAGGACGAACTCCTCGATCCAGGCGGCCAGCTGGTCCGGCCGGGTGCGCGGCGCCCAGTGCTTGGCCGGGATCGTGCGCCGGGTCAGCTGGGGCACCCAGCGGTCCAGGTCGTCGTAGAGCCGCGCGGAGAGGAACGCGTCGCCCTCGGGCGTGATCAGCTGCACCGGCGCGTGCGCGAACGCGTCCGGGCGGGGGTGGCTCAGCCGCGGGCGCACGTTGTCCCGGTACAGCCAGGCGCCGTGGGCCGCGTCCTGGGGCAGGGAGGAGGTCGGGTAGTCACCGGCCGGGATGCCCTCGCTCCGCTCCAGGAGCTTCGGCCAGTGCTTGCCGAGCGGGCCGCGCCAGGCCAGCTCCGGCAGGGCCGGGGTGTGCAGCATGCCCACGTACCAGGACTTGGCGCCCTGGCCCAGGAGCTGGGCGGCCCGGCGGGGCGTCGGACGCTTCAGGCGGTCGTTGATCCAGTGGCCGAAGTGGTCGAGGGAGGGCCCGGATACGGTGGTGAAGGAGGCGATCCGGCCCTCCGTGCGGCTGACCGTGACGAACTCCCAGGACTGCACCGAGCCCCAGTCATGGCCGACGAGATGCACCGGGCGATCCGGGCTCACCGCGTCCACCACGGCCAGGAAGTCGTCCGTGAGCTTGGCCAGCGTGAAGCCGCCGCGCAACGGCCGCGGCGCCGTGGAGCGGCCGTGGCCCCGGACGTCGTACAGCACCACATGGAAGCGCTCCGCGAGGCGCGGGGCCATCTCGGACCACACCTCCTTGCTGTCCGGATAGCCGTGCACCAGGACCACCGTCGGCTGCTGCGCGTCGCCCAGTTCGGCCACGCACAGGTCGATTCCGCCGGTCCGTACCGTGCGCTCGCGCGCACCCTTCAGGGTCGTCACTTCTCCTCCGCCCAGCGCCGCACATGCGGCAGCTCGTCGTCCAGCCAGAACGCGCTCTGCTCGGGGTCCTTCGAGTCGGTGACCACGAGGAGCTCCTCGAACTTCGCCCCCGTGCCCCGGAAGCCCAGATGCGGTTCGACCGCCCACAGGCCCGGCTTCGGCGGATGGTCCGAGAAGCGATACGGCGACCACAGCGGCGACCAGCCCTCGCGGTGGCCGTGCAGCGCGTCCGAGGCGAGGCCCTTCAGGGACTGGGTGCCGAAACCGAAGACATGGGGCGCGAAGCGGCGCTCGCGCACCCGGTCCACCTTGTGCGCGATCACGCCGAAGGGGTAGGCCCGATGCCGGTTGGCGTAGCCCTGGCGGACCATCAGCCGCTCCACGTCCTCGTAGATCTCGCGCAGCGGGCGCCGCTCGCGCACCTCGCGCAGGATCAGCTCCCGGTGCGCCTCCAGGTCGGCCATCAGCCGGTCCTGCACGGGGTTCACCCCGAGGGACCCCGAGTAGCCGATGTCCGCCGTGTATCCCTCGAACACCGGGGCCATGTCCAGGATGAACGGCATCCCGGGCTCAAGCGCGCGGTCGGTCGGGAAGAACTGGAGCGGGATCCGGAAGTTCACGAACGCCGTACGGTCCCCGAACCAGGCGAAGGGCAGATGGAACCAGTCGCGCACCCCGCGCTCGCGCAGCCACTCCCGCTGCATCCGCGCGGCGTCACGCTCGGTCACCCCCGGCTCCAGGCGCGCCGCGACCGCCTCCGCGCACTCGTAGGCGAGGCGCTGCACCTTGCTGAATCCCCGCAGCTCCGTGGGGAGTTCACTGCTCACTGCCGTCGTCATGCCGCCTCGTCCCGTGGTCCGGCCGATTCGTGTCGGCTGCGGTACGCGTTCGTAACTTGACAGAGGTGAATCTCGCAGTTGTTAGAGGCGGCGTCAATAGGCGGGAGCGCGAGCCAGGGGCAAGTCCGGGTGACCCTTAGGGAGGGGCGGCCCCTAGGGTCCTGTAATACCTGGGGCGGACCCGAAGACGGCTCTGTGGTCTGACGACCGGCGTGGCCGGGATCACTACCGTTCGGTGGGTGACTGTGATCGCGACCGAAAGCCTGAGCAAGCGGTTCCCCCGGGTGACCGCGCTCGACCGGCTGTCCGTGGACATCGGGCCCGGGGTGACCGGACTCGTCGGAGCCAACGGCGCCGGCAAGTCCACCCTGATCAAAATCCTGCTGGGGCTGTCCCCCGCCACCGAGGGCAGCGCCCGGGTGCTGGGCCTGGACATCGCCACCGAGGGCGCCGCCATCCGCGAACAGGTCGGCTACATGCCGGAGCACGACTGCCTGCCGCCGGACGTCTCGGCGACCGAGTTCGTCGTGCACATGGCGCGCATGTCGGGGCTGCCGCCCACGGCCGCGCGCGAGCGCACCGCGGACACCCTGCGCCATGTCGGCCTGTACGAGGAGCGCTACCGCCCCATCGGCGGCTACTCGACCGGCATGAAGCAGCGGGTGAAGCTTGCGCAGGCCCTGGTGCACGACCCCAAGCTGGTCTTCCTGGACGAGCCGACCAACGGCCTCGACCCGGTCGGCCGCGACGAGATGCTCGGCCTGATCCGCCGCGTCCACTCCGACTTCGGCATCTCCGTCCTGGTCACCTCGCACCTGCTGGGCGAGCTGGAGCGGACCTGCGACCACGTGGTCGTCATCGACGGCGGCAAGCTGCTGCGCTCCAGCTCCACCACCGACTTCACACAGACCACGACCACCCTCGCGATCGAGGTCACCGACAGCGACACCCACCCCGACGGCACCGCCGCGGTCCGCGACGCGCTGCGCGGACGCGGGGTGGAGACCCACCACGAGGGCGCGGGCCTGCCCGGCGCCGGCCACATCCTGCTGCTGACCGCCGCGGGCGAGGAGACGTACGACCTGGTGCGCGACGTGGTCGCCGACCTCGGCCTCGGCCTGGTCCGCATGGAGCAGCGCCGGCACCACATCTCCGAGGTCTTCACCACCACCGACACCGCCGAAGGCAGCGGCCACGGCGGCGACGAGCAGCGGAAGGAGGCCGTCGGCCATGGCGGTTGAGCAGCCCCTGACCTCGCCCCCGGGCGAGACGACCCGGATCCACGACATCGGCTACCGCGGCTACGACGGCCCGCGCCTCGGCCGTGCCTACGCCCGCCGCTCCCTGTACTCGCAGTCCCTGCGCGGCGCCTACGGCCTCGGCCGCTCGGTGAAGTCCAAGGTGCTGCCCATGCTGCTGTTCGCGGTCATGTGCGTGCCCGCCGCCATCATGGTCGCCGTCGCCGTCGCCACCAAGGCGCACGAACTGCCGGTCGCCTACACGCGGTACGCGATCATGCTCCAGGCCGTCATCAGCCTGTACGTCGCCTCCCAGGCGCCCCAGGCCGTCTCCCGCGACCTGCGCTTCAAGACGGTCCCGCTGTACTTCTCGCGGCCGATCGAGACCGCCGACTACGTGCGCGCCAAGTTCGCCGCGCTCGCCTCGGCGATCTTCATCCTCACCGCCGCTCCCCTGCTGGTGATGTACGTGGGGGCGCTGCTGTCCAAGCTGGGCTTCGCCCACCAGACGAAGGAATTCGCCGAGGGACTGGTCTCCGTGGCCCTGCTCTCCCTGCTCTTCGCCGGCATCGGCCTGGTCATCGCCGCCGTCACCCCGCGCCGCGGCTTCGGCATCGCCGCCGTGATCGCCGTACTGGTCATCACCTACGGGGCGGTCTCCACCCTCCAGGGCATCGCGGAGGTCCAGGGGCACTCCGCCGCCATCCCGTGGATCGGCCTGTTCTCGCCGGTCACCCTGATCGACGGCGTGCAGTCCGCCTTCCTCGGCGCAACCGCCCAGAACCCCGGCGGGGTCGCCCCCTCGACCGGAGAGGGCATCGTCTACGTCCTCGTCACCCTCGCACTGATCGCCGGCAGCTACGGCCTCCTGGTGCGCCGCTACAAGAAGGTGGGACTGTGACGACCCTCAGCATCGACCATGTCTCCCGCTGGTTCGGCAACGTGGTCGCCGTCAACGACATCACCATGACCGTCGGCCCCGGCGTGACCGGACTGCTCGGCCCGAACGGCGCCGGGAAGTCCACCCTGATCAACATGATGGGCGGCTTCCTCGCCCCCTCCACCGGCACGGTCACCCTCGACGGACAGCCGGTGTGGCGCAACGAGGGGATCTACCGGCACATCGGCATCGTCCCCGAGCGGGAGGCGATGTACGACTTCCTCACCGGGCGCGAGTTCGTCGTGGCCAACGCGGAACTGCACGGCCTCGGCGACAAGGCCGCCCAGCGGGCCCTGGCCACCGTCGAGATGGAGTACGCCCAGGACCGCAGGATCGCCACGTACTCCAAGGGCATGCGCCAGCGCGTGAAGATGGCCAGCGCCCTGGTGCACGACCCCTCGCTGCTCCTGCTGGACGAGCCGTTCAACGGCATGGACCCGCGCCAGCGCATGCAGCTGATGGACCTGCTGCGGAGGATGGGCGACGAGGGCCGCACGGTGCTGTTCTCCTCGCACATCCTGGAGGAGGTCGAGCAGCTCGCCCGGCACATCGAGGTCGTCGTCGCCGGGCGGCACGCGGCCAGCGGCGACTACCGCAAGATCCGCCGCCTGATGACCGACCGCCCGCACCGCTACCTGGTGCGCTCCAGCGACGACCGGGCCCTCGCGGCGGCGCTGATCGCCGACCCGTCCACCGCCGGCATCGAGGTCGACCACACCGAGGGCGCGCTGCGTGTCCAGGCCGTCGACTTCGGCCGTTTCACCGCTCTGCTGCCGAAGGTCGCCAGGGACCACGGCATCCGGCTGCTCACGGTCTCGCCGTCGGACGAGTCCCTGGAATCCGTGTTCTCTTACCTGGTCGCGGCGTAGGAGGCCGAAGATGTACGACCCCACAGTCGCCCGGCTCACCTACCGGGCCCTGCTCGGCCGTCGCCGGGCCCTCATCCTCGGCGCGCTGCCGCTGCTGCTCATCGTGATCGCCGTGGCCGTACGCGCCCTCAGCGGTGCGGACGACCAGACGGCCGCCGATGTGCTCGGCGGGTTCGCGATCGCCACCATGGTGCCGATCATCGGCGTCATCGCGGGCACGGGCGCGATCGGTCCGGAGATCGATGACGGCTCTGTCGTCTATCTGCTCGCCAAACCCCTGAAGCGGCCGACGATCATCTTCACCAAGCTGATCGTGGCCATCGCGGTGACCATGGTGTTCTCCGCGGTGCCCACGCTGATCGCGGGCCTGATCCTCAACGGCAACGGCCAGCAGATCGCCGTCGCCTACACGGTGGCCGCGCTGGTGGCCTCCATCGCCTACTCCGCGCTGTTCCTGCTGCTCGGCACGGTCTCCCGGCACGCGGTCGTCTTCGGCCTGGTGTACGCGCTGGTCTGGGAGGCGCTGTTCGGCTCCCTGGTGCCGGGCGCGCGCACCCTGAGCGTGCAGCAGTGGGCGCTCGCGGTCGCGCACAAGGTGGCCGGGGGCGACCTGGTCACCTCCGACGTCGGGCTGACGACGGCGGTGGTGCTGCTGGTCGTGGTGACCGTGCTGGCCACCTGGTACGCGGGGCAGAAGCTGCGCTCGCTGAAGCTGGCGGGGGAGGAGTAAGGAGCCCGAAGGGCAAGGGGCCCGAGGAGCAAGGAGCCCGTCCCCGATCTTTGACGGGGACTTCATCCCCGGCCGGGCACACTGGGCAAATCGTGACGTACGGCTGTACGGCTGAGGAGGCCGGGGATGGCGGAGGAGATGACAGGGGGTGGCGGGGAGCCCGCGGGGGACGCCTTCGAGGGGCTGGTCCTGGACGAGGACTTCGTGCGGGCCGCCGATGCCTCCGAGCCGTCCGCGCGGGCCCGGATGCTGTCCGCCCGCTGGCGTACGGAGGCCCCCGAACCCCAGCCCTGGCGCTCCGACGAGCCCCCGGCGGGGTGGTTCTTCAGCAAGGCACGACGGCGGGGGTGGCGTCGGCGGCGGTGAGTCCGCGGCCGACGCCGCGGCGGGCGCTTCGGACGGCGCTACGCCAGCAGGCCTTCCAGCACCACCGCGATCCCGTCCTCCTCGTTGGAGGACGTCACCTCGTCGGCGACCGCCTTGAGCTCCTCGTGGGCGTTGGCCATGGCCACGCCCCGGGAGGCCCATCCGAACATCGGGATGTCGTTCGGCATGTCGCCGAAGGCGATCGAGTCCGCGGCCTTGAGACCGAGGCGGCGCGCGGCCAGGGAGAGCCCCGTCGCCTTGGAGAGGCCGAGCGGCAGAAGCTCCACGATGCCCGCGCCGGCCATCGCGACCGAGACAAAGCCACCGGCCGCCTGCCGGGCGGCCTCCGCGAGCTCGTCGTCGCCCAGCGCCGGATGCTGTATGTAGATCTTGTTCAGCGGCGCGGCCCAGAGATCGGACGCGTCGGTGAAGGGGACCGCGGGGAGCGGTCCCGCGACGGCGTAGCCGGGCCCCACGAGCACCTCGCCGTCCAGCCCGTCACGGCTCGCGGCGAGATGCAGCGGACCGACCTCCGCCTCGATCTTGGCCAGCGCCACCCCCGCCAGCTGACGGTCCAGGGTGACGGACGTCAGCAGGCGGTGCGCCCCGGCGTCGTACACCTGGCCGCCCTGGCCGCAGACCGCGAGGCCGTCGTAGCCGAGGTCGTCGAGGACATGGCGGGTCCAGGGGACGGCCCGGCCGGTGACGACGATGTGCGCGGCGCCCGCCGCGGCGGCCGCGGTGAGCGCGTCGCGGGTGCGCCGGGAGACCGACCCGTCGGAGCGCAGCAGCGTCCCGTCCAGGTCGGTCGCGACCAGCCCGTAGGGGAAGCTCACCTGGCCACCGGCTCCAGGACCTCCCGGCCGCCCAGGTAGGGGCGCAGCACCTCGGGGACCCGGACGGAGCCGTCGGCCAGCTGGTGGTTCTCCAGGATCGCCACGATGGTGCGCGGTACGGCGCACAGCGTGCCGTTGAGCGTGGCGAGCGGCTTGACCTGCTTGCCGTCGCGGACCCGGATGGACAGGCGCCGGGACTGGAACTCGGTGCAGTCCGAGGTCGAGGTCAGCTCGCGGTACTTGCCCTGCGTCGGGATCCACGCCTCGCAGTCGAACTTGCGGGCGGCCGAGGAGCCGAGGTCACCGGAGGCGACGTCGATCACGCGGAACGGCAGCTCCAGCGAGGACAGCCACTGCTTCTCCCACGCCAGCAGACGCTGGTGCTCGGCCTGGGTGTCCGCGGGGTCGACGTACGAGAACATCTCGACCTTGTCGAACTGGTGCACGCGGAAGATGCCCCGGGTGTCCTTGCCGTGCGAACCGGCCTCGCGGCGGAAGCAGGGCGAGAAGCCCGCGTAGCGCAGCGGCAGCTTGTCGGCGTCGAGGATCTCGTCCATGTGGTACGCCGCGAGCGCCACCTCGGAGGTGCCGACCAGGTAGAGGTCGTCCTTGTCGAGGTGGTAGACGTCCTGCGCGGCCTGGCCGAGGAAGCCGGTGCCGGCCATCGACTGCGGGCGGACCAGCGCCGGGGTCAGCATCGGGGTGAAACCGGCCGCGGTGGCCTGGGCCATCGCCGCGTTCACCAGGGCCAGCTCCAGCAGGGCGCCGACACCGGTGAGGAAGTAGAAGCGGGAGCCGGAGACCTTGGCGCCGCGCTCGACGTCGATCGCGCCGAGCAGCTGGCCCAGCTCCAGGTGGTCCTTGGGCTCGAAGCCCTCGGCGCCGAAGTCGCGGATGGTGCCGTGCGTCTCCAGGGTGACGAAGTCCTCCTCGCCGCCGACGGGGACGTCGGGGTGGACGAGGTTGCCGAGCCGGAGCAGCAGCTCATGGGTCTCGGCGTCGGCCGCGTCGCGCTCGGCGTCGGCGGCCTTGACGTCGGCCTTGAGCTGCTCGGCACGCTTGAGCAGTTCGGCCTTCTCGTCGGCGCCGGCCTTGGGGATCAGCTTGCCGAGCTGCTTCTGCTCGGCACGCAGTTCGTCGAAGCGGACGCCGGAAGACCTGCGCCGCTCGTCGGCGGACAGGAGGGAGTCGACGAGCGCGACATCCTCTCCACGAGCACGCTGGGACGCGCGCACACGGTCGGGGTCCTCACGGAGCAGGCGAAGGTCAATCACAGGCCCAAGGCTACCGGTGCGGGGATGCCGCTCACGAATCACTATTACGGCGCGCTCGGATTTGCGGCTTACGGTGCGTTATGCGCTAATTGCCGCGCGTGTCAAGGGAAAGTGTCTCACTCCCTGGGACGGGGCAGGTCCCGGGCGTCCGGTTGACTCGATTTCCTTGTGGAGAGCGGGACTTGGCGGCCCGGTTGTCCACAGAAATCCACACCCTCCGAAGAGTTATCCACAGGGTGTGGGGAAGTTCTGTGGATGCGGGAATTGATCACTCCGGATCCCTTGGTCGACGTGCAGAATTCCCCGGCCAAAGTGGATCGACACCCACTTTCGGGTGGAAAACGGTCGCCCCAAAAGATGAACCAAAGGAAACGGGTGGACGAAGGGTGAGTCAGGTGAAGGTCGCCCTGTCTGTGCGCTGTGGGGCGATTTGTCGACTGGGTCGCGCTTCGCTGTCGACTTGTCCCCAGGTCGAGAAGCGTACCTGTGGATAACTCCTGTGGATAACTAGAAGCGGCCGTCCTGGCAGCGCGCCACCCAGTCCGCGGCCCGGGTGAACTCCTCGTCCGAGGTCCCCGGCCATACGGGGCGTGCCTCGTCCGGCGTGATGTCGGCGCGCGGGTAGGAGCCGAGGAAGCGCACTTCGAGGCAGAGCCGCTTCAGGCCCATCAGCGCCGCCGCCATCCGCCGGTCGGAGACATGGCCCTCGGCGTCCACGCAGAAGCAGTAGTTGCCGATGCCCTCGCCGGTCGGCCGGGACTGGAGCAGCATCAGGTTGATCCCGCGCGAGGCGAACTCGCCGAGCAGATCGCGCAGTCCGCCGGGGTGGTCGGTGCGCTGCCAGAGCACCACCGAGGTCTTGTCGGCGCCGGTCTTCGCGGCGGGCCGGGCCGGGCGGCCGACCAGGACGAACCGGGTCTGCGCGTTCTCCGCGTCGTGGATCCCGGTCTCCAGGGCCTCCAGGCCGTACCGGGCGGCGGCGAACTCGCCCGCGAAGGCGGCGTCGTAGCGGCCCTCCTGGACCAGCCGGGCCGCGTCCGCGTTCGAGGCGGCCGACTCCCAGACGGCGTCCGGGAGATTGGCCTTCAGCCAGTTGCGCACCTGCGGCTGGGCCGCGGGGTGGGCGGAGACCGTCTTGATGTCGGCGAGCCGGGTGCCCGGCCGGACCAGCAGCGCGAAGGTGATGGAGAGCAGCACCTCGCGGTAGATCGTCAGCGGCTCGCCCGCGACCAGGCCGTCCAGGGTGGCGGTGATGCCGCCCTCGACCGAGTTCTCGATCGGCACGAACGCGGCTTCGGCCTCGCCGGCCCGCACCGCGTCGAGCGCGGACTGCACCGACACGTAGGGGGTCAGCTCCCGGGTGGCCGCCTCCGGCAGCGTCCGCAGGGCCACCTCGGTGAAGGTGCCCTCGGGGCCGAGATACGCATAGCTCGCTGGCATGGTCCTCACCCTAATGGCCGCGGGCCGTCGTAGCTCAGGCGTCTCAAGATGACCACTCGACCGGGTGGTTTGGAAAGGGAAAATCCCCTTAGTCGGTGGAATATCGGCTAAGGGGATCGGTGGGGGCCCTGCTCAGCCCTCCAGCAGCCGCTGTCCCACGTACTCGCCCTGCGCCGCCCCGCCCGGCACCGCGAACAGCGCGCTCGACTCGTGCCGGATGAACCGCGACAGGGCGTCGCCCCGGTCGAGCTTGCGCTGCACCGGCACGAAGCCCAGCAGTGGGTCCGCCTGCCAGCACACGAAGAGCAGCCCGGCGTCCGGCACCCCGTCCGCGTCGATGCCGTCGTGGTACGAGAACGGGCGCCGCAGCATCGCCGCCCCGCCGTTCTTGTCCGGCCGGGTGATCCGCGCGTGCGCGTCGAGCGCGATCACGTAGTCGCCCTTGGCGTCGGTCTTCTCCAGCTCCATCGGGGAGGTCTCGTGCCCCCCGGTCAGCGGTGCCCCGTCCGCCTTGCGGCGCCCGATGACCTGCTCCTGGGCGGCGACGGGCAGCTTCTCCCAGTCGTCCAGGAGCATGCGGATCCGCCGTACGACGGCGTAGGAACCGTTCGCCATCCAGGCGGGCTCGCCCGAGGCGGGCACGAAGATCTGCTTGTCGAAGGCGGCGTCCGTCGGCTTCGGATTGCCCGTGCCGTCGATCTGGCCCATGAGGTTGCGGGCCGTCATCGGGCGGGCGGTGGCGCCCGGGGTGCGGTTGAAGCCGTTCATCTGCCAGCGCACCCGTGCGGCCGCCCCGGCGTCCTTCTGGATCGCGCGCAGGGCGTGGAAGGCGACCAGGGCGTCGTTCGCGCCGATCTGCACCCACAGATCGCCGTCGCTGCGCGCCTTGTCCAGATGGTCGGAGGAGAAGTCGGGCAGCGGATCGAGGGCGCCGGGCCGCTGCTTCTCCAGGCCGGTGCGGGTGAAGAAGCTGTTGCCGAAGCCGAAGGTGACCGTCAGGGAGGAGGGGCCCGCGTCCCGGGACACATCGGTGTCGTCGTGCGGGGCCGGCTCGCCCGCCATCAGCCGCTCGGCCGTCGCCGACCAGCGGCGCAGCAGGGCCGCCGCCTCCTTGCGGCCCGCGCCCGCCGCCAGATCGAAGGCGATGAGATGACCGCACGCCTGGAGGCCCTCGGTGATGCCGGGCTGGTGTTTCACGTGAAACAACGCGCGGCCGGAGCCCACCGAGGTGAGCGGGGTGGCCGGGGCGGGCGCGGCGGCATAACCGACGGCCCCTCCCGCCGCGCCGAGCACCAGCCCGGTGGCGCCCGCGGTGCCGAGCAGGGCCCGCCGGGAGACACCCCCGGAACGGGCCCCGGACGCCGTGGCCCCGGACGCCGTGGCCCCGGACGCCGGGGACCTGGGAGTGCGGGCCTGCTGGGTGGACTGGTCGGTCATGGTCTGAGTCAGCCGATCTGCGCGTTCTTGGAGACGGTCACTTCGTCGATGTCGGAGGTGCGGACGGTGACATCGACCTTCCAGTCGCCGGCCATCGGGATCTGCACCCCGTCCGCCGACCAGTGGCCGGTGGTGCTGTGCTCGGGGGCCACGGAGAGGGGGCCGATCTTCTTCGCCTCCAGGGTGAGGGCGATCTTCACCTCGGGGACGTCGAAGAGCTGTCCGCCGGGCTTGCGGACGAAGAGGTGCAGCGAGTTGGCGCCCGCGTGGGCGGGGTCGATGTCGAGGGCGACCACGCCCTTGCCGTCCGCGCCGCCCGTGTCGAAGGGCAGGCTCAGGGACAGGCTGCCGTTCGCGGGTGCCGTGACGGCGCCGGTGGCGGCCTTGGCCTCCTGCTCGGTGCGGCCGGGCTCGGTCTGGGTCAGGGCGGTGGTGACGGCGAGCAGGACGACCGCGACGGCGGCCTCGGCGAGCACCGAGCGGCGCAGCCCGTAGCGGTCCGTGTCGCCGTCCCGCAGCCGCTTTCGCCGGGTGGCGTCCACCGCGGCGCGCTGCCGGGCGAGCTGGGCGGCGCGGCGGGAGTCACCGGAGTCCTCGGGAGCGGAGCCGGGGCCGGATGCCTCCGCGTCCACCGTGCCCGTGCCCGTGCCCGGCGCCGCCGTGTCCTGACCGGTGGTCGCCTTCGCCGCGGGGACCGACTCCTTCTCGGTGCCCGCCGCGTCAGCGGCCCGTTCCCCCTCCGCGCCCTGATCCGCGAGCCGCCCCGTCCAGCGCCGTGACACGGACGCGAGGCCCACCATGACCACCACCAGGGCGATCTTGGCCAGCAGCAGCTGCCCGTACCGGGTGTCGGTGAAGGCGGACCAGGAACCGAGCTGGCGCCAGGACTGATAGACGCCGGTGGCGACGAGGGCCACCACGGAGGCGAAGGCCAGCCGGGAGAAGCGGCGTACGGCGGCGGCCTCGACCGGCGCCCCGGCGGGCGCCCGGTACAGGGCGACCAGCAGCGCGGTGAGCCCGCCCAGCCAGGCGGCGACGGCGAGCAGATGGACGACGTCGACCGGCATGGCGATGCCCGGCTGGAGCCCCACCGAGGCGTGCTCGGACATCGCCCAGCTGGTCGCGAGCCCGGCCGCGACGACCAGGCCCCCGATCCCGAGCCCGAAGGTCAGGTCCCGCTTCTCCGCACCCTCCTCGCGCCGCTGGTAGGTGCCGAAGAGGACGGCGATGAACAGCGCGGCGGCGGCGAGCAGCAGCAGCCGGGAGACCAGCGCGGCCCCCGGCTTGGTCTCCAGCACCTGGCCGAGCAGCCCGAGGTCGAAGACGTCGGCGACCTTCCCGGTGGTGGTGTACGAGCCGCGCAGGAGCAGCAGCCCCAGGGTGGCCGCGGTCAGCGCCAGCCAGCCGCCGACGACCAGCCGTTGCAGCGCCCGTACGCCCGCGCCGCGCCGCCAGCACAGCAGCACGAAGGCCGCGCCGCCCACGAGCACGATGTATCCGGCGTACGACACGTACCGCCCGACCTGGTAGAGGCCGCCGACGACCCCGCCGCCCACGGTCGGACCGCCGCCGGAGACCACGGTCCGCGAGGGCGCCCCGATGGAGAACGTGTAGGCGCCGGCCACCGGGTGGCTGTCGGCGGAGACGACCTCGTAGGTCACCGTGTACGTGCCCTTGCCGAGGCCGCCCTTGAGCCGCACGGCGTACGTCGTGCCGCGCACGTTGTCGGGGGCGCCGGTCTGGACGGGCTTGCCCTTGGGGTCGAGGACGCGCAGCGAGTCCCCGTTCATCGCGACCTTCTCGGAGAAGGTGAGCGAGACCCGGGCGGGCGGCTGCTGGACCACCACCCCCTGCGCGGGGTCGCTGCCGGTCAGCGCCGCGTGCGCGGAGGCCGGTGCGGCGCCCGCGAGCAGGGCACCCAGGGCGGCGAGGAGCAGCAGCACCAGGGTCCGCGGGCGGGGGGTGATGGTCCGGGTCACGGTGGTCCCTTCCCTCAGTTGCCGGTCGTCGGGTGGTACGTGGCGGACTTCACCGGCATCTCGACGGTGACGGGCCCGCTCTTGGCGAAGGTGAGCTTCAGGGTGACCGTCTGGCCCTGCTTCGGCCGCTGCCGGAGCTGCTCGAACATCAGGTGGTTGCCACCGCTTCTGAAGACGAGCCGGCCGTGGGCGGGTATGGCGAAGGAGGACTGCTCCCGCATCTCGCCGCCCATGGTGCTGTGCATGGTGACCTGGCCGGCCGCGGTGCTGCTCACCTTGGTCAGCTCGTCCTTCGTGCCGCCCTTGTTGGTGATCGTCAGGAAGCCGGCGGCCATGTCGGCGGAGACGGGCTGCGGCATGTAGGTGCCGCTGACCGACAGTTCGGCCTTGGAGGTGTCCGAGGAGCCCGAGCCGGAGCAGCCCGCGAGAGCGAGGGCGCCCGCGAGTGCCGCGGCCGGGACGAGGGGTCGGCGGTTCACGGCTTGGCTCCCTGGACGATCTTGGGCAGGTCCTTGATGTAGTCGTCGACCGTGGCCTGGTCGTCGAAGAAGGCGTATCCACCGTCGTTCTTCGGCGAGAAGGCGACCACCTGGGTGCCGTGCATGGAGACGAGCTGGCCGGACTTGTTCTTCGTCGTGGGCTCGACGGAGATGCCGACGGAGCGGGCGGCGGTCTGGATGGTCTTGAAGTCGCCGGTCAGGCCGATGAACCGGGGGTCGATGCCCTTGAGCCAGCTGCCGAGCGTGGCCGGGGTGTCGCGCCCGGGGTCCGTGGTGACGAACACGACCCGCAGATCGGCGCGCTGGGCCGGGGTCAGCGACTTCTGGGCGGCGACGGCGATGTTGCTCATCGTCGTCGGACAGATGTCGGGGCAGTGCGTGTAGCCGAAGTAGAGCAGGGTCGGGTGGCCCTGGGTCTCCTTGCGGAGGTCGTACTTCTTGCCGTGGGTGTCCGTCAGGACCAGGCCGGGCTTGTCCCAGGGCTGGTCGAGGACGGTGACGGGACCGCTGCCGCCGGACTCCTGCGAGACGGAGGAGACCACCGACGAGTCGGCCTTCTGGCTGCCGCAGGCGGAGAGGGTCAGGGTGGCGGCGGCGAGCAGCGCGGCCGCGGCGAACGTCTTCTTGCGCATAGAGAAATGTCCCAGATGTGAGAACTCCGGCGCGCGTCGGGGTCGTACGGGGGCCAAGCCTGGCACGGCCCCGGCGCGCGCTGCGGAACGGTGGGGCTAGGCGGTGCGGCGGCGGCCGGCCAGTACGCCGTAGGCCACGCCCGCGGCGCCGACGACGATCCCGGCGACGCCGAGCACCCGGGCGGTGGTGTCACTGCCGCCGCCGGAGGCCGGGGCGGCGGCCGTGTTCTCCTTCTTGTCGTCGGACGCGTTCTGGGCGGCCGCCGCGCCGTGCTCGTCGGCCGCCGCGGTCAGCTGGAGCACCGGCGCCGGGTTCTGCGGCTCGTCCTGGCCCGCCTGCGGCACCTCGATCCAGCGCACGACCTCGTGGTCCGAGTACGTCTGGAGCGCCTTGAACACGAGCTGGTCGGTGTTGTCGGGCAGGGCGCCGACGGAGAGCGGGAACTTCTGGAAGTAGCCGGGCTCGATGCCCTTGCCGTCGGCGGTCCAGGTGATCTTGGTGACGGCTTGGTCGATCTTGTCGCCGTGCACGGTCAGCGGCTTGGCGAGCTTGGACTTGGTGAGCTGCACGCTCCAGCCGGGGATGGGCTGGGCCATGACGGAGGCCAGCGGGTGGTCGGCGGGGAGGTTCACCTCGACCTTGGTGGTCGAGGCGTTGTCACGCTCGTTGGGGACCTTGAAGTCGACGACCGCGTAGCCGCCCTTGGCCGCGGCGCCCTCGGGCTGCACGGTCACATGCGCGAAGGCGGGGGCGGACAGGGCGAGTACGGCGGTGCCGGCGACGGCGGCACCGGCGGCGACCCGGGCGGCCGTACGGCGGAAGGCGGGACGGCCGGCGGCGAGGCTGGGGACGAGCTGGGAAACCTGCATGGCAGGAGCACTCCATGGTGAGAGTTCCGGTGGGGAAGGAGGGCGCGCGGGCGCGCGCGGGCCGCGCGACGGCGGCCGTCTCCTCGGACCCGGAGCTGTCTCGGGGCAGGGGGCGGGCGCGTCGCGTCAGGCGGCGAGTCGCAGTCCGGCGGCGGGCGGGCCGCGCCGGATCACCGAGTGCTGGAGTGCGAGGGTAGATCGGAAGAGCACAGGTCCGGTGGTGGCCCCTCGCGTGGCGGGCCGGGCCCGGGACGTGGTGAGTCCGATCTCGTCGTCGCGCACGCGGGTGCCGACCGCCCTACGCCAGCTGCCGTCGCACCAGTTCATGCAGCCAGCCGACGGCGACGGCCGCGAGGAGGTGGCCGAGCAGCATCGGCAGCGAGGGCAGCAGCGCGGCGGAGGCGCCGGTGGCGTCGGCCGCGTGCGGCATGGGCAGCGGGGCCCCGGCCACGGGGCGGCCCGAGCGGTCGATGAGGCGGGCGGCGAGCAGGATGTGGAAGGCGTGGCCGGGAGTGAGCGCGGCGGCGTTCGCCCCGCACAGCAGCCGGGCGGCCTGATCGACCAGGGCGGCGTCGCCGAGCGTGGTTTTGCCCGGAGCGCTCTGCCCCATCGGCATTCCGCCCATGGCCATGCCCGCCCCGTGCTGGCCCAGTCCGAACAGCGTGTGCAGCGCGGTCTGGCCGAGGGTGAGGAGCGCGGCGATGCCCGGCAGCGAGCGGGCCCGCCCGGCGAGCGGGATCACGAGCAGCAGGGAGCCGAGGAAGCCCGCGCCGAGCGTCCACAGCGGCACGCTCGCGCAGGAGGCCAGGGTGTGCCCGGCCGCGGCCAGCACGACGCAGACCGCGGCGAAGACCGCGGCCCGCAGCATCCGGAGCCCGGCTCCGGGACGCGCCGTGCGCGCGTGAGGGGCAGACATGGCGGGCTCATCATCCCACCGCGCCCCGCGCCGTCCTACGTCAGGTCCGGGCAAAGCGTTCCCCGGCCGGCCGAAGAGGTACGTCCCCGCATACACCGATTCCTCCCGGGACGCATCGGCTGTATGGGCGGAGTCACGTCAACGGTGTGCTTACGGCCACCTATGGGCGGCAATAGGTATCGGTATGTCGAGCCGCGGCCTGGAGGCTGGAGCATGAGCATCTGGTGGTCACTCCATCTGCGCCGTGAGGCCGCCAGCGTGCCGCTCGCGCGGCGGCTCCTGATCGGCACCATGGAGACGGCTGGGGTGGATCCGGAGATCTCCTACGACCTCTCCGTCGCCCTCAGCGAGGCGTGCGCGAACGCCGTCGAGCACGGCGGCGACGGCGGTGACGGCACCTCGGCGGTGTACCGGGTGACCGCGTACCTCGACGGGGAGAAGTGCCGTATCGAGGTGGCCGACTCCGGCCCCGGCTTCCAGCACACCCGGGAACTGCGCCCCGCCCGCCCGGACGCCGAGCACGGCCGCGGCCTCTGTCTGATCCGCGAGCTCGCCGACCACGTCCACATCGGCCCCAAGCCCGGCCGGCACGGCACGGTGGTCAGCTTCGACAAGATCCTCAAGTGGCGCGACGACGCCCCGCTGCTGGCGGTGTAGCCCCGGTCATGTCCGGTGATCAGAGCAGCGGTTCGACCAGCGCGGTCAGTTCCGCGCGGCTGATCTGGCCCATCCGGGCCGCCGCGATCCGGCCCTGCCGGTCGACGACGAAGGTGTAGGGGTAGCCCTGCGGGCTGACCAGACCCTTGGGGATGCGCAGGAGCTGGGCGGTCTTCGGGTCGTGGAGGCTGCGGTAGGTGACGTGGTGCTCGCGGGCGAAGGCCGCACCGGCTGTCCTCGAGGCGTCGGTGTCGACGCCCATGACGCGTACGCCCCGGGTGTGCAGGGCGGTCTGCACGGCGGAGAGGTCAGGGGCCTCGGCCCGGCAGGGGCCGCACCAGGACGCCCACGCGTTCACGACGAGCACATCGCCCCGGTAGTCGTGCACGGCGATCGGGCGGCCGTCGATCGCGGTTCCCGCCAGGTCGGGCATCTTCTCGCGGTCGGCCGGGGCGAACGTCTCCTGCAGGGGGGCCGCTTGGCCGTCGTCCAGCCGGGGGCCCGCGCAACCCGATGCCATCAGCAGGGCCAGGACGAGGCCGGCGGCTTTCGCGATGTTCATGATGACGAGGATGTCACCCTGCCGCGGACCGCTCATTGCCGTCGAGGGTGTAACGCTTCTTCAGGACGGCGTCGAGCTTGCCCGAGCGCACCGCGGACAGGCACCAGGCGGTGGGCAGTTGGAGCGTGAAGAGCCCGAAGAACGAATACAGCGCCGCGGCGTCCAGGAGTTCCCCCGGGTTGACCCCTCCGTAGGGCGCCGCGTTGGCGATGCCGAGGACCAGCATGTAGAGGACGCCGTCGACGAGGACCGTCCGCCAACGGGGCAGCGGAGAGAGCAGACGGCGGGCCAGGGTGAGCACCGCGGTGCAGATGACCAGGAAGACGGCCTGGTCCCTGCACCACGTGAGCGGCTCGGGCCCGGTGGGTCCGAGCCGGTCGTCGAACGCGAGCGCATAACCGGCCAGCACCACGGACCCGGTGAGCCATGAGACCACGGTGACCCAGGCGGCGTACGTGAGCGCGCTGCGCCAGGGGGTGAATATCATGGCGCTCCTTTCAGGCCCCTGGTCGGAGCCGGTGGCACGGTCATCATCCCACCCTCGTCGTGCGGGCCGCCGCCGAGCGTCCGGCCCCGACGTGCCGGTCAGTAACCGCCGATGTTGGAGATGGTGCTCGGCTCACAGGCTCGGGAGTAGAGGCACTCCAGGCCGCTGAGCAACTTGGTGCTCATCCTGTGCTGGTAGACGGTCTTGGTGGAGTGCTTGCTGCCGCTGGTGTAGCCGAAGAGGTACATCTCGTGGTCCGGGGCGGGGCGGGCGCTGCCGGAGACGTAGAAGTCACCGTTGCGGGCGAGGCGGGCGTCGTAGTACACGCCGATGCCGGCCCGGCGGATACCGGACTTGGGGCAGAAGGGGTCGGTGGCTTCGATCTGGGCGTGCACGGCGCGCGTCTTGCCGTCGAACCGGGTCTTGGTGCGGAAGTCGATCTTCTTGGTCGACGCCTTTCGCTTGTCGATCAGCTTTCCCTTTTTGTAGACCTTCGTCCAGCCGGTCTCGGGGAAGAGGTCGTAGGAGGACTTCGTCCAGTAGACGACACCGCGGACACCGGCACGGAAGGAGGTGCCGGAGACGGCGCTGGAGAAGCCCCGGCCGTCGCCCTTGTACTTGTAGGAGTTGCCGCCGTACTTGCACCCGGAGGCCTTGCTGACGTAGCCGGGCACGGTCACCCAGGGCTGGCGGATGAAGGACCGCCAGGTCACCACGGTCTTGGTGTACTTCTTGGCCTTGGCCTCGACCTTTTGGGCGGTCTGGGCGAGGGCGGCGGGTGTGTCGCCGGTGGGGACCGTGACGTTCAGACCCCAGGTGTGGCCAAGGCCCTTCGCGTCACCGCTGATCTGGTAGGAGGGCTCGGAGCCGGGCACGACCGCGTCGTCGCGCAGACTGTGCCCGGAGGTCCTGGCGATCACCTTGCCGTCCCGGATGACGGTGTAGGACGCGGCGCCGAGGTCGGGCCACGACAGGTCGACGAACGTGCTGGAGGCGGCCCAGGCGGCGCGCTCGGTCCGATTCGGCGAGTGGGCGAGGGTGACGTCGGCGATGACGTGCTGTGAACCGGCGGCGAGGATCGCGCTGTCGGTGGCCTTGCCGGTGTAAGCACTCACCGTGTGCACACCGCCGGCGGCGAGGGCGGTCCTGCCGCTCGCGAAACTGCCGGTGCCGGCGTCGAGGACGAACGCGGCCTCCTTCGGCGCGGGGGCGGCCGAGGCGGTGGCTCCGCCGGTGGCCACCGACGCGGTGAGGAGGGCTACGGGCAGCACGGTTGCCGCGCTCCAGCGCCCCATGGTGCGGTTGACGTTCACGGATCGACTCCCTGGATCGAACGGTTTCCCCAACCCGGCCGCGTCACCGGCGGGTTGGGTCCTTGACGGCGCGCACGAGGGGGCGGCTTCCGAGGGCCCCGTCGGGACCGTTGCGCGGAAGCCGCCCCCGAGAGGTCAGGACAGACCCCACTCCTGGCGTACGCGGGCCGGGTTGGAGCTTCCGGACTTCTCCAGGTAGGGGTGGGAGCCGGCCTTCGTCGAATTCGACGCGATGACCTTGCCGTTGCGCGCCGCGCTCCAGATCAGGGAGCCGCCCAGCGTCCAGCGCTGCGCCTTCCAGCTGGAGTGGCAGGTGTACTGGACGATGCGGCTCTTGCTGTCGACGTTCAGGCACTTGCCCGACTTGTCGTTCTTGATGGTGAACACCGAGTCGTTCTTGTAGATCCGGTGGAGGGTCCAGCGCTGCGACTTGTCGCCGGAGCACTTGCCGACCGTGAGCTGAGCGTTCTGCTTCGTGCTGCCCCCCATGGACAGGCACGTGTGAGCCGCCCAGACGCGCTCCAGGCGTACATGGGCGTAGGGGTCCTTGGCCTGCGGCGCGGCAGTGGCCGACGGCGCGGCGAGGCCGGTCATCGTTCCGGCCGCGACTGCGGTGAGCAGCAGTGATCCGGCTGCTTTACGCATGGGTCCTCCCCGTTTCAGCGACATGGCGAGCGATGAACGTAAACGCGAACCAGCCATGTCCGCTACGTCCGTTGGGGAGGTGTCTGATAGGGCATTGCCCTAAAGGGAGGGTGGTCGTACCCCGTGTGGAGTCGTCTGGTTCGGGTGCCCTACGGTGGCCCTCGTAGCGCCGCACTCACAGGGGGTCGACTTCCGTCCATGAAGCTCTCACGCCGCCTCGCTCTTGGTGCCCTCGCCGGCATCGTGGTCCTGGGCGTGGGGGGCGGGGTGACGGCCCGTCTGCTGGACGATCCGGCGCGGGGCCTGACGGCCGCCGCGCATGCGGGGGACGCGCACTGCCGGGAACTCACCGGGAAGGCGCCGGGGCGGCTGGCGGGCAAGGAGCGCCGGTCCGTCGGACTCGACGGCGTGGTGGTGTGGGGCGACCAGGATGTGATCCTGCGCTGCGGTGTCGCGAGCCCGACGGCGACAACGGATCCGTGTTTCGAGGCGAACGGGGTCGACTGGGTGCTCGACGAGCGGCAGTCGACCCCGGATCGCAAGGTCATCGTGACGTTCGGACGTACGCCCTCGACGCAGGTCGCCATCCGCGCCCAGGGGGTGCGCACGGATGAGGCGATCCTGGAGCTGTCGCCCCTGGTGGAGGGCATCCGGAAGACCGGCCGGTGTCTGGACGCCCAGTGAGCGGCGCCGGGGCCGCTCGTCGGACGGGCGGCCCCGGCATGGTCACGCGACCGTCGCTTTCTGGCCTCGGCTCGACGCCAGTGCGAGGTGCCGGGAGCAGGACGGCTCGTCGCACAGTGCGTTGTGGGCCAAGGCGGAGACGATCGCGACCTGTGTCCGCGTCTGTTGCCCCAGCTTCGTCACGATGTTCGAGATATGCGCCTTCACCGTGCGTTCGGCGATGCCCAGTTCCCTGGACAGTTCACGATTGCCGACACCCGTCCCCAGCAGCAGGAGAACCTCTCTTTCCCGGTCCGTCAGCGCTGCCAGCCGCCCGATGCCGGGTTCCGGGTCGTGGCCGGTTCGCCGGTAAGGGCAGGTAGTGCCTGTCGCGTCGGCCCAGTTGGTCATTCTGGCCCCTTCTGAACGCCGCATTTCCCAGCAGACCCCCGTGGCCCGGTTGTAGCGGCGGCCAACGGCCAACTTACCCGTCGGTTCTTACGTGCTTCATGCCGTTTCCGGTTGCGCAACTTACCTGCGCGGTCGATGGATTGGCTGAAAATGATGGGTCTCTGCGCGGGGGTTCGACGAGGCGGCGCCGGATACCTGCCCTGAGCCGGCGGTCCGGCCCCGCATAGTGAGGGCATGAACATCGACGACGGGGAGATGGCGGCCGGGGTGACGCTGCGGCCGCTCGGTGCGGGGGACGCGGAGGCGTCGGCGCAGGCGTACGCGGTGAATCGGGAGCACCTCGCGCCGTGGGAGCCGGTGCGGCCGGACTCCTTCTTCACGCCGGAGGGGCAGCGGGAGCGGATCGAGGGGCTGCTGCGGCAGCGCGACGAGGGCGCCGTGGTGCCCTGGGTGTTCGAGGAGAAGGGCGGGCGGATCGTCGGGGCCATCACCCTGACGGGGATCACCCGGGGGCCCTTCTGCAGCGCGTACCTCGGCTACTGGGTCGCCGCGGACCGGCAGGGCCGGGGGCTGGCGAGCGCAGCCGTGTCACGGGTGTGCGGGCTCGCCCGGGACGCGGTCGGCCTGCACCGGATCGAGGCGTCCACGCTGGTGGAGAACACCGGGTCGCAGCGGGTCCTGGAGAAGTGCGGATTCGGGCTGATCGGGACGGCGCCCCAGTACCTTCACATCAACGGCCGCTGGCGGGACAGCCGGTTGTTCCAGCGGATCCTGCACGACGAGGACCCCGCGCTCCGCAACGCCCGCTGAGGGCGCGGAGAACCACGCGAACCAGCCACCTCGGCCCGCGGACGGCGGCGACCGCGGGCCCGCGGACGGCGGCGGCCTCGGATCCGCGGACGACAGCGGCCGGGCACCCCTGGGATACCCGGCCGCCTCGCGCGAAGGTCAGCCCCTCAGCGCGGCCATCCACGACTCGACCTCGTCGGCGCGCCGCGGCAGCCCGGCCGAGAGGTTCTGGTTGCCGTCCTCCGTCACCAGGATGTCGTCCTCGATCCGGACGCCGACGCCCCGGTACTCCTCGGGCACGGTGAGGTCGTCCGCCTGGAAGTACAGGCCCGGCTCGACGGTGAGGACCATGCCCGGCTCCAGGACGCCGTCCACGTACGTCTCGGTGCGCGCGACCGCGCAGTCGTGGACGTCCATGCCGAGCATGTGACCGGTGCCGTGCAGGGTCCAGCGGCGCTGCAGGCCCAGCTCCAGGACGCGCTCGACCGGGCCCTCGACCAGGCCCCACTCGACCAGCTTCGCGGCCAGCACCCGCTGGGCCGCGTCGTGGAAGTCGCGGAACTTGGCGCCCGGCTTCACCGCCGCGATGCCGGCCTCCTGGGCCTCGTACACCGCGTCGTACACCTTCTTCTGGAGCTCGCTGTACGTGCCGTTGATCGGCAGCGTGCGCGTGACGTCGGCGGTGTAGAGGGTGTGCGTCTCCACACCGGCGTCGAGCAGCAGCAGGTCGCCGGAGCGGACCGGGCCGTCGTTGCGGACCCAGTGCAGGGTGCAGGCGTGCGGGCCCGCGGCGCAGATCGAGCCGTAGCCGATGTCGTTGCCCTCGACGCGGGCGCGCAGGAAGAAGGTGCCCTCGATGTAGCGCTCGCTGGTGGCCTCGGCCTTGTCGAGGACCTTCACCACGTCCTCGAAGCCGCGCACCGTGGAGTCGACGGCCTTCTGCAGCTCGCCGATCTCGAACGCGTCCTTGACCAGGCGCAGCTCGGAGAGGAAGACGCGCAGTTCCTCGTCGCGCTCGGCGGTGACCTTGTCGGTCAGGGCCGCCTCGACGCCGGCGTCGTAGCCGCGCACGACGCGCACCGGGCCGGTGGCCTCGGCCAGCTTCCCGGCCAGCTCGCGCACATCGGCGGCGGGGATGCCGTACAGCGCCTCGGACTCGGTGAGGGAGTGGCGGCGGCCGACCCACAGCTCGCCCTGGCCGTCGAGCCAGAACTCGCCGTTCTCGCGGTCGGAGCGGGGCAGCAGGTAGATGGTCGCCCTGTGGCCCTCGCCCGCGGGCTCCAGCACGAGGACGCCGTCCTCCGTCTGGTTGCCGGTGAGGTACGCGTACTCGACGGAGGAGCGGAAGGCGTACTCCGTGTCGTTCGAGCGGGTCTTCAGATTGCCCGCCGGGATCACCAGACGCTCGCCCGGGAAGCGCGCGGAGAGCGCGGCGCGGCGGCGCGCGGTCTCGGCGGCCTGCTCGATGGGCTTCAGATCACGCAGCTCGGTGTCGGCCCAGCCGGACTGCATGTTCTCGGCCAGCTCGTCGGAGACGCCCGGGTACAGGCCGTTCTTCCGCTGCTTGATGGGCTCCTCGGACTCGGTTTCCGGGGTCGCCGGAATGAGTTCGTCGGCCACGTGTTCCTCCTCGGTACGGCGTGTGATCTCCCCCGGGGCGGTCCGTGCGGCTCGCCACGGTGGGTGACCGTGTCCGAGCCGGGGACCCCCATCATCGTACGGTCGTATCGGGACGCGTCCAGGGGCGGATGCCCCGTCATGCCTGGTCACCGGGTGGTCACTGAGCGGTGATGTCGAGCGGTGATGCCGAGCGGTGATGCCGACCGGGGGCGTCGGCTCAGTCGAAGCGGGCCGCCAGCAGCACCACGTCCGCCGCGCCGTCGGCGGACCCCGGGCCCTCCGGCAGCACCGTGCGCAGCACATGATCGGCGACGGCCCCGGGATCCTGCCGCAGCGCCCGAGGGACGCTCGCGGCGGCCGTGTGCAGCCGGGCGAAGGCCCGGTCCATGGGATCGCCGGTACGGTGCAGCAGCCCGTCGGTGTAGAGCAGAACCGTCTCTCCCGCTTCGGCCTGGATCTCCACGCTGGGCGCCTCCCAGCACGAGAGCATGCCGAGCGGCGCGGAGACGGAGGTCTCGGCGAACTCGGTGCGCCGCTCGCCGATCAGCAGCGGCGGGCTGTGCCCGGCACCTGCCAGGGTGACCCGGCGCAGCGCGGGCTCGCAGTAGACGAACAGGGCGGTGGCCGAGCGGGCGGGCTCGGTCAGCCGCAGCAGCAGCTCCAGGTCGGACAGGACGGCGACCGGGTCCTCGCCCTCCATCACGGCGTACGCCCGCAGCGAGGCGCGCAGCCGGCCGGCGGCGGCCACGGCGCTCGGCCCGGAACCGGTGACCGAGCCGACCGACAGACCGAGCGCGGCGTCGGGCAGCGGCAGCGCGTCGTACCAGTCGCCGCCGCCGCGCGGTCCGGTGCGGTGCCGGGCGGCGAGCTGGACGCCGGGCACCCGGGGCAGCCGGGAGGGCAGCAGTTCCTCGGCGAGGGTCGCGGCACACGCCCGGGTGTTCGCCACCTCCCGCAGCCTGGCGAGGTGTTCGGTGGCGTGCCGGATGTACAGGCCCGCGAGATGGCGCTGCCGCTCATGGGGTTCGGCGGGTTCCTCGTAGAACCAGACGGCGGCGCCGAGGCGGCCGGCGCCGTCGGTGGCGAGCGGCAGGGCGTAGCTGGCGGCGTAGCCGAGGCGGGCGGCGACCTCGCGGTGCCGGGGGTCGAGGTCGTCCTCGGCGAACAGATCGGGGTGGACGATCTCGGCGGTGCCCGCGGTGTCGTACGGCAGCGCGCCGCGCGGCACGGTCTCCAGGTGGCCGAGGTCGGCGCGGCCGAGTCCGAGGCCGCGGCTGGTGCGGGGGCCGAGTCCGTCGCCGGGCTCCAGGACGACGAGGCCGCGGCGGGCGCCGAGGAGACCGGCGCCGGCGTGCAGCAGTTCGTCCAGGGCGGGCTCCAACGCGCTGGTGCGGGTGAGCCGTTCGGTGAGTTCGTGCAGCGTGGTGAGGTCGGAGACCCAGCCGGCGAGGCGGTCCTGGAGGAGGGTGCCGGGGGCGGCGACCGGGGGGTGCGGGGCGGGGACGGCGGGGATGATGTCCGCGCGTGCGCCCGCGGGGGCCTCCGGGGCGGGAGGGGCGGGCGCGACAGTGTGGGCGGGCGTGGGAACAGTGGGATCGATTCCGGCCACTTTCGGTGGGTGCGGGGCGCTCATGGCGCGCGGCCTTCAGACTGGTGCACAGTGCTCAAAAGCATCGCAAACCCCCAGGTGATTCTGCGCCGCTAGCAGTGTCTCCACATGTACACGCACTCGTGAGGGGATGTCCAGCATTGTCCTGCGGGGATTCCTGGTGTCCACGAGGCTGGTGGGTGATTTCCCGGAACCCCTTGCCTTACCGTCAAGTTGGCTCAAAACTACCTGGGGGAACGGTCCACTGCGGTCGACTGGGCTCGCTCCACGGAGCGTCACAGCGGTCGTGATGGGTACGTACTCGGAGAAGGCCAGGGGTGGTTGGGGACCACCCGGAACCTGGCGACGGACCCGGGCGTCATAGCCACCGACGGCCGAGCCCCATCCTCCCGTGGCGGAGGCGGAGAGAACCACGCGCGACGGCAAACGCCATGCTTCGCCACCCCCACGCCGCTACCGTGCCCTGCCTTGAGTGCCGTGGACGCGGCCGCGGCCGACGCTCGAACCCCTGGGGATCCCCTGCCGTGTGCGGGGATGTGATGCGCCACCAGGTACGCACAGTGCAGTGATCGACTCATGTTGTGATGTGGACCACGGTGTTGCCAGCGGTGCAACGGAAAGGAACGAGCGCTCATGCGCGAGATCCTCGGAAGGCGACGCAGGCTCCTGTCCAAGCGACGGAACGACGGGAAGCCTGAGCAGCTCAGCGCGGCCCTGACCTTCGCGACGGAGTGGCAGTGGCCCGTACTCCCGGGTGTGGCCCCGGATCCGCAGGGCAGAGGCCGCTGCGGCTGCCCCGACCCGGAGTGCACGGTGCCCGGCGCCCACCCCTTCGACCCCGGGCTGCTCGCGGCCACGACCGACGCGCGCATGGTGCGCTGGTGGTGGACCAACCGGCCGAGCGCGCCCGTCATCCTCGCGACCGGCGGGACGGCGCCCTGCGCGGTGAGCCTGCCGGCGCTCGCCGCGTCCCGCGCCCTCGCCCTGCTCGACCGGCGGGGCATGCGCCTCGGCCCGGTCGTCGCCTCGCCCACCCGCTGGGCGCTGCTCGTCGAGCCGTACTCGATGGAGCAGTTGGGCGAGCTGCTCTACGCCAAGGACTTCGTCCCCGGCTCGCTGCGCTTCCACGGCGAGGGCGGCTATATCGCGCTGCCCCCGTCCGAGACCGGCACCGGCACGGTGCGCTGGGAGCGGGCGCCGCTGCCGGGTTCGGCCGCGCCCTGGGTGCCGGACGTCGAGGCGGTGGTGGACGCCGTGGTCGACGCCCTCACTCGTACGGGTGTGAGCGCGCCCGAGTTGTAGGGGTGTACGGCGCGCACGGTGCGGACGGGCGTGCCGTGCTCGTTATGTTCCGCCCATGCTGCGAATTCTTGGGGGCCATGGGACGCGCCGGCCACGCGACGGGGGACACCGGCGCCCGGCCGGCACGGCGCCGGGGTACGACGGTGGGTCGGACCGGATGCCGTCGACGGACGGTGGGGAGGTGTCCGCGGGTGCCGGGGCCGGTTTCCGGATGCCGGTCGGTGCCGATGGCGGGGGCAACTCGCCCTCCGGCAGCGGTGGTTGCCCCGAGTACCGGGGCGCGTCCGGCGACGGGGTCGGCCCGCGGCCGAAGGGCGGGTTCCGGCGGGCGCGGTACGGGAAGGCCGATCCGCGCCGGGTCCATCTTGTCGGGCTGGCCTGCGTGGTGACGGCCGCCGTCGTGCTGCCGCTGACCGTGGCGTCCGCCGGGCAGGTCAGGGACGTGAGCGATGTGCTGGTGCCGGGCGCGCTGCGGCACGGGGACGGCAAGGACCCCTCGGCCGCGCCCGGCCGCTCGCCCGCGCTGCTGGACCTGGGCCTCGCCACCGCCGTCCGCTGCGGGCCCCAACTCAGCTCGCCCGAGGGCGTCGAGGCGCAGACCTGTGTGCTGATCCAGGGCGCGGACACCTGGGCGCGGACCTACTACCGCAACGCCACCGGCAAGTCGCTGGACGCCGGGCTGAGCCTCCTGGGCCCCGGCGGCCGTACCACCCGTACGCGCTGCGACACGGGAGCCGACGACGAGCCCGCCACCTGTGAGACCCCCCGCGAGCGCAGCCGGGGCGGGGCGGACGCCTACACGGCCGTCGCGGAGTTCGCGGAGCGGGGGCCCGCGGGGGCGCTGCTGCTGCGCTCGGGGAGCAACTCCGAGGACGCGGACGGCGGTTGAGATCGCGCGACGCGCCGGGCACCCGGACGCGGGCATGGAAAGACCCGGTTGCTGGCGACGGGGGATGCACCAGCAACCGGGCTACTGGAACGGTAACAAGAGATCGGCCGTTCGCAAATTCCGACTCAGGCATTCGGCCATCGATTTCCCACCGATTTCCGTGTCGGGGCCGGGAGTTGTGACAGGAGTCACCCGCCGGAAAACCCGGTGTCATGACTGACCGACCATTCAGTCATGACGCCGATGGGGTGCCGTCAGCTGAGCGTGACCTGCCGGTTGGTGAGGCCGCCGCGGGCCCGGCGCTCCTCCGCGGTGAGCGGCTCCTCGACGGCGAGGGCGGCGGCCAGGCGCTCGGCGAACTCGGCGGCCGGCTTCTCCACATCCTCCGCGCGGACCTCGCTCGGCAGGTCCCAGACCGGCACGGTGAGCCCGTGAGCACGGAAGGAGCCCACCAGCCGGGTGCCCTCGCCGAGGCTGGAGCGGCCCTGCGCGTGCAGTCGCGCGAGAGCGTCCAGAAGCCGCTCCTCGGGATGCGGCATCACCCAGCGCAGGTGGTTCTTCTCCGGGGTCTCGCACCAGTACGCCGCGTCCACGCCGGACAGCCGGACCGTCGGGATCGCCGCCGCGTTGGCCCGCTCCAGGGAGGCGGTGACCTCGGGGGTGGCGTTCTCCGCGTCCGGCACCCAGAACTCGAAGCCGCTGTGCACGACCGGCTCGAACGGGCTCTCGGCGGCCAGCAGTTCCTGGAGCCGGGGTCCGTCGGCGGGGGCGCGCCTGCCCTGCACGGGGGTGCCGGGCTCCGCCTCCAGGGCGCGCCGGAGGGTGTCGGCGAGGTCGCGGCTGATGTCGCCGGACGACGTGTCGTTCTGCAATCCGATCAGGACCGAGCCGTCGTCGCGGCGCAGCGCGGGCCAGGCCATCGGCAGCACGGTGGCGAGGGTGACCGAGGGGACGCCCTCGGGCAGGCCGTCCTTCAGGGTCAGCTCGACCGTGGCGGCCGGGACCAGCTCGCGCAGCGCCACCCAGTCGCACTCGCCGGGCAGCCCCTCGAAGGGGCGGTGGACCAGCTCGGTCACCGCGTGCGCGGCGTCCCGGCCGTGGCACGCCTTGTAGCGCCGACCGCTGCCGCAGGGGCAGGGCTCGCGGCCGCCGACCACCGGAATGGCACCATCTGCCCCACCCGTCGGCTGCGGGCGCTTGGCCTTCGTCTGGGGTCGCTTCTTGGCCATCGTGGATGTCTCCCGGTTACGGCGCTTCTCGTACGGCGGGAGCCTAGCCGTTCGTGCCATCGCCGACGGGAACCTGTGGACAACGACCGTGCGGCGGATACCCCCCGAACACCAGCTGCCTGCCCCGCTCGCCTGCCCTCCTTCACCGGCCCTCTTCCCACCGGCCCTCTCCCCACCGGCCCCCGCCCAGGTCGTGGGCTCGGGCCGGCTCTCGGCCTCAGGCCATGTCCTCGAACGCCTCCGCGAGGTCGAGGCCGGACAGGTCCGGCGGTGCCGACGCGGTGAGTGCGGCGGTGACGTGATCGCGGCGGCAGCGGGCATCCGGGTCGTGCACGTCACCGTGGACCACCACCCAGACCGTCACCTCGCCGCGGACGTCGTCCCGCACACCCCAGTCGTCGGCGAGCGCGGTGATGATGGCGAGCCCCCGGCCGCCGTGCGCGGTCACCGAGGGGGTGGCCGGCGCCGGGCGGGTCGGGCCCCCGCCGTCCGTGACCTCCACGATGAGCCGACCGCCCGTGTCCACCCGCCATGCGGCCCGCACGTCACCGTCGTACCCGTCTGCGCCCCCGGCCCGGGTCGCGCCCAGGGGCCGGCCGTGCTTGCACGCATTGCTCAGCAGTTCGGAAAGGATCAATACGGCATCGTCGACCACCGATTCCGCCACGCCTCCGCCGCGCAACTGCGCGCGCATCCGGCGCCTCGCGTCCCCCACGCCCGCAGGGCCATGGGGTACGGCCATGCACGACGACGTGGGCACCTCCTGTGCCACCACCAACGCCACCCCCGAGACCTCCTTCGCCCCACGCCACGGTGTGGATGCCCCAGCGATCTGTGCCGGAAACCGGCCAATCCCCTTCCGATGACGCATTCGATACGCGCGCACACGCGGCGAACGCGCCGGAGCACTCCCTGTGACGACCCCGGCGGCCTGCGGCGGGGTGTCCATAGGGACGGTCAGCGGCCGAGCTGGTCCAGCACCGCGCGCGGGCGGTTGGTGATGATGGCGTCGACGCCGAGTTCGAGGCAGAGGTCGACGTCCTCGGGCTCGTTCACGGTCCACACGTGCACCTGGTGACCGGCCCGCTTCAGCCGCTGCACGTATCCGGGGTGGTTGCGCACGATCCGCACCGAGGGACCCGCGATGCCCACGCCCGCGGGCAGCCGCCCGTCGCGCAGCCGGGGCGAGAGCCACTGCACCAGATACACCGTCGGCAGGGTCGGCGCGGCCGCGTGCACCCGGTGCAGCGAGCGCGCCGAGAAGCTCATGATCCGTACCGGCGACTCGGCGGCCGTGGCGGGCGCGGCCAGGCCGAACCGGCCCAGCACACCCAGCAGCTTCTCCTCGACCTGGCCCGCCCAGCGGGTGGGGTGCTTGGTCTCGATGGCCAGCTCGATGCGCCGCCCGGAGTCCGCGACCAGTTCGAGCAGCCGTTCCAGGGTGAGGACGGAGGTCTCCTCGCGGTCCTCGGGGCGGTGCTCCCAGTCGGGCTCCTCGACCCGGCCGCGATACGGCTCACCGGTCTTCCAGGAGCCGAAGTCCAGGGCGGCGAGATCGGCGAGCTCCAGGGCGGAGACGGCGCCGCGGCCGTTGGAGGTGCGGTTCACCCGCCGGTCGTGGACGCAGACCAGGTGGCCGTCGGCGGTCAGCCGCACATCGCACTCAAGGGCGTCGGCGCCGTCCTCGATCGCCTTGCGGTAGGCGGCCAGGGTGTGTTCCGGTGCGTCTTCGGACGCGCCCCGGTGGGCGACGACCTGGACGGAGAGCTGTGGTGCGTGGGTGGTCACCGCGTCATGGTGCCACCCCCGCGGGGTACGCGGGACGGCGCTCGTGCGTCCGGGCGGCGAACGGTGGCACACGTCGTACTGGTTTATGTAGCTTTTTCCATGGATGCCCTTTGTAAGGGCTGGCCCTGGACCCACAGCCACGGCTTATGGTGCTCTGACGGCCCGTGGGAAAAGCTGACTGCAGACAAACTGGAACAGTGAACGCAGGACCATGCGCAGCCGCATCGTGACAGGTCACGACCAGCGCGCACGCGCCGCCGAGCGTGCACGACGTGACCGAGCGCGACCGAGGACAACAGCCGTGGATCGAGGAGTAGAGCTGTGAGCACCGAGAACGAGGGCAACGCGGTACCCCCGGCCCCGTCCGCACCTCCCGTGCCGGTGGCCTCTCCCGACGCGTCCCCGCAGGCACACACCACGCCGGAGGGGACCGACGGGCCGGCGGGCCCGGGGCACCAAGCGGACCAGCAGCCGGACCAGCAGCCGGGGCAGCCCGCCCCGACCCCCCAGACGCACCAGGCGCCGCAGACACACCAAGCACCCCAGGCACCCCACCCGGGCCAGGCACCCCACCCGGGCCAGGCGCCCTACGCGGGCCAGGGCTATCCCGCGGCCCCGGCGCCCGGCGCCGAGCCGACCGCCCGCAGCCTCGCCTGGCCCGCCGACGGCGCGGGCGGCGCGGGTGGCGGTGCCGCCTGGGGGGCGTCGTACCAGCAGCCCGCCCCCAAGCCGAAGGGACGCGGTGGCCTGCTCGCCGCCGTCCTGGTGGCCGCGCTGGTCGCGGGCGGTCTGGGCGGTGGCCTCGGCTACACCCTGGCCAGGAACAACGACAACGGCAGCTCCACCACCGTCTCCGCGTCCGACAACGGCGCGGCGCAGGTCAAGCGCGCGCCCGGCACCATCGCCAACGTGGCCGCCAAGGCGCTGCCCAGCACGGTCACCATCGAGGCCGAGGGCTCCAACGGCGACGGCGGCACCGGCACCGGCTTCGTCTTCGACAAGCAGGGCCACATCATCACCAACAACCATGTGGTGGCGGACGCCCTCGACGGCGGCAAGCTGACCGCGACGTTCCCGGACGGCCGGAAGTACGACGCCGAGGTCGTCGGCCACGCGCAGGGCTACGACGTGGCGGTCGTCAAGCTCAAGAACCCGCCCTCCGACCTCAACCCGCTGCCGCTCGGCGACTCCGACAAGGTGGCCGTCGGCGACGAGACGATCGCCATCGGCGCCCCCTTCGGCCTGTCGAACACGGTGACGACCGGCATCATCAGCGCCAAGAACCGCCCGGTGGCCTCCAGCGACGGCAGCTCCACGAGCAAGGCGTCGTACATGAGCGCGCTCCAGACCGACGCGTCCATCAACCCGGGCAACTCCGGCGGCCCGCTGCTGGACGCCTCCGGCGCGGTGATCGGCATCAACTCGGCGATCCAGTCCTCGGGCAGCAGCGGCGGCTTCGGCTCCGGCGGGCAGTCCGGTTCGATCGGCCTCGGCTTCGCCATCCCGATCAACCAGGCCAAGTACGTCGCCCAGCAGCTGATCAAGACCGGCAAGCCGGTGTACGCCAAGATCGGCGCGTCCGTCTCGCTGGAGGACTCCACCGGCGGCGCGAAGATCACCGACCAGGGCGCGGACGGCGCCGCCGCGGTCGAGGCGAACGGCCCGGCGGCCCAGGCGGGTCTGAAGCCCGGTGACGTGATCACCAAGCTCGACGACTCGGTGATCGACAGCGGTCCCACCCTGATCGGCGAGATCTGGACCCACAAGCCCGGCGACAAGGTGACGATCACCTACAAGCGCGGCGGCCAGGAGCACACGGTCCAGCTGACCCTCGGCTCCCGCGCCGGCGACAGCTGACCGCCCCCTCCCACCGGGGCCGTTGTCCCCAACGCCCCCGCGACCGCCCGCGGGCCGGTACGCTGTACCCCGCTCCGCCCCAGGTGGGCGGCGCGGGGAGGCGTGCCCGAGCGGCCTAAGGGAACGGTCTTGAAAACCGTCGTGGCAGCGATGTCACCGTGGGTTCAAATCCCACCGCCTCCGCACCGGACCGTGCGTCCCAAGGGGTGCCCCAGCAGGGGCACCCCTTTCGCGTGCCGGACCACTCCGGGGCGCCCTGCCCGGAGCCCGTGCTACGGCCGGTGCCCCGTCATCCTGGCCGCCGAGGCGATCGTCGCGCGGGCCTCCTGCTCGGTCAGGCCGGTGTGACGGGCGGCTTCGGTGAGGGCGGCGGCCAGGGTGGGGCCGAGACCGTTCTCGTAGGCGCGGCAGGCGGCCCAGAAGAGGCGGGTGTTGCGCTGGCCCTCGTGCGCGGTGAGCACGAAGTGGACCAGGCCGTGGCCATGGTCCGCGCGGGCTCGGTGGGGCGCGCGCGGGGGCGGCAGGAGCAGGCGCAGCAGGGCCGGGGGGCACGCGGCCGGGGGCAGATGGGCGGTGCCCGGCAGGGTGCCGTAGGCGCCGTGGGCGGTGCGGGAGCCGGGACCCACCAGGTAGCCGCCGGCGCCGCGGATGTCGATGCCGGGGGCGAGCCGGCTCGCCGAGTTCGGTACGACGACGTCCGGGGGCCCGGTCAGCCACAGATGCCGGCCGCCGCTCGGGGTGAGCACCACGACCGTGTCCGGAACGGTGAACAGATGGCGCAGGCCCAGCTCGCGCAGGGCGGCCGGGGCGTCCGTGCCGGACTTGGTGTCCAGGTCGACGCCGATCAGGTGGTACGGGGGCAGCCCGCAGGCGATGCCGTAGCCGGTGGCCCAGGGCGTGGCGGCGAACATCTCGCGGACGCGCGCCGGGTCCGCCGAGGCGTCGTACACACCGTGGCCGAAGCGGCCGCACGCGCCGTGGCAGGCGGGCCCGGGGTCGTCGTGGTGGGGGGAGCGCAGGGCCGGGAGCTTGGTCCGGGACAGGGGGAGGACGGCCAGGCCGCGTTCGGCGGCGGACAGGGCATGGGCGAGGGCCAGTGTCGTGGCCTGCCGGTCGGTGGTGGCCATGCCCTCATGTTCGGACGTACGTTCGAAAAAAGAAAGAGGTTTATCGGCCGGTGGTCACGCTTGCGTGCGAAGTGATGATTTCGGGGGGATGCGGCGGAGATCGCCGGGCAGGTCTGGCTGTGCGACAGCGCCCACGGCGGTCGGGACGGCGACCGGTTCTCGAGAGGATCACCATGGCGAGCATGCGCACCGCCCGCGGCCACCGGCATCGGCTTCGACCTGCCGAGGTGAGCCCCGGCTGACGGCCCGAGGGGGCGCGCTCCGGGGATGCGGGACAGCGGCGGGGGGGGGGGGGGGGGGGAGAGCCCCCCCCCCCCCCCGCCGTCGCGTTCCTGTCCGCCGCCCGCCCGCCGGGTCGCTCTCCTTGACAGCCCCATCGTATCTGACGGACAGTCAGAAATGTGGCGGGAGGCCGGACACCACGGCGGGAGGCCGGACATGGGGACACGGGCGGACGACACGCAGGCGCGGCTCGCGGCGTACGAGGGGCTGCCCGCCGCCGCCACCGGGACCGGCCGGGACCCCGTCAACCTGCCGATGATCCGGCACTGGTGCGAGGCCATGGGCGACACCGGCCCCGCCTACCGCGGCCCCGGCGCCGTCGCCCCGCCCACCATGCTCCAGGCCTGGACGATGGCCGGCCTCTCCGGTCACGCCGACCGCTCCGGTCCCTACGGCGAACTGCTGCGCCTCCTGGACGACCTGGGCTGCACCTCGGTCGTCGCCACCGACTGCGAGCAGGAGTACCTGCGCCCGCTGCGGCCGGGCGACACGATCACCTTCGACACGGTGATCGAATCGGTGTCGGGCCGCAAGACCACCAAGCTGGGCACCGGTTACTTCGTCACCACCCGCACCGACATCCGCGCGGACGGCGTCCCCGCGGGCACCCACCGCTTCCGCATCCTCAAGTACGCCCCCGCCCGCACACCGGCACCGGCGCCATCGTCGCCGCCGAGGCGCCCCCGCCCCGTCGTCAACCGCGACAACGCCGGTTTCTGGCGGGGCGTCGCCGAGCATCGGCTGCTCATCCAGCGCTGCACCGGCTGCGGCACCCTGCGCCACCCCTGGCTGCCCGGCTGCAACGCCTGCGGCGGCCCCGACTGGGACACCGTCGAGGCGAGCGGCGAGGGCACCGTCCACTCGTACGTCGTGATGCACCACCCGCCCTTCCCCGCCTTCGACCCGCCCTACGCGGTCGCCCTGGTCCAACTCGCGGAAGGAGTACGGATGGTGAGCAATGTGCTCGGGGTGCCGTACGACAAGGTGCGTATCGGGATGCCGGTACGGCTCGAATTCACGGCGTACGACGACGAGTTGACGCTGCCGGTGTTCCGGGCGGTGGCGGCGTGAGGCCGGCCGGGAGCGAACTGCCGCCGCTGGAGATCCCGGTGACCCGCACGCTGATCGTGGCGGGCGCGATCGCCTCCCGGGACTACCAGGACGTGCACCACGACCCCGAACTGGCCCGGGCCAAGGGCTCCCCGGACGTCTTCATGAACATCCTGACCACGAACGGCCTGGTGGGCCGGTACATCACCGACCACTTCGGACCCACCGCGATCCTCCGCAAGGTCGCCATCCGGCTCGGGGCGCCCAACTACCCCGGCGACACGATGGTGTTGACCGGCCGGATCGAGCGGGTCGACGGCGACACCGCCACCGTGCGCGTCGTCGGCGCCAACGGCCTCGGCACCCATGTGACCGGCACGGTCACCGTCACCGTCCCCGCGGAGGTCCGTCCATGAGCCTGCGCGCGAAGGACACCCTCGGCGGACGCGCGGCCGTCGTCGGGATCGGCGCCACCGAGTTCTCCAAGGACTCCGGGCGCAGCGAACTGCGGCTCGCGGTGGAGGCGGTGCGCGCCGCCCTCGACGACGCCGGGCTCACCCCCGCCGACGTGGACGGACTGGTCACCTTCACCATGGACACCAGCCCGGAGATCACCGTCGCCCAGGCCTGCGGGATGGGCGAGCTGTCCTTCTTCTCCCGGGTCCACTACGGCGGCGGCGCGGCCTGTGCGACCGTGCAGCAGGCGGCGCTGGCCGTGGCGGCCGGGGTCGCCGAGGTGGTGGTCTGCTACCGCGCCTTCAACGAGCGCTCGGGGCGCAGGTTCGGCGCCGGCGTCCAGCACCGCGAGCCCTCGGCGGAGGGCGCCGCGCTCGGCTGGGTGCTGCCGTTCGGGCTGCTCACCCCGGCCTCCTGGGTGGCGATGGCGGCCCAGCGCTATCTGCACACCTACGGGCTGACCCCCGAGGCGTTCGGCCATGTCGCCGTGACCGGCCGCGCCCACGCCGCGACCAACCCGGCCGCCTACTTCCACGGCCGCCCGATCACGCTGGCCGAACACGCCGCCTCCCGCTGGATCGTGGAGCCGCTGCGGCTGCTGGACTGCTGCCAGGAGACCGACGGCGGCCAGGCGCTCGTCGTCACCTCCCTGGAACGGGCCCGCCACCTGCCCCGGCCGCCCGCCGTGATCGCGGCCGCAGCCCAGGGCGCGGGCCGTGCCCAGGAGCAGATGACCGGGTTCTACCGGGACGAGCTGACCGGGCTGCCGGAGATGGGCGCGGTAGCCCGCCAGCTGTGGCGCACCTCGGGCCTCGCCCCGGCCGACATCGACGTCGGGATCCTGTACGACCACTTCACCCCGTTCGTGCTGATGCAGCTGGAGGAGTTCGGCTTCTGCGCCCGGGGCGAGGCGGCGGACTTCACGGCCGGGCGGCGGCTGCCCCTCAACACCCACGGGGGCCAGCTGGGGGAGGCGTATCTGCACGGCATGAACGGCATCGCGGAGGCGGTCCGCCAGCTGCGCGGCACCGCCGTGAACCAGGTGCCCGGGGCCGCCCGGACCCTGGTGACCGCGGGGACCGGGGTGCCGACATCGGGCCTGGTCCTGGCGGCGGACGGCTGAACTCCTCGGGGTGGGACCCGGGGGTCGGGCGTACCCCCGCTCCACCTTCAGGAGGTGGAGCCGCCCCCACCCCTACAACCTGAGGGGGACCCCGCTTCGGCACCTGCGGCCGATCCCGGGACGCGCGGGCCGCTCATAGCGTGGAGCCATGACCACACCCGTCTGCACCAGCTCCTCGGCAGCGGCCCCCGCGTACCCGTCGTTCACGTCGTACGTGCGGGCCCGCCGGCCCGTCCTGCTGCGCGCCGCGCGCTCGCTGACCGCGAACCCCTGCGACGCCGAGGACCTGCTGCAGACCGCGCTGGCCAAGACCTACGCCGCCTGGGAGCGGATCGAGAACCAGCGGGCGCTCGACGGCTATGTGCGCCGCGCGCTGCTGAACACGCGGACCTCGCAGTGGCGCAAGCGCCGGGTGGACGAGTTCGCCTGCGACGAGCTGCCCGAGCCGGATCCGCTGCCCGACGACGACCCGGCCGAGCGGCAGGCGCTGCACGACGCGATGTGGCGGGCCGTCATGAAGCTGCCCACGAGGCAGCGGGCGATGGTCGTCCTGCGGTACTACGAGGACCTCAGCGAGGCCCAGACCGCGGAGGTGCTGGGCGTCTCGGTGGGCACGGTGAAGTCCGCCGTCTCCCGCGCCCTCGGCAAACTGCGCGAGGACCCGGAACTGGGCCTGGCCCGATAGCCCCGAGGGGGACGGGGCGCCGACCCAGGGGGGGCGGGGCGCCGACCCAGGGGGGCAGGGCAGCGGCCCAGGGGGGGGCTGGGGCATGGTTCAACGGGCCTGCGGATGCCGGGTCACGGGCTCGGGGACGCTGGTTCACCGGGTCTGGGGATGCCAGGGCGGCGGGTCCGAGGATGCGGCTCACCGGGTCGGGGGGTGCCAGGGCGGCGGGTCCAAGGATGCCGGGCCACGGGCCCGGGGGGTGCCAGGGCGGCGGGTCCGGGAACGGCGGGTCATCGGCCCGGGGGGTGCCAGGACAGCGGGCCCGAGGACGCCGGGTCACCGGCCGGGGACGCTGGTTCACCGGGCCCGGCGAAGCCAGGGCGGCGGGCATCAGGATGCGGCTCATCGGACCCGAGGGTGTCGGTTCACCGGACCGGATCACGCCAGGGCGGCGAGCCCGAGGCTGCGGATCACGTGGCCCGAGGCCGCCGGGCCACCGGGGCGTAAGGGCGTCGGGTCTTTGGGCTCGGGGACACTCGTTCACCGGGCCCGAGGCTGCCGGGTCGCCGGGGCGCAAGGCCGCCGGGTCACCGGTCGGGGCGCCGGTTTACCGGGCCCGGCGAAGCGAGGGCGGCGGGCCCGAGGATGCGGCTCACCGGGCCTGGGACACCGGATCACCGGGCCCGGGGCTGCCGGGTCACCGGGGCGTAAGGGCGTCGTGTCACCGGTCGGGGACGCTGGTTCACCGGGCCCGGCGAAGCCAGGGCGGCGGGTCCGAGGATGCCGGGCCACGGGCCCGGGGAGTGCCAGGGCGGCGGGCCTGAGGACGCGGCTCATCGGACGCGAGGCTGCCGGTCCACCGGACCCGATCACGTCAGGGCCGCGGGCCTGAGGACGCGGCTCATCGGACCCGAGGCTGCCGGTCCACCGGACCCGATCACGTCAGGGCGGCGAGCCCGAGGACGCGGATCACCGGACCCGGGACACCGGTTCACCGGGCCCGAGGCCGCCAGGCCGCCGGGGGCGTGAGGCCACCAGGCCACCGGGCCCGAGTCCGCCAGACCACCGAGGCGCAAGACCGCCGGATCACCAGGCCCGGGACACCCGTTCACCGAGCCCGAGTCCGCCAGGCCACCGGGAGGCGTAAGGCCACCAGGCCACCGGGGCGAAAGTACGTCGGGTCACCGGGGCGCAAGGCCGTCGGGTCACCGGGGCGAAAGTACGTCGGGTCACCGGGGCGTAAGGCCACCAGGCCACCGGGGCGAAAGGACGTCGGGTCGCCGGGGCGCAAGGCCGCCAGGCCACCGAGGCGAAAGCACGCCAGGTCACCGGCGCGGAAGCCCCCCGGATCTCGATTCCGCCCCGTTTCCGTCCCGTTCCGCACGCAGTGACATTCCACCTAGTGACATACCGATCGGTATGTGCGCAGAATCGGCGCACCCCCTACTACCGCGTAGGCACCGTCGCCGGGAGGACTCCGTGCTGAGCACCATGCAGGACGTACCGCTGCTGATCTCCAGGATCCTGACCCACGGGTCGACGGTCCACGGCGCCTCGCAGGTGATCACCTGGACCGGCGAGCCCGAGCCGCAGCGACGCTCCTTCGCGGAGGTCGGTGCCCGCTCGGCCCAGCTGGCGCACGCCCTGCGCGACGCCCTCGGGGTCACCGGCGACCAGCGGGTGGCCACCCTGATGTGGAACAACGCCGAACACGTCGAGGCGTACTTCGCGGTCCCCTCCATGGGCGCGGTGCTGCACACCCTCAACCTGCGGCTGCCCGGCGAGCAGCTGGCGTGGATCATCAACCACGCCGCCGACCACGTGATCATCGTCAACGGCTCCCTGATCCCGATGATCGCCCCGCTGCTGCCCCGGCTGAAGACCGTCGAGCACATCGTGGTCACCGGCCCAGGCGACCGCTCCCCGCTGGCCGGCGCCACCGCGCGGGTGCACGAGTACGAGGAGCTGATCGCGGACCGGCCGACCCACTACGACTGGCCCGAGCTGGACGAACGCCAGGCCGCCGCCATGTGCTACACCTCCGGCACCACCGGCGACCCCAAGGGCGTGGTCTACAGCCACCGTTCGGTCTACCTGCACTCCATGCAGGTGCAGATGACCCAGTCGATGGGCCTGACCGACAAGGACACCACGCTCGTCGTCGTCCCCCAGTTCCACGTCAACGCCTGGGGGATGCCGCACGCCACCTTCCTGACCGGCGTCAACATGCTGATGCCGGACCGCTTCCTCCAGCCCGCGCCGCTCGCCGAGATGATCGAGCGGGAGCGGCCGACCCACGCCGCCGCCGTGCCCACCATCTGGCAGGGCCTGCTCGGCGAACTGCTCGCCCGCCCCCGTGACGTCTCCACCCTCACCCATGTCACCATCGGCGGCGCGGCCTGCCCGCCCGGTCTGATGCGGGCCTTCGACGAGCTGGGCATGCCGGTCGTGCACGCCTGGGGCATGACGGAGACCTCCCCGCTCGGCACCGTGTCCCGCCCGCCGGCCAGTTCCCTCGGCACGGACGAGGAGTTCGGCTACCGCATCACCCAGGGCCGCTTCTCGGCCGCCGTCGAGGCCCGCCTGACCGGCCCCGACGGCGAACGCCTGCCCTGGGACGGCGAGTCGGCCGGCGAGCTGGAGGTACGCGGCCCCTGGATCGCGGGCGCCTACTACAACGGCCCCGACGCCGAACCCCTGCGCCCCGCCGACAAGTTCAGCGCCGACGGCTGGCTGAAGACCGGCGACGTCGGGGTCATCTCCCCCGACGGTTTCCTCACCCTCACCGACCGCGCCAAGGACGTCATCAAGTCCGGTGGCGAGTGGATCTCCTCCGTGGAGCTGGAGAACGCCCTGATGTCCCACCCGGACGTCGTCGAGGCCGCGGTGGTCGCCGTCCCCGACGACAAGTGGGGCGAGCGCCCGCTGGCCACGGTCGTCCTGCGGGAGGGCGCGGACGCCGACTTCGAGACCCTGCGCGCCTTCCTCGCCGAGGAGGCCCACATCGCCCGCTGGCAGCTGCCCGAGCGCTGGACGATCGTGGCGGCGGTGCCGAAGACCAGCGTGGGCAAGTTCGACAAGAAGATGCTGCGCAGGCGCTACGCGGACGGCGACCTGGACGTCACCCGGCTGTGAGGCACGCGCCATGAGGTGAGGGGCCGGCCCCTCACCTCATGGCCTTCTCCGTCGGCTAGTTGGTGCCGATCCGGGACAGCAGGTCCACGATCCGCGACTGCACCTCGGTGCTGGTGGACCGCTCCGCGAGGAACAGCACCGTCTCGCCCGAGGCCAGCCGGGGCAGCTCGGCGGGCTCGACGGCGGCCGTGTAGACGACCAGCGGGGTGCGGTTGAGCTGTCCGTTCGCGCGCAGCCAGTCCACGATCCCGGCCCGCCGCCGGTGCACCTGCATCAGGTCCATCACCACGAGGTTCGGCCGGAACCGGCCCGCCAGCGCCACCGCGTCGACGTCGCTCGCGGCCCGCGCCACCTGCATCCCGCGCCGCTCCAGCGTCGCGGTCAGGGCCAGCGCGATCTCCTCGTGCTCCTCGATCAGCAGCACCCGCGGCGGATGCTGCTCGCTGTCGCGCGGGGCGAGCGCCTTCAGCAGCACGGCGGGGTCGGCGCCGTATGCCGCCTCCCGCGTGGCCTGCCCGATCCCGGCCGTGACCAGGACCGGCACCTCGGCGGCGACGGCGGCCTGGCGCAGCGACTGGAGGGCGGTACGGGTGATCGGGCCGGTCAGCGGGTCCACGAACAGCGCGGCGGGGAAGGCCGCGATCTGCGCGTCGACCTCCTCGCGGGAGTGCACGATCACCGGCCGGTAGCCGCGCTCGCTCAGGGCCTGCTGCGTGGTCACGTCCGGCGCGGGCCACACCAGCAGCCGACGCGGGTTGTCCAGCGGCTCCGGGGGCAGCTCGTCGTCCATCGGCTGCGGCCGGGGGGTGTCCGCCACCTCGACGGCGCCGCCGGGACCGTCCAGCGGCTCCGGCCCCTCGGCCGCGTTCGCGTCCGGCGCGCCGATGGCGTACGACCGCCCGCCGCCCTCTCACGGATCGGGCGGCGTCCCGAGCTTGCGGCGCCGTCCGGAACCACCCGGCGCGTGCGGCGGCGGCGTGGCCTGCCGCGCGAACGGCACGCCCTGGCCGAGCGTGCGCACGCTGATGGCCCGGCCCTGGGTGGAGTCGGGGTCGTACGCGGGCGCGCTCCCGGTGGCCTCGGCGGGCAGCGGCAACGGCTGGGCGGCCCGCGGCGGCCGAGCGGCGGGAAGGGGGGTGCCGGACGCGGGGGTCGACGGCGGTACGGGCGCCCCGGCGGCCGGGGCCCTCGGGGGTACGGCGGTACCGGCGGCCGGGGTGGCCTGAGCCGACGGCGGTACGGGGGTGACGGGTGCCGGTGCGGCTGGCGCGGCCGGTGCGGGCTTCCGCGCGGCGGCGTCCTCGGCGGGCAGCGGCAGGGGCCCCGCGATGGGGGCAGCCTGGGGCGTGGCCGGAGCGACGGGAGCGGCGGGCGCCGCAGGCGCCACGGTGGCGGCCGGTGCGGCTGGTGCGGCCGGGGTGATCGGAGCCGACGCGGGCACGGCGACCGAGGGGCCGGCCTGGAGGGCGATGCCCTGGCCGTTCGTGCCCTGGGCCTGCGCCGGGAGGGCCGTCCCGGGGATGGCCTGTGCCGGGGCCACCGCACGGGGGGCCTGCGCCGGAGCGGCTTGTGCCGGAGCGGCTTGTGCCGGAGCCCCGGGCGTCGTACCGGAGCCAGCGGCCTGGGCGGCCTGGACGACCGGAGCGGTCTCCGCGATGATCTCCGTGGCCTGCGCGGGAGGCGCCACCGCGCGGCGTCGTCGCCCGGTCGGCGCGGTCGTGGGATGCGGCTGCGGCGGAGTGTGGTCCTCGGCCTGGCTCAGCGGTACGGCGTCGTGCCGCCCCTCCTCACCGGGCGCGGGCGCGGGCGCGGACACGGCGGCAGGCGGAGCCTGGACCGGTCCGGCCCCGGCCCCGGCCTGCGGTGCCCGGACCGGGGCCTCCTCCTGCGGAGC